>RFIB01000050.1 GCA_003695625.1 Acidobacteriota bacterium | reverse complement strand
TTTTTTTGGCCCTGAGCGCAAACTGCTGCAGGAAAAAGACTTGGCCGGACAGCGCGAGCCGCGGATCGACGCCGGCGTCGGGCCCGGAGAGCGTTCACTGAAGCGTTTTTTGGCTTGCTCTTGTTCGTAATGCACCGTAACGCGCTGCATTCGTGCCCGGGCGGCCCCGGGCCGGAGGTCCCCGCGGGGGCCCCGGGTCCGCGAGACCCGGCCGCACCCGGGCGTTGCCGCGCCGGGCGGCGCTTGCTAAGATGCCGTTCGGACCTCGACCCTCGGAGGCGGCCCGCGGCCGCCTTTTTTCGTGCGTGTTCGGCCCGCGGGGCGGGGCGCGGCGGCACGGGGGCCGGGACGGAGCGACGTTGAGCACCAGGCACGACATCGAGCAGGAAATCCGCGCGATCGCCGACCGCGCGGCAGCCGACCAGGGCGTCGAGATCTACGACCTCGTCTACCGCCGGCTCGGTCCGCGCTGGAAGCTGCAGGTGTTCCTGTGGCGCGACGACCGTCCGGTCTCGCTCGACGACTGCGAGCGCGTCAGCCGGCAGATCTCGCGCGAGCTCGACATCGAGGATCCGATCCCCCACGGATACGACCTGGAAGTCTCCTCGCCGGGGCTCGAGCGGCCGCTCCGCACCCCGGCGCACTGGACGCGCACCGTCGGCGAGAAGGTTCGCGTCCGCTATCGCGACGCCGAGGGACGGGCCCGCACGGAGATCGCGACGCTCGCCGCGGTGGACGAAGCGCGTGGCACGGTCACGTTGCGCAGCGCGTCGGACAGCGAACAGCAGCTCTCTCTCGATTCGGTTCTCTCCGCACGCGTGCATGTGGAGTGGTGAGAATGGCGGAAAAAGGAACGACGATGTCCCACACCGACCTGATCCAGGCGATCGAAGACATCACCCGCGAGCGGGGGATCGACCGCGAGATCATCATCAAGGCGCTCGAGGAAGCGTTTGCTGCCGCCGCGCGCAAGGTGCTGCACACCCGAGAGAACATCGCCGCGGTGTTCGACGAGAAGTCGGGCGAGTTCCGCATCTACGCCAAGCGGCGCGTCGTCCCCGAGGTGACGGACGAACTGACCGAGATCAGCCTCGAGGAAGCGCTCGAGATCGACCCCCAGGCCGACTTCGATCAGGACCTGCTGTTTCCGCGGGAGGTGCCGGAGCTGGGCCGTATCGCGGCACAGGCGGCCAAGCAGGTCATCTACCAGAAGGTCAAGGAAGCCGAGCGCGAGAAGATCTACAACGAATACATCGACCGCGTCGGCGAGCTGGTCAACGGCTTCGTCAAGCGCATCGAGCGCGGGGACATCATCGTCGACATGGGCTCGACCGAGGCGGTCGTCCCGCGGCGCGAGCAGGTACGCAGCGAGCACTACAACCCCGGCGACCGGATCCGGGCGATCATCGTCGACGTGGAGCGATCCGGGAAGGGACCGCAGATCATCCTGTCCCGGACCGATCCGCGCCTCGTGATGAAGCTGTTCGAGATGGAGGTCCCGGAGATCTACGACGGGACGGTGCGGATCGTCTGCGTCGCCCGCGACGCCGGCGAACGTTCGAAGATCGCCGTCCAGTCGCGTGATCGCGACGTCGATCCCGTCGGCGCCTGCGTCGGGATGAAGGGCAACCGGGTCCAGTCGGTGATCCGGGAGCTCCGCGGCGAGAAGATCGACATCGTCCAGTTCCACGAGGATGCGATGACGTTCGTGCGCGAGGCGCTCAAGCCCGCCACCGCGAACCGCGTGGCGTCGCGCGACGAGGAGCGGCGCCAGGTCGAGGTGATCGTCCCGGACGACCAGCTCTCGCTTGCCATCGGTCGCCGGGGCCAGAACGTCCGCCTCGCCGGCCGGCTCGTCGGCTGGCGCATCGACGTCAAGAGCGAGAGCGAGAAGCGTGCCGAGATCGACGCCGAGCAGGAGGCGCGTGCCCGTGCGCGCAACCTCTTCTCGAGGCTGCAGATCGACGACGCGGTCGTCGAGGCGCTGATCGAGGCGGGATTCCGCGACCTCGAACAGCTGCTCTCGGCGGATCTCGAGGACCTGACCCGCGTCCCCGGCATCGACGTCGAGCTGTGCCTGCAGATCCACGACCAGGCGGAGCAGCTGATCGACGTCGTGCGCGCCGAGGAAGAGGAGGCCCGCCGCGTGGCCGCCGAACTGGCGGCTGCCTCGGAGGCCCGGCTCGCCGAGGAGCAGGCCGTGGCCCAGATGGCGAGCACGCTGCTCGGCGAGAGCCCGGCGCCGGACGTGGATGCGGCGGAACTGCTCGCCGAGCCCGCCGAGCCGCAGGCCGAGCCGGTCGCGGGCGAGCAGGAACCGGATGATGCGGAGCCGGAGAGCTCCGGTGCGCAGCAGGAGTAGATCGTGCGGATCTTCCAACTGGCCAAGGAGCTGAACGTCGACAGCCAGGAGATCATCGACGCGCTCGAGGACATGGACGTCCCCGTCAAGTCGAATCTCCAGGCGATCGATGACGCGCTTGTCGCGGAGCTCCGGGAACTGTTCAAGCCGCGGCCCAAGCCGCAGGCGCGAACGCCCAAGGACGACGCGATCGCCCGCGCGCTGGCCGAGAAGCAGGCCCGGGAGCGCGCCGCGGAAGAGGCACGGCGCCGCGAGGAGGAGCGCAAGGAGGCGGCCCGCCGGGCGGCCCTCGAGCGCGCTGCGCGCAAGCGCGCCGAACTCGAGCGCGCGCGCAAGGCGGCGGAGGAGGAGCGCGAGGCGGCTCGCCGGGAGGCCGAGGCCGCGCAGGAGGAGCCGGCCGAGGTGGTCGCCGACACGCCGGCCGCCGAACCGGCGGAGCCCGCGGTCGAGCAGCCCGCGGCGGCGACGGAACCCTCTGCGCCCGTGGAGCCCGAACCGGTCGCCGAGCGCGCTCCTGCCGAGCAGCCGGCCGCTCCGGCCCCGGCCGCGCGGCGCGGCGGACTCGGCCGGGCGGTCGTCGCCCCACCGCCGACCACGGCGAAGGAGCGGGCCGAGCTGCTGGGCA
>RFIB01000307.1 GCA_003695625.1 Acidobacteriota bacterium | reverse complement strand
GCGTCACGGTCGACGCGCCGCGAGTCGATCGTCACCCCGCGCGCGAGGCGCGCGGGATCGCCCGCGACCAGCCGGCCGCCGGTGTCGCGGGCGATCTGCTCCGCCGTGCGCCGCATCACCGCGTCTCCCGGGCGTGCCGCAGCGCCGCGCGCAGCAGCTCGCGGTCGTCCATCTCCAGCACGTGCCCGCCGACGTGCTGCGTCGTCTCGTGTCCCTTGCCGAGCACGAGCACCACGTCGCCGGGGCGGGCGGCGTCGACGGCGGCGGCGATCGCGGCCGGCCGCGAGGCGATGCGCTCGACCGTGCAGTCCTCGCCCCGGGCCCCCGCGAGCAGCCGGGACGCGATCCGCTCCGGATCCTCGCCGCGCGGGTTGTCGTCGGTGATCACCAGCAGGTCGGCGTGCCGCGCGGCGAGCCGGCCCATCGGCTCCCGCTTGTGCGGATCGCGCTCGCCGCCGGCCCCGAGCACGACGATCACGCGGCCGCGCGACAGACGCCGGGCCAGCGCGACGACGCGGTCGACCGCGTCGGGCGTGTGCGCGTAGTCGACGACGGCCGCGAACGGCTGGCCCTCGTCGATCACCTGCCAGCGTCCTGGGATCGTCCCGACCGCCGCCGCGCCGCGCGCCGCCGCCTCCGGGTCGGCCCCGAGCGCGACCGCCGCCGCCACGGCCGCGGCCAGGTTGAGGGCGTCCCACGGCGCCGGGCGCCGCGTCGCGAGCGGGATCGCAAGCCTTGGGCCCGCGAGCCGGAACGTCGCCCCGCGCGCGTCGGCGCGATGGTCCTCGACGCGCCAGTCACAGCCCGCCGCGGTGCCGACGCGGATCACGCGTGCGGGCGCCGCCGCGCGGGCGAAGTCGTCGAACGGGTCGTCCCCGCTCGCGATCACCGCGAACGCGCGCTCGTCGAGCGCCTCGAACAGCGCGCGCTTGGCCGCGCGGTAGGCCTCGGGCGAGCCGTGATAATCGAGATGGTCGTGGCCGAGCGACGTCAGCACCGCGCCGCGGAAACGCAGTCCGGCGACGCGCCGCTCCGCGACCGCGATCGACGAGACCTCGATCGCCGCCACGCGGGCGCCACCCGCCGCGGAGGCGGCGAGGAACTCCCACAGCTCCGGCGCCTCCGCCGTCGTCAGCGCCGAGGGCGCGCCGTCCGCGCCGAGCGTGCCCGCGCTCGCCGCGGGCAGGCCGGCGGCCTCGCACGCCGCCCGCAGCATCGCCACGGTCGAGGTCTTGCCGTCGGTGCCGGTCACGCCGACGACGGCGAGCCGCTCGTCGGGTGCGCCGTGGAAGCGGCGCGCCATCGCGGCGAGCGCGGCGCGCGGATCGTCCGCGACGACCAGCGCCGCGTCGCCGGGAACGTCCGTCCCGGGCCGGGCGAGCACGGCGACGGCGCCGCGGGCGAGCGCGTCGCCGACAAAGCGCGTGCCGTCCGCGCGACGTCCGGGCAGCGCGGCGAACAGGAATCCCGGCCCGGCGCGGCGCGAGTCGAGGCACAGGCCGCGGATCGCGGTGTCGGCCTCGCCGTGCGCGAGCCTCGCGCCGGGACACGCCTCGACCAGGACGCCCAGCGCGATCATCGGGCGCTCCTCGCCGCGATCCGGCGCGGGCCGTCGTCCGGGGTCTGCCGGCGGACGCGGACCGGCGCGTCGACGCGCAGCAGCCTGAGCGTCTCGCCCATCACCTCGGCGAACACCGGCGCGGCGACCGTGCCGCCGCCCTCGTTGGACCGCCGCGGGACGAGCAGCGAGACCACGACGACCACCCGCGGCTGCTCGGCCGGTGCGAACCCGGCGAACGTCGCGTGCAGCCGGTCGCGATCGTAGCCGCCTCGCTCCGGATCGTGATGCCACGCGGTGCCGGTCTTGCCGGCGACGCGGAAGCCCGGGACGCGCGCCCGGGACCCGGTGCCGTGCCGGTCCTCGACGACCCCGACCAGCCAGCGACGCAGCAGGGCCGCGGTCGACGGCGACAGCGCCCGCTGCGGTGCGGGGACCGGCAGCGGCGCCCACCGGTCGCCGTCCCGGCGCACCGCCCGCGCCAGGTGCGGAACCGGGCGCAGGCCGTCGGCCGCGATCGTCGCGTAGGCGACCGCGAGCTGGAGCGGGGTGACCGACAGCGAGTAGCCGAACGCGTTGGAGTCGCGGTCGATGCGGGCGACGCGCCCGGGGCGGGGAAGACGTCCGGGCGACTCGCCCTGCAGGTCGACGCCGGTGCGCCGGCCGAGCCCGAGCGCCGCGAGATGTCCGTACAGCGCCGTGTCGGGCAGCGGGCGCGCGAATTTCGTGATGCCGATGTTGCTCGAGACCGCCAGCACCTCGGGCAGCGTGAGCGCGCCCCACCCGTGCACGTCGTGGATCGTCCTGCCGCGGGTGCGCCAGGCGCCGTGCTCGCAGTCGACGCGTCGCCCGGGCCGGTAGAAGCCGCCCTCGACCAGCGCCGCGGCGACGAGCGGCTTGATCACCGAGCCCGGCTCGAACTCGCCGCGCAGCGGGCGGTTGAGCAGCGCCTCGTCGCGCGCCTTCCAGTAGCGGTTCGGATCGAACGCCGGCCGCGAGGCCAGGGCGAGCAGGTCTCCCGAACGCGGGTCGAGCACCACGCCGGCGCCGCTCTCGGCACCGTGACGCGCCATCGCGCTGTCGAGCGCCCGCTCGAGCACGCGCTGGATCCTGACGTCGAGCGTCAGCATCAGCGCGGCCGGGGCCCGGTCGGTCCGCGGCCCGCCGAGCACGGCGACGCCCTGGTTCTTGGCGTCGCGGACGAGCACGATCCGGCGCGCGGGCGAGCGGAGCAGGTCGTTGTACGCCAGCTCGAGGCCCTCGAGCGCTCCCGGGTCGCGCGTGACGAACCCGAGCGTCTGGGCCGCGAGTTCACCGAGCGGATACTCGCGCTTGTAGGCGCGCTCCCAGTGCACCGCGCCGCGCGGAACGATCCCGCGCTCGACCAGCTCCTCGACCGCGGCGACGCAGCGCGCATCGCACCGGCGCTGGACGATGCGCCATGCGCGCTCGCGGTGACGCCGCAGGTCGCAGCCGCAGCGCGAGGCGCGCGCGAGCTCGCGCAGCCCGCGGTCCGAGACCAGCCGCGGGACGATCGCGAGCACGCGGACCGGCGTGCTGATCGCCAGCAGCCGGCCGTGGCGGTCGACGATGTCGCCGCGCGGGCCGGGGATCTCCTCGACCGACTGGGCCTGCGCCCGGGCCATCCGTGCCAGCGGCTCGTGGTCGACGACCTGCAGCCGCACCAGCCGCAGCCCGATCGCCGCGCCGACCGCCAGCAGCGTGACGAGAAGCAGCCGGCGCCGGACCCCGAGCGACGGGGCCGCGCGACGCGGCGCCTCGCCCTCGCCGGGCAGGCCGACGGCGCGCACGGTCATCGCGCGCCGTCCTCCGCCGCGTCCCTGCGCAGCACGACCGGCGGCGCGTCGGCCGGGGGGGCCGACAGGCCGAGCCGGCGCGCCTCGCGACGCAGCCGCTTCGGATCGGTCAGCGCGGCCAGCCGCGCCCGCAGCAGCCGCTGCGCTTCCTGCTCCTCGCGGATCCGCGCCTCGACGCGCCGAGCCTCGTACTGCCAGGCGCGTCCCGGGACCTGGCCCGCGACCTGCGCGATCAGCGGGCACAGGACGAGCGCGACGCGCAGCGCGAGACGCAGCACGCCGCCGAACGCCGCCGGGTGGCCGGAGACCACCGGGGGGTGGCTGACGACGCCGCGCGGGAGGCTCATCGGCGGATCCCCCAGCGGAGGCGGGCCGAGCGGGCGCGCGGATTGGCGGCGATCTCGTCCTCCGACGGTCGCAGCGGCCGCCGGGTGCCGAGTTCGAGCACCGGCTCCGCGGTCGGCTGGCCGGTGATCGGCGACGGCTCGCCCCCGGCGGCGAGCCGGCGCAGGGTCCGCTTGACGATCCGGTCCTCGAGGCTGTGGAACGAGATCACGGCGATCCGGCCGCCCGGCGCGAGCAGGTCGACCAGTCCGTCGAGCGCGCGTTCGAGCCGCCCCAGCTCGTCGTTGACCGCGATCCGCAGGGCCTGGAACGCCTGCGTGGCGGGATCGATGCGCGAGCGGCCCGCGGGACGCGCGGGCAGCGCCCGGCGCACGATCTCGGCCAGCCGGCCGGTGGTGCGGATCGGCTCGCGCGCGCGCTCCTCGCAGATCACCCGCGCCAGGCGGCGCGCACCGCGGATCTCGCCGAGCTCGGCGAACAGCGCGGCGAGCTGCGGCTGCGGCGTGCGGGCGACCAGCTCGGCCGCGGTCGGACCCGGCCGATCCGGATCGAAGCGCATGTCGAGCGG
>RFIB01000306.1 GCA_003695625.1 Acidobacteriota bacterium | reverse complement strand
GATCGCTGCCGTCAGCGTCGTCTTCCCGTGATCCACGTGGCCGATCGTCCCCACGTTCACGTGCGGCTTCGTCCGCTCGAACTTCTCCTTGGCCATCAGTCGTGTCCTCCGGCCCGGGGCCCGTGCCCCCGGGACCGACCGGGACGCCCGGCTCCGCCCGCGCCCCTCGCTCCCATCGCCTTGTGGAGCCCATGACCAGACTCGAACTGGTGACCTCCTCCTTACCAAGGAGGTGCTCTACCACCTGAGCTACATGGGCCCGCCTGGGCTGCTTCTCCTGCCGGCCTGCGCCGCCGGCGATCTCCTGTCTCGCGGGTCCCGCCGGGTCCCGCGTCAGCTCACGACCTGGAGCGGGAAACGGGACTCGAACCCGCGACCCTCAGCTTGGAAGGCTGATGCTCTACCAACTGAGCTATTCCCGCCCTCGTCGATCCTCGCCTTCCGGCCTCGTGCCTGCGGCCCGCGGCCGGTGGTTCGATGGTCTCCGGAAGCCTGGCCACCGCCGATGGTGGAGGGGGGAGGATTCGAACCTCCGAAGTCGTACGACGGCAGATTTACAGTCTGCTCCCTTTGGCCACTTGGGTACCCCTCCGACCTTGCACACATGGAACCAGACGGCAAAGCCCCTCTGCGGGCCTCGTCGGCCGTCTGGTCCGGATTCCCTCGCCGGTGGCGACCGATCCTCCGCCCGCCCACGGCTTCGATGGAGCTGGCGAAGGGACTCGAACCCCCGACCGGCTGATTACAAATCAGCTGCTCTACCACTGAGCTACGCCAGCCCAGCAGCCGCGAGATGCTAGCACCCGCCCGGGGGGCCGTCAAGAATCGTTCCGGGAGCGGGACGGCGGCGGGACTTTCGCTGGATCTTCGGTTTCCGCCGTCCGGGGACGTCCGGCGCCTGCCGCGGACGCTCCCCGCTGCCGGAGAAGCTCCGCCAGGACCATGCCGACGGCGACCGACACGTTGAGCGAGCCGATCGCCTCGGCCACGGGGATGCGGACGCGCACCTCGCAGCGCCCGAGCACGGAGGGGCGCAGCCCGCGCGCCTCGCCGCCGGCGACCAGCGCGACCGGCCCCCGCAGATCGACCTCCCAGGGAGCGACGCCCCCGCGGACATCGAGTCCGACCGGCACCAGCCCCGCCTCGCGCAGGGTCTCGAGGGTCCGGGCGGCGTTGCCCGCCCGGGCCACCGGCAGGAGTGCGAACGCACCCGCCGCCGTCTTGAGCGCCCCGGGCCCGACGCCCGCGGAACGCCATCCCGGCAGGACAAGCCCCCCCGCCCCGACCGCGGCGGCCGTCCGGGCGACCGCACCGACGTTCCGGGGATCCTCGACGCCGTCGAGCACGACCAGCAGCGACGGCGCCGGGGGCCCGAGCAGGTCGTCGAGATCGAGCAGGTCGCAGCCCGCGAGCCGGGCGGCGACCCCCTGGTGCGAGGCGCCGCGCGCCAGGCGCTCGATCGCCTCGACCGGGACCGGCCGGAACGGCACCCCGGCCTCGCGGGCCAGCGCGACGATCCGGCGCATCCGGGCATCGCGCCGGCCGCGCTGCACGAGCAGCCGCTCGACGCGACGCGGCGTGTTCTCCAGCGCCGCCAGCACCGCGTGATACCCGACCACGACGCTCTCTCCCGCATCGGGCCGCCGCGCGGGCCGCGGGCCGCGCGGTGTTCGCTGCCGGCTCATCGTGGGGTGTCGCCGAGCGGCCCGATCTGGACGATCGCCCGGCAGCCGATGCCCGCCCCCCCGGCGAGTCCGCCGAGCCCCTCGGTGCGCTTGCCCTTGACGTTGACATCGCCGGGTCCGAGCCCGAGGCAGTCGGCCAGTGCCCGGCGCAGCGCGTCGCGATGCGGCGCGATGCGGGGCCGGTCGGCGATGATCACCGCGTCGACCTGCAGCGGCCGCCAGCCGGCGTCGGCCAGCGCGGCCACCGCCAGCTCGAGCAGGGCCGGTCCGGCCGCCCCCTTCCAGCGCGGATCGTCGTCGGGAAACAGCGTGCCGATGTCGTCGAGTCCCGCCGCGCCGAGCAGCGCGTCGACCACCGCGTGCGCCAGCACGTCCCCGTCGGAGTGCGCCACCGGCCCCCGGTCGGGATCGAGCGTCAGGCCGACCAGCCGCAGCGGCCGCCCCGGCTCGATCCGGTGCACGTCCCAGCCGAGTCCGATCCGCGGGTGCGTCATCCGCTCCTCCCGGCCGCGAGCCGTCCCTCGAACCACGTCATGTCCTCGGGCCAGGTCAGCTTGCGGTTCGCGGCCGCGCCGGGCACCAGGCGGACCGCGGTGCCGGCAGCCACGACGAGCGACGCGTCGTCCGGAGCGTCCCAGCCCGGATCCGCCGCCTCGTGCGCGCGGCGCAGCAGCTCGGCGTCGAACGCCTGCGGCGTCTGCACGGCGCGCAGCCGGGTCCGGTCGGGAACGCGGGCGATCTCGTCGCCGCGGATCTCGACCACCGTGTCCGCGACGGGCACCGCCGGGACCGCCGCGCCCGACGCGCTCGCGGCGTCGAGCACCCGCCCGTACAGCTCCGCGTCGGCCAGCGGGCGGGCCGCGTCGTGCACCGCGACGATGCCGCGCTCGACGGCGCCGAGCCCGGCGCGCACCGAGTCCCTCCGGCGCGCGCCGCCGCACACGACGACGGGATCGAGCCCCGCCTCTCGGGCGGCGGCGGCGATGTCGTCCGCCGCGACCGGGTCGCCGGGCACGACGAGCACCACCCGCACGATCCGCGGAATCCCGGCGAGCACCGCCGCGGACCACCAGACGAGCGGCCGTCCGGCGACGGGAACCAGCGCCTTGGTCCGGCCGGCGCCGAGCCGTGTCCCGGCCCCGGCGGCGAGCAGGATCGCGCTGGCCTCGCGCGCCATCAGAACTCCATCAGTTCCTTTTCCTTGGCCTTGGCCAGCTCGTCGATCCGCTTGACGTGCTCGTCGGTGAGCTTCTGGATCTCCTCGAGCCCGCGTCGCCCGTCGTCCTCGGAGATCTCGCCTTCCTTCTGGGCGGCCTTGATCTCCTCGTTGGCGTCGCGGCGGATCTGGCGCACGGCGGTGCGGCCCTCCTCCGCGATCGTGCCGACCTTCTTGACGAGCTGACGCCGGCGCTCCTCGGTCAGCGGCGGGATCGGGATCCGGATCACCTTGCCGTCGGACGCGGGATTCAGCCCGAGGTCGGACGAGCGGATCGCCTTCTCGATCACGGGCACGAGCGTCGGGTCGAACGGCTGCGCCACGAGCAGCCCCGGCTCCGGGGCCGAGAGCTTGGCGACCTGGTTCAGCGGAGTCATCTGACCGTAGTAGTCGACCGAGATCCCGTCGAGCAGCGTGGTGCTCGCGCGGCCGGTGCGCAGGGCGTTCAGCTCGCGCTTGACGGCCTCGACCGACTGGTCCATGCGGGTTCTCGTGCGCTTGTAGAGTTCGTCGAGCATCGCTGTCGCTCCCTCGGCGTCGGACGCCGTCACGGGCACCTTGCGGCTATCAGTCGTCGGGTGTCACGAGCGTCCCGATCTCCTCTCCACGGGCGATCGCGGTCAGCGCCCCGGAGATGCCGAGATCGAAGACGACCACCGGGATGCGGGCCTCGCGGCACAGCGAGATCGCGGTCAGGTCCATCACGGCCAGCCGGCGTTCGATCACCTCGCGGCAGCTGAGCCGGTCGAACCGCCGGGCGTCGCGATCGACCGCAGGGTCGCGGTCGTAGACGCCGTCCACCTTCGTCGCCTTGGCGAGCAGCCCGGCGTCGATCTCGGCCGCACGCAGGGCGGCCGCGGTGTCGGTCGTGAAGAACGGATGCCCGGTCCCGCCGGCCAGCAGCAGGATCCGCCCCTCGCCGAGCGCGGCCAGCGCGATCTCGCGCGTGAACCGGAGCGCCGCGCCGCCGAACGTGTCCGGCGCCAGCACGACGGCGTCCAGCCCGCGCGCGGCGAGGACGTCGCGCAGCGCGAGCGCGTTCATCACCGTGGCGAGCATTCCCATCCGGTCGGCGGTGACGCGCCCGACCGGCCCGCCCGCGGCGAGGGCCGCCCCGCGCAGGAAGTTCCCTCCGCCGAGGACGACGCCGAGCTCGACCCCGTCGGCGCGCGCCGCGGCAAGCTCCGCGGCGAGCCGGTCGAGCGTGACGGGATCGAGCCCGCGCCCGGACGAGCCCCCGAGGGCCTCTCCGGAGACCTTGAGCAGGATGCGCGAGAACCGGCGCCCCGCGTCCTCAGGATCGGCGTCGCTGTCCCGTCCGGCCACGCGGCTCTCCTCGCCCGGCCGCCCGACGCGACTCAGGCGGTCTCCCCGAGCTCGAAGCGGGCGAAGCGGGCGACCTGGATATTCTCGCCCAGCTTGGCCACCGCCTCGTGGATCACTTCCTGGACCTTCTTCTTGGCCTCGGGGTCGATCAGGTAGACCTGCTCGAGCAGGCAGGCCTCCTCGAAGAACTTGTTCAGCTTGCCCTCGACGATCTTGTCGATCACCTGCGGCGGCTTGCCCGAGTCCTTCATCTGCTCGCGATAGATCTCGCGCTCGCGCTCGAGGGTCGCCTCGTCGACGTCCTCGCGCCGCACGAAGCGCGGCCTGGCCGCCGCGATGTGCATGGCGAGGCCCTTGGCGAGCGCCTGGAACTCGTCCGTCCGGGCGACGAAGTCGGTCTCGCAGTTCAGCTCGAGCAGGACGCCGACGCGGTTGCCGGCGTGGATGTACGAGTAGATTCCGCCCTCGCGGGTCGCCCGCCCCGCCTTGCCGGCGGCCTTGGCCAGACCCTTCTTGCGCAGGAAGTCGACCGCCTGGTCGAAGTCGCCGCCGGTCTCGAGCAGCGCCTTCTTGCAGTCCATCATGCCGGCCCCGGTCATCTCCCGGAGCTTCTTCACGTCCTGGGCCGTCACAGCCATCTCGTCGTCTCCGCCGCGGCGCATCGCGCGCGCCGCTCGGCGCCGGCCGTCGCGTGCCGGCGCGGGATTCCCGTCGTCAGGATTCGGTGCTCTCGCCGGCGGCCTCCGCGGCCCCGCCGGTCTCCGGACCGGACTCGGCCTGCGCCGGCTCGGCCGCCGGCGCGTCGGGGG
>RFIB01000305.1 GCA_003695625.1 Acidobacteriota bacterium | reverse complement strand
TGAACGTCGGCGTGATCCCGGCCAGCCCGCGCAGCGCGCGGTGCAGCGCGCGGTCGATCGCGCCGACGGTCGCGGCCTGCGCCAGGGCGTCCGGGTCGTAGGGAAAGCGCACCCACGCGGTGCCGTCGGCGGACACGTCGACGAATCCCGGTTCGTGGAACACGAGGTAGTCGTCGTCCGGGCCGGCGGGGGGCGCCCCCTGGAAGAACGCGTTCTCGAACACGATGAAGTCGGGCCCGGGGCGGTCCTCGATCACGACGTCGATCAGCTCGAAGGTCACCGATCCGCCGCGTCCGAGCGACGCGACCGTCGTCGTGCCGGTCGTCGGCGACGAGTCGCCGGGATGGCCGAGCACGATGCCCGGCACGTCCCGCGCCCCGTAGCGCAGCTCGGGATCGACCGCCTCCCAGCGCAGCACCGCGTCGGGCAGGCAGTCGACGGGCAGCGACGGCTCGGCCGCCGGCGCGGGGGCGGTCCCCGCGGCGATCACGGCCGCGACGAGCGCCGCCGCTGACGCGGACCCGCGCACCGGGCTCACCGCCCCGCGGCGCCGAAGAGCGCGTCGGCGCGGTGCACGGTCAGGCCGGGCCGCACGCCCAGGGCATGGAAGTCGACCTGGGCGTCGACCGCGGGGGTCGGGCCCCCGAACGGATCCTCGTAGAGCGCGATGCCGATCCGGTCGAAGCGGTATTCGGGTCGTGAGAGGAACGCGAGCGGGACGAGCGTCACCGCGCCGGGCACGGGGAGCAGTTCGCCCGAGTCGAGCAGTTCGTGCACGGAGACGACGACGACACCGTCGGCCGGCCGATGCTCCATCGTCGCCAGCAGCGGCGTGTCGAACGGCAGCTCGACCGGCGGGCCGAATCCGAAGCTGGCGTTGGCGAACGCGCCGGCGGCGGGGAACAGCGGATTCTCCGGGTCGGCGGCGCCGAACAGCGCCGGCGAGAGGTAGGGGCCGCCGAAGACCGGGCTGACGTTCGGGAACCAGTCGAACTCGAGCAGCTCGAAGCTGTCGGCGCGCGGGCCGTACGCGACGCGCTCGAGCCCCGTCGCCGCCGCGTTCCACAGCCCCCACGCGATCTGCATGAAGCCGTCGGGATCAGCGGAGAAACCCTCGCTGCGGATCTCGAACGCGGCGAACGCGGTGAACGCGTCGCGCTCGTCGAGATCGTCGGGAAGCGCCCAGCCGATGCGCACGGTCGGCGCGGAACTCAGGAAGTGCGCGCGCAGGGCGCCGGGCCGGTCGCCCGGGAACGCGGGCGCGCCGTCGTGCCAGGCGAGGCGGCCGGTCGGATCGCCCTCGAGCGTCACCGACGGGTCGGCCAGCGGGTCGTGGTCGAACGCGAACACGGCGGCCCGGTCGGCGGGCCGCGTGGCGGGCGGACCCGCGGCGACGGGCGGCGCGAGTGCCGCGGCCGCGCAGACGGCGCCCGCGCAGACGAGGTGAAGGAACGTGCGTGCCGGTCTGATCATGCGGTCTGGCCATCCCTCGGGGGGGAACACGCCCGCACGATCCCGCGCCGTCGTCGGTCCGGTCCGCCGCACGCCGGCAGGGCGCGGGACCCGCGGTCGGTCCCCGCACCCCAGATGCAGCAACGCCCCGCGGACGCGGCCGCGTGCGGCCGCTGCCCGTCGGGGCGGTTCGCCGCGCGCCGTCGATCACGGCGCGCCGCTGCGTCCACGAGCGGCGGAACCTGCCCCAGGTCGGTTCGCGCTCACGAACGGGTCGGTCTCCTGGCTTGCGGGTCATCCGGAGCCCTGCGCCTTCCCGCGCGCGATCGCTCGCGCACAGTGGCCGGCGCCCCCGAAGAGTGCGCCGTGCAGGTTCCGTCGCCGCTCACAGTCGCCGGGCGGCAGGGGAGTCTCACCCCTTTCCCGTACACCCGTTCGCGTGTCGATTCCGAGTTGTCGGCCGCGGACGCTAGCACGCCGGCCCGGTGTGCTCAAGCCCCCGCGCGCGACGCCTTGCGGAACGCCGCCTCGAAGCCGGGGATCGCCCGCTCGATCGTCTCGCGGGGGACGGTCAGCGAGAGCCGCATGTGGTTCGCGCGGCCGAATCCGCGCCCCGGGACGGCGAGGATGCCTTCCTGCTGGAGCAGGCCGATGAACTCGAGGTCGTCGATCGGCGTGCGCGGAAAGACGTAGAACGCGCCGCGCGGGCGGACCAGCTCGTAGCCGATCGCCTCGAGCTCGTCGCACAGCAGGTCGCGCTTGTCCTGGTACGGGCCGATGTCGATCGTCAGCTCGCCCACCTCGGCGACGACGCGCTGCCACAGCGCCGGTGCGTTGACGAATCCGAGGATGCGGTGGGTGAACGTGCACGCCCCGGCAAGCGCGGCCGCGTCCGGCACGCGCGGCGAGATCGCGATGTAGCCGATCCGCTCGCCCGGGATCGCCAGGGACTTGGACCACGAGGTGCAGACCACCGCGTGGCGCACGTGCCGCGGCACGACCGGCGCGACGACGCCGTCGAAGACCAGCGCGCGGTACGGCTCGTCGGAGACGACGAGGATCTCGCGGCCGTCGCGCGTGGCCAGTTCGTCGAGCCGCGCGTAGTCGCGCTCGTCGTACAGCACGCCGGTCGGGTTGTTCGGCGAGTTGACGACGATCGCGCGCGTGCGCTCGGTGATCGCGGCCTCGATGCGGTCGATGTCGGGCCGGAAGGCGTCGTCGGTGTCGACGAGCACCATTCGCCCGCCGTGGTTCTCGATGTAGAAGCCGTACTCGACGAAGTACGGCGCAAGCACGATCACCTCGTCGCCCGGATCGAGGATCGCCTTGAACAGCGTGTTGAGCGCTCCGCCGGCTCCGACCGTCATGATCACGTGCCCGGCGTCGAACGGCAGGCCGCTCTCGGCGGCCAGGCGCGCGGCGATCCGCTCCCGCACGTCCGGGAACCCCGCGTTGGGCATGTAGGCGTGGCGCCGCGGCTCGGCCTCGTCGAGCAGCCGCCGCACCGTCGCGAGCAGCGCCTCGGGGGGTTCGATCTCGGGGTTGCCGAGCGAGAAGTCGAACACGCGGTCCGCCCCGCGCTCGGCGCGCAGCCGCGCCCCCTCCTCGAACATCTTCCGGATCCACGAGGCGCGCTCGAGCTTGTCCGAGACGTTGCGGGCGACGATCATGCCGGGCTCCCTGGATCCCGCGGCGGGGTGAGGGGCGCCGCGGGCCTACAGTCTAGGCCGAACCGTCCGAAGAGTCGGGCGTGAGCGTCACGTCCGAGACCCGTGTCCGCACGCTGGCCCTGAGCGAGGCCGAGGTCGCCGTGAGGGAGGTCGGCAGCGACGTCCCGGTGCTGCTGCTCCACGAGGCGCTCGGGCGGGCCGCGCCGTACTTCGAACCCGGCAGCCTCGCCGAACAGATCGCCGCGCGCGGCTGCCGCGTGATCGGATTCGACCTGCCGGGCCACGGGGAGCCGGGCACGTTCGAGACCGCGGAGCGGATCCGCTTCGATGCCGAGACGATCGAGGAGGTCGCCGCCCGCGCACTCGAGATCCTCGACGTGCAGGGCGTCGAGCAGGCCGCGGCCGCGATCGGGGTCGGCTTCGGGGGGCTGGTCGCCCTGCGTCTCGGCGCGATCCTGCCGCGGCGCGTCGGGTGCGTGGTCGCCGACTCGCCGCCGGGGCTGACCCCGGATGCTCCCGCCGAGCCGTGGAGCGGCGCGTCGGGCGTCGCGCACCCGCTGGGCACCGCGTGGGACGCCTTCGTCGCCCGCCTCGACGGCGAGGACCCCTACGGCTGGCTGGCCGGGACGATCCAGGTCCCCGCATTGATCACGATCGGCGCACAGGCCGACGACCCGTCGACCGAGAGGCTGTTCGACGTGGCGCGGCGCCTGCCGGCGCAGGTCGCGCTGCTGCCCGGCGCCGGGCCGCCGGCGTACCGCAGCGCGCGGGCGTTCTTCCTGCGCGAGGTCGAGCGGTTCCTCGCCGCCCACGGCTGACGGCGCGGCGTCGGCCGCGCGCCGCGGGTCACGACCGGCGGGGCGGGGCGGGGCAGTCGGGGCAGTAGCCGCCGATCTCGAACCGCATCGACTCGACCCGGAACCCCGTCTCCTCGGAGATCGCCTGCTCGAAGGCGGCGATCGTCTCGCCGCCGATCTCGAGGATCTTGCCGCAGTGCGTGCAGATGACGTGGGCGTGGGTCGCCGACTCGCGGATCTCGTAGAAGTGCCGCTCGCCGCGCAGGTGGAGCAGGTCGAGTTCGTCGACCAGGCCGAGCCCCTTGAACAGCCCGAGCGTGCGGTAGACCGTCGCGCGGTGGATCGAGGGGTCGATCTTCTGGGCGCGGCGCGTGATCTCCTCGACGTCGAGGTGGTCTCCCGCCTCCTCGAGCACGCGGGCGATCGCGCGTCGGGGCCCCGTGACGCGGATCCCGGCGGCGCGGATCCGCTCGATCAGCCTCGGGGCGGCCGGCCTGCGGCCGTCGGCGTCCTCGACCCGGTGGGATGGGGGCATCGGCGGACTCCATCCTGCGTTGAACAGCCAGTTGCAAGCATACTGCAGAATCCGGCCGGTTTGGAGGCGGGCACCTCCGGTGGCCCCGTCGGCTGCCGGGCGCTAGCATGGCCCGCCCGTGAGCGACCCCGCGCCTTTTCCCGCGGTCGCCGAGCGTCCACGGAGCAGACCCGATGATCGAGATCGACGCCGAGAGGCTCAAGGACCGTTTCATCCGCTACGCGCGGATCAACACCCAGTCGGCGGACGGCGTCGAGGACCGCTACCCGAGCACGCCGCAGCAGCTCGAGTTCGCGAAGCTGCTCGAGCGCGACCTCGTCGAGCTCGGGCTCGCGGACGTGCGCCGCGACGAGCACGGCTACGTCACCGCCACGCTCCCGGCGAGCCCTGGCTGCGAGGACCGGCCGACGGTCGGACTGCTCGCCCACTACGACACGTACTTCGGCACCAGCGGCGACGGGGTCAAGCCGATCGTCCACGTCTACGAGGGCGGCGACATCGTGCTGCCCGACGACCCCGACGTGAAGATCACCGCCGAGGAGAACCCGGACCTCGCGCTGCACGTCGGCGACGAGATCATCACCGCGAGCGGGACGACCCTGCTCGGCGCCGACGACAAGGCCGGGCTGGCGGAGATCCTCGAGGCGGTCGCGTGGCTGATCGAGCATCCGGAGCATCCGCGTCCGCGGCTGCGGCTCGGGTTCACGCCGGACGAGGAGGTCGGCCACGGCACGAAGTACTTCGACGTCGCGGCGTTCGGCGCCGATGTCGCGTACACGATGGACGGCAGCACGCTTGGCGAGGTGGAGAACGAGACGTTCTGCGCGGACATGGCCCTGGTGACGATCGTCGGCCGGGATGTCCACCCGGGCTACGCCAAGGGGAAGATGATCAACGCGCTGCGCGTCGCGGCGCGGCTGATCGAGAGCATCCCGCAGGGGATGAGTCCCGAGTGCACGGAGGGCCGCGAGGGGTACCTGCATCCGGTATCGCTCGAGGGGAACACCGGCGACGCCAGGGTCGCCTACATCGTGCGCGACTTCGAGGTCGAGGGGCTCGAGCGGCTCGAACGCTACCTCGAGCAGACCGTCGAGGCGCTGCGTCGCGAGTTCGAGGGCGCGCGGATCGAGCTCGAGTTCAAGGAACAGTACCGCAACATGAAGCTCTACCTCGAGAAGGAGCCACGCGCGGTGCCGTTCGCCCTCGAGGCGGTCCGCGCCGCCGGGGTCGAGCCGAAGCTGACCGCGATCCGCGGGGGCACCGACGGGGCCCGGCTGTCCGCGATGGGCCTGCCGACCCCGAACATCTTCGCCGGCGGGATCAACTTCCACTCGAAGTTCGAGTGGGTCGGCGTCTCGACGATGGTCAAGGCGACCGAGACGATCCTGCACCTGGTCAGGCTCTGGGCGGAGAAGGGATGATCCGCGCCGCGGTCGCGGGGTTCCGCCGGCTCGCGGAGACGATCCG
>RFIB01000304.1 GCA_003695625.1 Acidobacteriota bacterium | reverse complement strand
GCCGCCGCCAGGCCGCGCCGACGACGGCGCCGGCGGCTCCCAGCGCCGCGCCGGCGGCAAGCGCCCCCGGCACGAACACCAGCGCCGACGGGCGGACCTCGCCGGGCCGGTCGCCGCCGAGCAGGCTGCCGAGGACCAGCATGTCGAGGGCCGCGACGAGCAGCCCGACGGCGGCGCCGCGGGCCGCCCCGCCCCGGGTCACGCGCCCGGCCAGCGCCCCGCCCGCGAGCAGCAGCGCGACGAACACCGCGAGCAGCACCGGCGGCGGCGCCTCGACACCGGGCAGGCGCAGCACGTAGCCGGCGATCCACATCGCGACGGTGGTCCCGAAGCCCAGCGCGAGCACGGACCCGCGCTCCTGCTGCCGGGCGACGTCGATCGTCGAGTCCATCGGACGGCCTCCGCCGACCATTCTGCCTGCAAGCCGGGGCCGTGGCCGGGGCGGCGGGTTCGGGGTAGGATCCGCCGCGGTCCGCCGGGACCCTCCGCAGAGGATCGAGCGTGCCCAGCGCCCAGCCCCCCGATCGCCCTCCCCGCGCGGCGCGCCGCGCCCTGCTCGCCGACTGGGCCGAGCTCGGCAAGCTGCGCCTCTCGCTGCTCGTCGTCGCCACCACCGCCGCCGGCTACGCGATCGCACCGGACGGTCGCGGCGACATCGGACGGCTGATGCTCGCCGTCTGCGGGACCCTGCTCGCGGCACTCGGCGCCAACGGGCTGAACCAGTGGGCCGAGCGCGAGCGCGACGGCCGGATGCACCGCACCCGCGAGCGGCCGCTGCCCGCGGGGCGGATGACGCCGCACCACGCGTTCGCGGTCTCGACGGCGTGGGCCGTCGCGGGGGTCGGCCTGCTCGCCGCGTTCGTCAACCTGCTGACCGCGGCGCTGGCCCTCGGTGTCGTCCTGCTCTACGTGCTGGTCTACACGCCGCTCAAGCCGCGCTCGACGCTCAACACGCTGGTCGGCGCCGTGTGCGGCGCGCTTCCGCCGCTGATGGGCTGGACCGCGGCGACGGGCGCCCTCGCCCCCGGCGCGTTCGTGCTCGCCGGGGTGCTGTTCGTATGGCAGATCCCGCACTTCCTGGCGCTGGCGTGGCTCTACCGGGACGACTACGAGCGCGGCGGGTACTGCATGCTGCCTGCCCGCGACGACGACGGACGGATCTGCTCGACGATGGTGCTGCTCTACGCCCTGGCGCTGGTGCCGGTGGCGCTGGTCGGCCACGTGGCGGGCCTGGCCGGGTGGCTCTATGCGGGGGCCGCGGTGCTGCTCGGGAGCGCACTGGCCGCCACCGGCGTGCTGCTCGTCGGCGACCGCTCGCGGCGCAGCGCGCGGCGCGTGTTCCTCGCCAGCCTCGTCTATCTGCCCCTGCTGCTTGCCGCGCTCGTCGCCGACCGGGCGCCGGCCGCCCCCGGGGCGTCGCGGGTCGAGGCGCGCCTGGCCGACGCCTCCGGGACCGCCCCGCCCGCTCCGCCCGCACCGTCCGCTCCGCGATGAGCCCGCACCCGGTCCGCGGCACCGCGCCGGCCCGCGGCGGGACCCTGCGGGTCGTCGGCTGGCTCCTCGCGCTGGCGCTGGCGGTCTCGCTCGCCACGCTCGCCTGGGGGCTGGGGCCGATCCTCCGCGGCCGCGGCTCGCATGCCCTCGGCGACGGCAAAGACCCGACGACGTACGGCTTCGCGCTCGAGCCGCTGCTCGCGCCGCGGGAGGCGCTGGCCGCCTCGGGGATGCCGCGCGACGGGCTGCGCGCCCTGGTCGACCCGGAGATGCTCCCCGCCGCGCTGGCCAACGACCACGAGGCGCTCGGGGTGCTGCGCGGACGCTACCTCGTGCCCGGCCAGCGGGTCGTCGGCCTGGCGCTCGACGGCGACGTCCGCGCCTATCCGCTGCGGGTGCTCAACTGGCACGAGGTGATCAACGACACCGTCGGAGGGATCCCGGTCGCGGTGACCTACTGCCCGCTGACCGACAGCGCCGCCGTGTGGGACCGGCGCGTCGGCGGCCGCACGCTCACCTTCGGTGTCAGCGGGCTGCTGCTCGACTCGAACACACTTCTCTATGACCGCGCGGACGGCGGCGGCGAGAGCCTATGGACGCAGCTCACCGGCCGCGCCGTGGCGGGGCCCGCCGCCGGGCGGGGCGAGGCGCTCGCGCTGGTGCCGGCCGAGGTCGTCCCGTGGGCGGCGTGGCGCGCGCGCCACCCCGACACCGTGGTGCTCAAGCCGGACCCCGCGCTGTTCAAGCTCTACCGCCGCGACCCCTACGGCGCGTACTACGGCGACGGGCGGCTGCGGTTTCCCGTCGTCCCTTCCCCCCGGCCCGGCCATCCGGCCGCCAAGGACCGCGTCGTGGCGATCGCCGCCGGCGGGCGCTGGTGGGTGCTGCCGTGGGCCGCACTGGCGGGTGCCGGCGAGGCGCCGCGGCGGGTCGCTCTCGGCGGCGAGCCGTTCGAGCTGGCCTGGCACGCCCGCGAACCGTCGGTGGCGGTCCGCCGTCCCGACGGGACGCCGGCCCCGGCGGTGTCGGCGATGTGGTTCGCCTGGAACGCCCTCGCCCGGGCCCCGGGACCGCCCCGCCCGCCGGCGGGGACCGGCGCGAGTTCTCACCTGTCGGGCGAGACGATTAGCCGTTCGGGCGCCGGGGTGCTAAATTACCGCTTGCTTAAGCCGGAACCGGCCGCGACCCGTCGATCGTCGGGCCGGCGGCCCTTATGGCCGAACGTCCCGGCCCTGCCCGTCGGCCGGGACGCGTCCTGAAGGCGTCCGATCCGAGGAGGGCCGCGCCGTGCCCGAGACCGCGAAGAAGAAGAAGCCCCCGGCGCGCATCACGATCCGTGACGACCGCTGCAAGGGCTGCGAGTTCTGCGTGATGTTCTGCCCGCAGGACGTCCTCGAGATGCAGGGCGTGCTGCCCGTCGTCAAGGATGCCGACGCCTGCACCCGATGCATGATCTGCGAATCGGTCTGCCCCGATTTCGCGATCACCGTCGAGTGACCGGCGCGCCAGGAGAGCGAGACCATGTCCCAGGCGACCGCGAACGCAAAGGTTCGCGTCATGTCCGGCAACGAGGCCTGCGCCGAGGCGGCGATCGCAGCCGGCTGCCGCTTCTTCGCCGGGTATCCGATCACACCGTCGTCCGAGATCGCCGAGTCGCTGGCCCGGCTGCTCCCCGCCATCGGCGGGAAGTTCATCCAGATGGAGGACGAGATCGCCGCGATGGGCGCGGTGATCGGCGCCTCGCTGGCCGGCGCGAAGGCGATGACCGCCACCAGCGGGCCGGGGTTCTCGCTCAAGCAGGAGAACATCGGCTTCGCCGTGATGGCCGAGGTGCCGTGCGTCGTGGTCGACGTGCAGCGCGGCGGACCGAGCACCGGCCTGCCGACGATGCCGTCCCAGGGCGACGTGATGCAGGCCCGCTGGGGGACCCACGGCGATCACCCGATCATCGCGCTCTGCCCGCGCGGCGTGCGCGAGACGTATGACCTGACGGTCCGCGCGTTCAATCTGGCCGAGCGCTACCGGACGCCGGTGATCCTGCTGATGGACGAGATCGTCGGCCATGTCAACGAGAAGGTCTCGCTGCCCGACCGGATCCAGGTCGTCGAGCGCGGCGCCCCGGCGGAGCCGCCCGCCGAGTACCTGCCGTATCGCGTCACGCCGTCCGACGTGCCGCCGATGGCCAGCTTCGGCACCGGCTACCGTTACCACGTCACCGGGCTGGCACACGACGAGACCGGCTTTCCCACCAACGACCCGCACAAGATCGAGCAGCTGATCGAGCGGATGCACCGCAAGATCGAGCGGCACCTCGACGACATCGTCGCGGTCGACGAGGACTTCCAGTCCGGCGCGCGGCTCGGCGTGTTCGCCTACGGCTCGACGGCGCGGGCCGCGGCGCGGGCGGTGCGCGAGGCGCGCGAGCGCGGCACGGCGGTCTCGTTCGTGTCCCCGACGACGATCTGGCCGTTCCCCGCCGAGGCGGTGCGCCGGCTGGCCGAGAGCGTCGACCGCATCCTGGTCGCCGAACTCAACCGGGGCCAGCTGACCCACGAGGTCGAGTGGGCCGCGGCGGGACGCGCCGAGGTCACCGGACTGTGGCGCGTCAACGGCGAACCGATCCGGCCGGCCGACATCCTCGACCGCATCGAGCAGGAGGCTTCCTGATGGACTACGAACGCTACCTGCGCCAGGACAAGATGCCGCTGATCTGGTGCCCCGGGTGCGGTCACGGGATCATCCTCAAGGCGATGCTGCGCGCGATCGACAAGCTCGGCCTGAGCCAGGACGAGGTCGTCATGGTGTCGGGGATCGGCTGCTCGAGCCGCGCCACCGGCTACGTCGACTTCAACACGCTGCACACCACCCACGGGCGCCCGCTGGCGTTCGCGACCGGGATCAAGCTCTCGCGCCCCGAGCTGACGGTGATGGTCGTCACCGGGGACGGCGACGCGACGGCGATCGGCGGCAACCACTTCATCCACGCCGCCCGGCGCAACATCGACGTCACGGTGCTGCTGTACAACAACTGGATCTACGGCATGACCGGCGGGCAGGCCTCACCGACGACCCCGATCGGGGCGCGCGCGACCACGGCGCCGTTCGGGGCCGTCGAGAACACGTTCGACATCTCGGCGCTCGCCGCGGCGGCCGGCGCGAGCTATGTCGCCCGCGGTTCGGTCACCGAGCCGGTCAAGCTCGACCGCTACATCCGCCAGGGGCTGCAGAAGAAGGGCTTCGCCCTGATCGAGGCGTTCACCCCCTGCCCGACCTCGTTCGGGCGTCAGAACAAGCAGGGCACCGGCGCCGACATGATGGCGTGGCTCAAGGAGCACACCGTCGATGCGCGGCGCGCAGCGAAGATGTCGCCCGAGGAGCTGCAGGACAAGCTCGTCACCGGGGTGCTGGTCGACGTGGACAAGCCGGAGTTCTGCGAGGGATACTCCCGCGTGATCGAGGCGGCCCGCGACCGGGTCAGGCTGCCCGAGCTGCCGGAGACCGAGCCGCTTCCGGTCGACCCTGCGGAGCGGGGGGCGATGCGATGAGCTTCCACTACGAGATCCGGCTGAGCGGAGAGGGCGGCCAGGGGCTCGTGCTGGCCGGCAAGATCCTCGCCGAGGCCGCGGCGATCTACGACGGGATCAACGCGACCCAGAGCCAGTCGTACGGCCCCGAGGCGCGCGGCGGGGCGAGCCGCTCGGAGGTGATCCTCTCCGACGGGGACATCGACTTCCCCAAGGCGCAGAATCTCGACCTGCTGCTCGCGCTGACCCAGGAGTCGTGCGACAAGTACGCCCGCGACCTCAAGCCGGGCGGACTGCTGCTGGTCGACGAGGACGCGGTGCAGAACGTGCCGGAGGGCCAGTTCCGCGTCTGGCGGATCCCGATGATCCGGCTCGCGCGGGAGAAGCTCGGCCGTCAGATCGTCGCCAACATGATCGCCCTCGGCGTGATCACCCAGGCGGCGGGGATCGTCTCCGAGGAGGCGGTGCGCAACGCGATCCTCGCCCGCGTGCCCAAGGGCACCGAGCAGATCAACATCGAGGCGTTCGAGCTGGGGGTCTCGCTGGCGAAGGAGATGGCGGCGCAGAGCCAGGCCTGAGCGCATGCTGTCGTACTTCCGCCGGATCGCGACTCGCGCCGAGGAACTCGGCAATCACCGGCGGAAGTACCTGCACGGGATCGAGCGCTGGGGTCAGCTGCTGATCGACCGCCTCGAGGAGTCCGGTCGCTTCGACCGGGTCCACCTGCGGCGCCGGGCCCAGGACGTCTCGTACGAGATGGACTGCGTGCTGCAGTCGGGCCGCGATCCCGACGAGCGTCTCGGCCTGCTCGGCTGCTACTTCGCGCTGCAGTTCCTGCTGATCAACATCCGCTCGATCGACATGCTGCGGCTCAACGTGACCGAGGGTGAGCGGCGCATCTCGGTCTACCGCGACTTCCTGCGCCGCACCGGCGACGACTACTCGCGGCTGATCCGCGAGTACATCCGGCGGCTGCTGCGGATCTTCCTCTCCGGCGGCCCGCGCCCCGAGTTCCTCGTCTGCGCCGTCGGGACCCGGATCCACCAGGACGACGTCGACCTCGGGATCATCGACGACGGCAGCCCGGCCCGCGAGGCGCTCAACCAGGCGATCGGCCGGATGGCGACGGAGATGCTCCGCTGGGCCAGCGCCCCGGACTTCTATCTCTCGGAACACGTCGGCGGGCGCGGCTACACGGTCTCGATCGACGAGTACGCGCGGCGGCTCGACGAGCGCATCCTCGACTTCGTCAGCGTGACCGAGATCCTCGGCGCCCAGCCGCTGGTCGGCAGCCGGCGGCTGTTCGAGCGCTTCGAGCGCGAGATTCACGACCGCTACTACTACCGGCCCGAGGTGCTCTCGCGCGAGCACGAAGGCTACCTGCGGGGGCTGCTCGGCGAGATCAACTCCTTGCTGTGGTGGCCCCAGGCGCGGAACACGATCGCGCCGAAGCAGGACCTGCTGCGACCGGTCACGGCGATCCTGTGGGCCTACCGGACGATGCTCGGGATCCGCGACGTCGGCACGTGGAAGGCCCTGTCGCGGATCTCCAGTGCGCTGCGCCGGAACCGCGAGCAGTTCCGGCGTCTCGAGCGCAGCTACACGTTCGTCGAGACGGTCCGCCACCTCTACCAGCAGTTCGCGGCCCAGGAGGAGGAGATCGACCTCGGCGACGCCGACACCCGGGCCAACCTGCAGCAGGTCGCCGAGGCGATGGGCTACGAGGACACCGGCGTGGTCGCCGCGTGGGAACACCTGCTCGTGCACTACCACGAGCATGTCCGCGTCGGGCGCACGATGGTCCGGGGCCTGATGCCGGCGGTCGCGCGCCACGTGCGGCGCTGCACGGTCTTCGCGCCGATCGTGCGCCGCCGGCTGGTCGAGCGGCGCGCAGGGCACGCCCCGCGGGAGAACTTCGCCGAGGCGATCCTGCGCGCGCACGAGTACTTCTCGGGCATCAAGTACTGGGCCGACCTGCTCGAGGCGATGGAGGATCCGGACCAGCCGCTGCTCGACGTTCTCGTCGAGGACATCGAGAGCCTCGACGCGGACCGGCGGCGGCGGGTCATCGACGGATTCGCCGACTGGGCGTCGCAGACGTTCGTCACCGCACTGCACCTGCTGGCGCTGATCGGCCGCCGGAGACGCGATCCGCGCTTCCGCCGCCTGTTCGAGCAGCTCAACGACGCGTTCCTGTCCCGGCTGACCGGCGGTCCCGACGAGATCCGGCGATTCGCGACGGTGTTCGTCCACAACCCGGCGATGGTCCACGAGTACCTGACGCTGGCCGACGACGACGACCGGCGCCGGTTCCAGGAGGTGCTGTCCGGGCCGGTGTACGGCGAGGAGCTGGCGCTGTGGCGCGAGCGACTGCGGACGCTGACCGGGATCCACGTCCACGGCAGTCACTACTTCCGCAACGCCGTCGGGCGCGTCTGCGCCGAGCGGCCCGAGTTCCTGCTTCAGCTCGGCGAACTCGACGTCCTCGACAAGATCGCGACCGGCCAGCTCGCCGAGGCGATGCGGCTGTCGTCGCCGGCGAGCCAGAAGAAGGCGCTGGGAACCTACTACGACGTCGAGTTCGTCCGCGCCGGCCTGGCCACGTTCGCCGGCCACCCGCCGGCCGAGGTCGACGCGGCGTTCTCGACGGTCTGCGACCACTATCTCGAGAACCTGTTCGACATCTGCAAGTCGGAACTCGACCGCGAGCAGGGGCGGCGGATCCTGACCCACGACCGGCTCGGGCTGTTCGTCTCGGGCGGCCACGCCCGCGGGCGGGCGTTCCAGGACGACTGGGACCTGATCCTGCTGCTGTTCGCCGAGACCGACGAGCTGCTCGACTACAGCAACCGGATCGCGGCCCGGATGAACCGCGAGATCGCCCGGCGGGGGCTGATGCCGCAGTACCATTTCGCCGATCGCTTCGGGCGGTATGTCACGCCGCGCCACGAGCTCGAGCGGCTGCTCGAGCCGGCGCGTGACGAGGTGTTCGTCGAGATGTGCCAGCTGCTCGGCGCCCGGATGATCGTCGGCAGCGGACGGACCGCAGCGGAGTTCCACGATCGCATCCTCGAGCGCCTGATCTTCAGCGAGCGCGATTTCTTCATCGACGCCGCGGTGCGCGAGATGCGCTCGCGCCACGCGTTCCGCGAGGCGAAGGGCGGCTGGGACGCGGACACGGACATCAAGGAGTGTCACGGGGGGCTGCGCGACCTCGAGCTGCTGATGCTGATGTGGAAGGTCCACGATCGCGCACTCGACCCGATCTCCGAGGGATTCTGGGGCACGCTGATCGAACGCCACCCCGAACATCGCGCCGCGTTCGAGGCGCTTCACGACGCGAGCCAGTTTCTCAACCGGCTGCGCGACGTCTACCGGCTGACCGTGGCGCCGGTCAACCGCTTCGACCCGGCCGAGCTGGGGCGCGTGGCCCGCCTGATGGGGTTCGCCGACGGGCCCGACGAGGAGGCCAGCCGGCGCGTGGCCGACGAGTTCACCCGCCAGCGGCGCGTCGTGATCGAGAACTGCGAGCGGCTGATCACGGCCCTGCGCGGCTGACCGGGGTCGGCGTTCCCTCCGCGGGCAGGTCGAACCAGAACCGGCTGCCCCGTCCCGGGGCGCTGTCGACGCCGACCCTTCCGCCGTGCAGCGTGACGATCCGGCGCACGATCGACAGCCCGAGGCCGGCGCCCGGCGGGCGGCCGCCTGCCTCGCCCGCGCGGCGCGTCGAGATCCGCGCGAACTCCTGGAACAGGCGCGGCTGCTCGTCCACCGGGATGCCGGGGCCGCGGTCCTCGACCTCGATCCGCACGCCGTCGCCGACGGCCCGCACGCGGACCGTGACGGTGCCGCCCTCCGGCGAGTGGCGGATCGCGTTGGTCAGGTAGTTGGCGACCGCCTCGCGCAGCAGGCGCGGCTGTCCGCGCACCGCCGGCACGTTCCCGTCAGCCTCGACCTCGAGCCGCACCGCGCGCGGCCGCGCGATGTCGGCGTGCTCGTCGACCACCTCGCGGACCAGCGACTCGAGGTCGACCGGCACGCTGCGCTCGCGCAGCGCGCGGTCGTCGAGTTCGGCGAGCAGCGCCAGCTCGCGCAGGAACGCGGACAGGCCGGCGAGCCGGTCGAGGCAGCGGTCGATCCACGCCGCCAGGTCGGGGCCGACCGGTCCGGCGTGTCCCGAGCGGACTGCGGTCAGGATCGAGCGCACCGCCGCGATCGGCGCCTTGAGGTCGTGGATCGTCACGTGCAGGAAGTCGCGCCGGAGCCGGGCCAGATCGCGCAGCTCGGCGTTGATCGCCTCGAGTCGCCGCTCGTTGGCGCGCAGCCGCTCGATCACCGGACGGACGAGCAGCATCGCGGCCAGCATCAGCACGGAGATCGCCGTGACCAGCGCCAGCGGCACGCTCACCGGCATGCCGGCGACCGGGATCGTCAGCTCGTGCGGGCCGACGGCCGGCAGCCTGCCGGTCCACAGTCCGAAGGCGAGTCCCGCGTAGAGCGCGATGCCGAGCGCCGTGTGGGCCAGCGCCTCGCGCCGCTCGAGCAGCATCGAGGACAGCACGACGTGGATCACGTACAGCCCGGCGAACGGCGAGCCCGCTCCGCCGGCGAGCCACAGGCCCGCGGTCAGCGCGACGAAGTCGAGTCCGACCGACAGGTGCCGCAGCACGAGCACCCGCCGCGGATCGTCGTCGCGCAGCAACGCGAACAGCAGCAGGTTGTAGCCGGCGATCCCGGCCGCCAGCGCGAAGAATCCGCCGAGCGGCAGATCGGAGAAGCCAAGCACGTCGTGGCCGGCGAGCGCTCCGAGCACGATCGCGACGACGGTGACCCAGCGCAGCCGTGCGTGGGCGCGCACCTGCTCGCCGAGCGGCCGCGACCGGCCGACCAGGTCGGGCAGCGGTTCGAGCGTGACCGGAGGCGCGCCGCGTCGGCGACCTGGCATCGACGGCTCCGCCGGGAGGGGACAGGACGCCTACTCTACCAGCAGCGCACCGGCTCAGAACAGGAACAGGATCGCGGCGAAGACGACCAGCCACGCGGCGTCGACGAAGTGCCAGTAGTACGCCGTCAGCTCCACCGGCCCGGAAACGTCGGCCTCGCGCGGCGAGCGGCGGACGAGGCGCAGGACCAGCGCCAGCGCCACGAGGCCGCCGAGCACGTGCAGGCCGTGCAGGCCGGTCAGCACGTAGAACGAGAAGCCGAGCAGCGTGTCCCGCGTGAAGCCGCCCGCCCGGACGAACAGCAGCCAGTTGACCGCCTGCAGCAGCAGGAATCCCGTTCCCGCCATCAGCGTGAGCACGAGGCCGCGCTCGACGGCGACGCGCGCGCGCCGGCGGGCCGCGGCGACGGCGCGGTGCGCCGCCACGCTGGCGGCGAGGATCACCAGCGTGCTGGCCCACAGACCGGCCGGGACGCCGCGGAAGCCCTCCGGCGCCCACGCGGTCGCCCTGAAGCGCACGATCGCGATCGCCAGCAGGCTGGCGGCGAACAGCATCCCGAGCGAGACGAGAAACAGCGCCATGCCGAGCCGCCCGGGGGCCCCGCGGCGCGGGTCGTCTCCGCCCGACCGGTCGGCGAAGTCGAGCACCTCGCGGCGCTGGTCGGACGGCGGCTGCGGGCTGTCGTCGCTCATGGGGCGGGCGGCGCATCCCCCGGGGGCGCCGCGGGAGCCTCGAGCGCCGGCGCGTAGTCCGGGATCAGGTTCGGCTGGACCGTCTCCGCGTCGAGCAGGGTGATCCCGATCAGCAGCGCCACGAACGCCAGCGCGATCATCAGCACGAACCCGTGGAACGGATTCTCGTAGCGCAGATGCATGAAGTAGAGCACCACGAGGCTGCCCTTGATCACCGCGATTCCGAGCGCACCGGCCAGGTTGAGCCATGGCTCGCCGATCAGGTGGCCGAAGTCGACCCACGATGCCGCAACGGTCACCACCGTCAGCAGCACGAGCGCCAGCCAGACGCCGACGAGCACCTTCATCGGCACGACGTGGACGTGGGCGTCAGCGTGGGATGCGTGGTCCGGGGTCATCGGCGGCTCCTTGCTACTCGATCAGGTACAGCAGCGGGAACAGGAAGATCCAGATCAGATCGACGAGATGCCAGTACAGTCCGACGATGTCGACCGGCGTGAAGTAGCGCGGCCCGAAGTCGCCACGGATCGCGCGGGCCATCACGTAGCCGATCAGGATCATCCCCACGATGACGTGCAGGGCGTGCAGCCCGGTCATCGTGAAGTAGATCCCGAAGAACAGGTGGACGTTGCGCGGTTCGTTGCGCAGACGCCGCGCGAGGTCGTCGTCGTCCTCGGCCGGTTCGGGCGGGCGGACGCCGACCGGTCCGACGGCGGCCGGCGGGATCAGCGAGGCGTTCTCGCCGTCGCCGAACGTGCGTCCCTCGGGGACCGGCACCGTCGGCGGCAGGGCCGCGGCCGCGGCGGGCGGCAGCCCCGCCCGCGGGTCCGGCGCGGCCTGTTCCGCCGCCGCCCCGGGCTCGCTCGCGTGCCCGTCCGGCTCCGCGTGCCCGTCGGGGGCGACCCCGTGGCCTTCCGTGCCGGCGTCACCATGGTGCAGCGCGTGGCCGTCGGCCTGCGAGCGATAGTGCGTGCCCCACAGCAGCCCGGCCTTCCACTTGTGCTCGTACTCGACGTACTTGATCCCCATGAAGCCGAGGCCGCCGAGGATCGTCAGCCCGAGCAGCACGATCAGCAGCCTGCGCTGGCCGAGCTGTGCGGCGCGCACGCCCCAGGCCATCGTGAAGCTCGAGCAGATCAGCACCAGCGTGTTGATCCCGCCCAGCACCCGGTCGAGAAACAGGCTGGCGTAGACGAACACCTCGGGGTGCAGCGCGCGGTAGACCGCATAGGCGCAGAACAGGCCGCCGAACAGCAGGATCTCGGTGGCCAGGAAGACCCACATTCCGAACTTGCCCGACTCGAACTGCTGCTCGGGCGTCTCGAAGTGATGCTGGAGTTCCGGCCGCTCCTCGTGGTGCAGATCCGCGGCCCCCGCCCCGTGGCTCATCGGTGCCCCTCCGCTCCGGACGGCGCGCCGCCGGCCCGTTCCGGCCGCAGGACGTAGCCGCCGACCTCCTCGTCGAAGACGAGCGCCGAGAACTCGTACGGCCCGGTGAGCACCGGCGGCTCCGGGAAGTTGTGCGGATGCGGCGGCGAGGTCGTCTGCCACTCGAGCGTCGCCCCGCCCCACGGATTCGCCGGCGCCGGGCGGCCGCGCACCAGCGAGACGAGCAGGTAGTACAGGATGATGAAGAACGCCAGACCGGTCAGGAACGCGCCGGCGGACGAGATCTGGTGATACACGGTGAACTCGGGCAGGTAGTTGAAGTAGCGCCGCGGCATGCCCTTGGTCCCGGCGATGAACTGGACGAAGAACGTCAGGTTGAAGCCGAGGAACACCAGCACGGCGCAGATCCGCGCCAGCGGCTCGTTGTACATCCGCCCGAACATCTTGGGCCACCAGTAGTGCAGCGCGCCGAGGAATGCCGCCAGCGTGCCGCCGACCATCACGTAGTGGAAGTGCGCCACGACGAAGTACGTGTCGTGCAGGTGCAGATCCACGCCGAGGTTGCCGAGGAACAGCCCGGTCAGGCCGCCGATGCCGAACAGCCACAGGAACGACAGCGCGTAGATCATCGGCGCGTCGAGGCGAATGTTGCCCTTGTACATCGTGGCGACCCAGTTGAACACCTTGATCGCCGACGGGATCGCGACCGCGTAGGTCAGGATGCTGAAGATCGTCCCCGCCAGGTTCGACTGCCCCGACGTGAACATGTGGTGGCCCCAGACGAAGAAGCCGACGATCGCGATCGCCAGGCTGCTGCCGGCGATCGCCTTGTAGCCGAAGATCGGCTTGCGGCTGAACACCGAAATCAGCTCGCTGATCACGCCCATCGCCGGCAGCACCATGATGTAGACCGCCGGGTGCGAGTAGAACCAGAAGAAATGCTGGTACAGGACCGGATCGCCACCGAGATTCGGATCGAAGATGCCGACGCCCATCACCCGCTCGATGAAGATCAGCAGCACGGTGATTCCCAGCACCGGGGTGGCGAGGATCTGGATCACGCTGGTCGCGTACTGGGCCCAGATGAACAGCGGCAGCTTGCTCCAGGTCTGCCCCGGAAGCCGCAGCTTGTGGATCGTCGTGATGAAGTTGACGCCGGTGAAGATGTTCCCGAACCCGAGGATGAACACGGCGAGAGTCGCCAGCCCGACAGACGTGTTCGTCGTCGTGCTGTACGGCGTGTAGAACGTCCAGCCGGTATCGAGGCCGCCGGTCAGCAGCACGCCGAGCAGCATGATCCCGCCGGTGGCGTAGATCCAGTAGCTGAGCAGGTTCATCCGCGGAAAGGCGACGTCCTTGGCGCCGAGCATCAGCGGCAGCACGAAGTTGCCGAGCGCGGCCGGGATCACCGGAATCAGGAACAGGAAGATCATGATCGCGCCGTGGAGCGTGAACACGTTGTTGTACGTGTCGGCGTCGATCACGGTCGGCCCCGGCGTGAGCAGCTCGGTGCGGATCAGCATCGCCAGCAGCCCGCCGAGCAGGAACGCGCCCAGCGTGCTGACGAGGTACATCACGCCGATCCGCTTGTGATCGAGCGTGAAGGCCCACGACAGGAAGCCGCGGGCGTGCGTCAGGTAGTTGTCGCGGTCCGAGGCCGGGCGCTGGGCCGGCCGCGGCACGCTGGCGTCGAGGGTCGTCATGGCTGCTCCTCGCCGAGCGACTTGAGGTACTCGATGATGTACGTGATCTCCTTGTCCTTGAGGCGTCCCGCGTACGTCGGCATCACGGGATCGAACCCGTCGACGACCTTCGCCTGGGGATCGACGATCGACTCCCGCAGGTAGTCCTCGTCGACCGGGACCGTGCTGCCGTCGCGCAGCTTGACCTCGTGACCCCAGATGCCCTTGAACGTCGGCCCGACCCGCGGCGAACCGTCGACCGAGTGGCACTGGGTGCAGCCGCGCTGCTCGTAGAGCAGCTTGCCGGCCTCGGCGGGGGGCAGCGTGTCGAGGAAGTTGGCCGCCTTCTCGAGCCACGCCTCGAATTCGCCCGGCGGGTGCACGATCACGTGCGCCAGCATGTCGGAGTGTCCGGTCCCGCAATACTCGGTGCAGAACACCACGTACGAGCCAGGCTGCGTCGCCTCGAACCAGACCTTGTTGTACCGGCCCGGCACGACATCCTTCTTGACCCGGAATGCCGGGACGAAGAAGCTGTGGATCACGTCCTGGGAGGTGAGCACGAGCCGCACCGGCGTTCCGGCCGGCACGTGCAGGTCCTTGTCGATGTAGCCGTTCGGGTACTGGAAGCTCCAGTTCCACTTCTGCGCCTCGACGAGGATCTCGTAGGCGTTGGCCGGCGGGTTGTACTGGTCCATGTACGCCTTGAAGCCGAACCAGAACATCATCAGCACGAGGATCGACGGGATGATGCTCCAGGTCAGCTCGAGCGCCGTGTTGTGCGTCGGACTGTCCTGTTCGCTGTGCCCCGGCCGCGCGCGGTAGCGCACCACGAACAGCGCGGTCAGCGCGACGATCAGCACGAAGAAGAACGCCGAGATCGCCAGAATGAAATAGAAGACGAAGTCGACCTCGGGCGCGGTGGTCGACGCGCTCTGCGGCATCCAGAACCCGCCGCCCCGGATGTCCTCGGCCCCCTCCGCGGCAACCGCCGCCAGTCGTCCCAGCCAGTTCATTGCGCAGCCCCCGACCGATCGCCGCCGCGGCCCCTGTCACGACGCCAGAGCACGACGAGAAACACCCCGATCAGACCGACGGTCACGATTCCGCCCAGTCGCACGAACGCCATCACCGACGGGATGTACCGCCCGGCCTCGGAGTCGTAGTGAAAGCAGGTCAGCAGGAAGTGGTCCAGCGCCGATCCGATGTTGCCTTCCGAGGCCTCGACGAGTGCGAGGCGCACCGTCTGCGGATCGAAGCTGACGCCGTAGAGGTACTGGGAGATCCGGCCGTTCGGCGTCAGCAGCATCACCACGGCCCCGTGCGCGTACTCGTTGCGGTCCGCGACGTAGGCGTAGCGGAATCCGACGGCGTCGGCAAGCGCGTCGATCGCCTCGCGCTCGCCGGTCAGGAAGTGGACGCCCGCCTCGGCGCCCGGGCGCGGGTACGAGCGCAGGTAGCTCGCCTTCATCCGCTCCGCGGCGCGCGGCGTGTCGGTCGGATCGATGCTGACGTAGAGCAGCTCGAACTGCTCGCCGGCGGTCCACTCGAGATCGCCGAGCGCATCGAACAGGCCGTGGAGCACCAGCGGGCACAGCATCGGGCAGCGGTAGTAGCCGAGAACGAGCATCACGGGCCGCTCGTGCCCGAACCACGCCGCGAGCGGCCTGGTCTCGCCGGCCTCGTCGCGGAATGTCAGCTCGAGCGGGATCATCTCGCCGCGGTGCTCGTCGACGCCAACGTTCTCGAGCGCGTCGGGCAGCGGCTCGGCGCGCTCGGCGGCGGCGGCGGCGGCCGGCGGAAGAGTCAGCAGCACGGCCAGCAGGCCGGCGCCGACACGTGCCCAACGGAATCGGGTGATCATCGGTCTTCCGCAGCGGCTCCCTGCTCGCGCGCGATCAGCTCCATCGCCCGGTCGATCGGGATCGCGACCACGCCCTGCTTCTCGTCGATCCAGCGGTAGCGCGAGATGCGCTCGAGCTGCTCGGCACGGACCTGTCGCGGCTCGATCGGACTGACACCGTACACCCGGGCCTCGAGGAACGCCCGCTCGTAGCGGAAGAACAGCGCCTGGATCGCCGTGACGAGCACGAAGAACAGCACGATCGAGACGATCCCCCAGCCGATGATCGCGGTCAGGTCGAGTTCCCCCTCGGGTCTGGTCTGCTCGCTCACCGCTCGCTCCTCCTCAGGCGTTCTCGAATGTCAGCGATTCGGGCAGGCGCGGATCGCGCAGCGGGACGAGCGCCGCACCGCGCAGCCGATGCGCCACCGCGGCGACGGCGAAACCGCCGAGCCCGATCAGCAGCAGCAGGTCGATCACCGAGAACCACGGCCCCGCGTGCGCGCCGTGGCCGTGCCGGCCGAACTCGGGCATCACCAGCCAGAAGAGGTCGATCCAGTGCATCGCCAGCAGGTAGACACCGAAGGCGGCGAGCACCGCCGGCTGGCGCTTGGGCACCCGCGAGAGCAGCCCGAGGAACGGCACGAAGAAATGGCCGAAGATCAGCACCAGCGACACCCAGACCCACGGGGCCTGCTGGCGGCGGATCATCCATGCCGTCTCCTCGGGCAGATTGGCGTACCAGATCAGCATGTACTGGGAGAACGCGATGTAGGCCCAGAACACGACGAACCCGAACGTCAGCTTGCCGATGTCGTGGTAGTGCTCGACCGTGATCGCGTGGCTGATCCGGCCCCGGCGCTGGACCCAGAACGCGAGCACCGCGAGCAGGGCCATCGAGCCGAGCGCGCAGCCGGAGAAGTAGTACACGCCGAAGATCGTGCTGAACCAGTGCGCGTCGAGCGACATCAGCAGATCGAACGAGGCGAATGTCACCGTCAGCGCGAACACGAACAGCATCCATGCGCTGTGCCGCTCGAGACGCAGCGTGAGCTGCGGATCGCCCGACTCGTCCTGGGCGACGGACGTACGATGCAGCCAGAGCGCCATCGCGGCCCAGATCAGCACGTAGGCCACCAGCCGCGCCGACACGGCGCCGTAGCTGAGCCAGTCGAGCTTGTGCGCGAGCAGCGGGTCGGCGGCGCGGGTCTCCGGATCGGCCCAGAAGTAGAGCCGCGGGATCATCGCCAGCAGCGGCAGCACGAGCACCACGGCCAGCGTCAGCGTCCCGGCCGCGACGCCCTCGAGCAGCCGCCGCACGACGACGCTCCAGCCCGCCCGCGTGACGTGCTGGACGAGCGTCCAGAACAGCGCGCCGAGCCCGAGACTGACCACGAACGCAAAATTCAGCAGGTAGGCCCACGCGAAGCGCTCGAACTGGTCCTGCCGCACCAGCATCGAGAACGCCAGGGCCGCGCCGGTGCCCAGCACGCCGAGGACCAGCCCGCGGACGATCAGCCGCGAGCCCAGCTCGTCGAGCCGGACGTTTTCCGAGAAGACGTCGATCATCTGCCGCACAACGCCCTCCCTCAGCGCAGCGTGCCGCGCCGGTCCTCGGGAACGTCCTCGAGGCGCGCGTTCTGGCTCCGCTGCAGCGCCCGGACGTAGGCCACGATCGCCCAGCGGTCGCGGACGGGGATCTGCGGGCCGTAGGCCGGCATGTTGCGGATCCCGTTGCGGATCGTGTTGTAGATGTGACCCACCGGCCGCTCGCGGACCGTCTTGTCGTGAAGCGAGGTCGGCGGGACCCACGTGCCTTCCTGCAGGCGGTCGGCGCGCCGGGCGACGACTCCCTGTCCGAAGCCGTCCCAGCCGTGGCACGGAGCACAATAGATGTTGAACCGGTCCTGCCCGCGCAGCAGCAGCTCGCGATCGACGGCGACCGGGAACGCGTCGACGAACGAGCCGTCGGCCCGGCGCCCGGTCGTCAGCTCGGGATCGCCGACGATCTCCTCGCGGGGCACGGTCCCGTCGATGCGGGGGCGCATCGCCCGCCCGTCGGCGAACAGGTCGTTCGGCTCCTGCGGCTTGTACTTGCTCTGGTCGTCCATGTCGAACACGAGGTGCAGCCGCGGCCGCGGCTTGCGCACCTGGCGGTAGCGATAGGCGACGACCAGCGGGACGAACGAGAGCGCCACGAGCACCGCGATCGCGAACTTGAGCCAGCGGGGCATCTGCATCGCGCTACTCCCAGACCTCGCGCACCTCGCCGAAGCGGCCGAGCAGCTGCCGGGCCGCGTTCTCGTCGAAGCGCGGGTCGTCCGCCTCGATCACGATGAAGAACTTGTCGTCGGTCGCGGCGCGGAACTCGTCCACCGCGAACAGCGGATGGTGATGGCGCGGCAGCCCGTTGAACGCGAGCATGCCGACGAACGCGGTGATCGCCGCGAACAGGATCGTCATCTCGAACACGATCGGAATGTTGGCGGGCAGGCTGAAGAACGGCTTGCCGCTGATGATCAGCGGGTAGTCCACCGCGTTCATCCACCACTGCATGGCGAGGCCGGCGATCGCGCCGACCGCTCCGGCGGCGAACACGACCAGCGGCAGCCGCGTCAGTCGCAGGCCCATCGCCTCGTTGAGCCCGTGCACCGGGAACGGCGTGTGGCAGTCCCAGCGCGTGTAGCCCGCGTCGCGGACCACCTCCGCGGCGTCGATCAGCTCCGGCACCTCGTCGAGCCGGACGTACAGCCCCCACAGCCTGCGCTGGCCGCCCATCGTCACGCCTCCTGCGGGGACGGACCGCCGCCCTCGCGCTCGTCGTGGGGCACGTCGGGCCAGTAGTCGCCGAACGGCCGATGGCCCTCCTTCTCCGCCGCGTGCAGCGCCTGCGGCATCACCGACTTGACCTCGGCCATCGCGACGACCGGCAGGAAGCGCAGGAACAGCAGGAACAGCGTGAAGAACAGCCCGAAGCTGCCGGCGAGCGTCAGGATGTCGACCCACGTCGGCGAGAAGTAACCCCAGCTCGACGGCAGGAAGTCACGGCTCAGCGAGGTCACGACGATCACGAACCGCTCGAACCACATCCCCAGATTGACGAACAGGCTGGCGATCCAGACCACCAGCGCGCTGCTGCGCACGCGCTGCGACCAGAAGATCTGCGGCACGAACACGTTGCACGAGAACATGATGAAGTACGCCCACCAGTACGGTCCCAGTGCGCGGTTCTTGAACGTGAACAGCTCGTAGGCGTTGCCGCCGTACCACGCGATGAAGAACTCCATCACGTACGAGTAGCCGACCATGCTGCCCGTCGCGAGCAGGATCTTGCACATGTTCTCGATGTGCCGCGGCGTGACGAGGTGCTCGAGCCGGAAGAACTTGCGGCACGGCAGCAGCAGGGTGAGCACCATGCCGAATCCGCTGAAGATCGCGCCGGCGACGAAGTACGGCGGGAAGATCGTCGTGTGCCAGCCGGGCAGGATCGACACGGCGAAGTCGAAGCTGACCACCGAGTGCACCGAGAGCACCAGCGGCGTGGCCAGCGCGGCGAGCAGCAGGTAGGCGCGCTCGAACCGCAGCCAGTGCCGGTTCGACCCGCGCCAGCCCATGGCGAAGATCCCGTAGGCGATCTGCCGCGCCCGGCTCTTCGCGCGGTCGCGCAGCGTCGCCAGGTCCGGAATCATCCCCATGTACCAGAACATCGTCGAGACCAGCGCGTAGGTGCTGACGGCGAACACGTCCCACAGCAGCGGGCTGCGGAAGTTGGGCCACATCGCCATCTGGTTCGGCAGCGGGAACAGCCAGTAGGCGAACCAGACGCGGCCGATGTGCACCGCCGGGAACAGCCCGGCGCAGGCCACCGCGAAGATCGTCATCGCCTCGGCGGACCGGTTGATGCTCGTCCGCCACTTCTGCCGGAACAGGAACAGCACTGCGGAGATCAGCGTCCCGGCGTGCCCGATCCCGACCCAGAACACGAAATTCACGATCGGGAAGCCCCAGGCGACGGGGATGTTGTTGCCCCACACGCCGACGCCGGTCGAGATCAGGTAGACCAGCATCGCGCCCAGCACGCCGAGCATGCCGACCGAGACGAGGAACGCGATCCACCACGCGCGCGGCGTCTTCGGCATCTCGGTGACGCCGCACACCGAGGACGTCACGTCCCCGAAGCGCGCGCCGCCGAGCACCAGCGGAGCACGCCGCCGCGGGTCCTCGGCGAGGTTGTCCATCAGCTCGCTCGTCGTCGCCATGGCTCAGGCATGCTCCTCGGTACGGTGGCCGGCGGCCGCGCCCTCCAGCCCGGGAGCCGGATTGCGCAGGCGCACCAGGTACTTGAGCTGGGGCTTGGCGTTGAGGAACTCGAGCAGCGAGTAGGCTCGCGCGTGCTCGTGAAGCCGCCGGACGCGGCTGTTCTCGTCGTTCAGGTCGCCGAACACGATCGCCTCGGTCGGGCAGGTCTGCTGGCACGCGGTGACGACGTCGCCGTCGCGCAGGGGACGGCCTTCGACCTTGGCGTCGATCCGCGCCCGCTCGATCCGCTGCAGGCAGAACGTGCACTTCTCCATCACGCCGCGGCTGCGGACGGTGACGTCCGGATTGTAGGCCATCGACGTCAGCTCGGTGTCGTGCTTGCGGTAGTTGAAGAAGTTGAACCGCCGCACCTTGTACGGGCAGTTGTTCGAGCAGTAGCGCGTCCCGACGCAGCGATTGTAGACCATCACGTTCAGGCCTTCGCTGTCGTGGACCGTCGCCGCGACCGGGCACACCTCCTCGCAGGGGGCGTCCTCGCAGTGCATGCAGGCCACCGGCTGCGTCGCCGCGGCCGGCTCCTCGACGTCGCCCTTGAAGTAGCGGTCGATGCGGATCCAGTGCATCTCCCGCCCCTCGGCCACGCGCTGCTTGCCGACCACCGGGATGTTGTTCTCGGCCTGGCACGCGGCGACGCACGCGTTGCAGCCGATGCACGCCGACAGGTCGATCGCCATCCCCCAGCGGTGCCCGGAGTACTCGTGCGAGCCGTACATGCTGAACAGCTCGTGGCGGTGGCCGGTGACGTGCTCGGGATGCTCGACGTACTCGGCGAGCGTCGCCTCGCGGACCAGCTCGTCGCGCCGCTGCTCGATCCCCTCGCGCCCCATGTCGTCGAGCGCGAAGTGATCCTGCGTCGTGACCAGCTCGTAGGTCCGCCCCGTCGGGCGGACGCCGACGCCGGCGAGCACGTACGGCGCGTCGCTGCGCCGCAGCGGATTGACGTCGGCGCCCTTGCCGACGACCTCCTCCGAGCCGAACCGCCGGCCGTAGCCGAGCGACAGCGCGACGGAGTCCGCCGCCTGCCCGGGCTGGACGAACAGCGGCGCCTCGATGGTGCGCCCGCCGGCGGACAGCTCGACGACCTCGCCGTGCCGGACGCCGAGACGCTCCGCGGTCGCCGGCGAGACGAGCGCCGCGTTGTCCCACGTCAGCTTGGTCACCGGGTCGGGCAGCTCCTGCAGCCAGTGGTTGCCGGCCCAGCGCCCGTCGAGCACGCCGGCGTCGGGGTGGACCACCAGCTCGGGCAGCTCCGCCGCGCCGGCCTGCGCGATCGTCCCGGCGGCGCGGGCGACCGCGTCGATCGATGTCCGCACGGAGACAGTCGGCCACTCGGTGCGCTCGACGAAGCCCCGGTGCAGCGCCTGCTCCCAGGCGTCCGACGACAGCCCGTGCGTGGCCCGCACCAGGTCGTGGGCCCGCGGGTCCGTGTCCCCGGCGAGCAGCGCCGCGACCTCGGCGTCGGTCCGCCCGCCCCACAGCGGCCGGATCAGCGGCTGCGTGAGCGTGACGAGGCCGTTCCAGGCGCGGGCGTCGGCCCACGCCTCGAGGTAGTGCGTCCGCGGAAGATGCCAGCGGCAGAGCTGCGAGGTCTCGTCCCGGTACTCGGACAGGTGGACCGACTCGGGCACGGCCTCGAGCGCCGCGGCGAAGTCCACGTCCCCCGGGGCGTCGTAGGCCGGGTTGCCGCCGAGGATCACCAGCGAGCGGACCTCGCCGCCGCGCATCGCCTCGGCCAGCTCGGCGAGCGCCGCGGCCTGCGCTCCGCCGGCCCCCGCCGGCTCGTCGACGTAGGCCAGCGGTCCGCCGAGGGCGCCGAGCGTCGCGTTGATCGCGTGGACCAGCGCGTGGACCTCGGCCGGCTGGCGCGGGCCGGCGACGACGACCGCCCGGCCGCGGTGGGCCAGCAGGTCGGCGGCGACCGCCGCGATCGCGTCGGCGTGCGGCACGTCGGCGTCCGCGACCGGGCGCAGCGCCTGCGCCAGCGGGGCCGCGGCCAGCGGTCCGGCGCCGGGCGCCTGGCGGGCGATCTCGGCGGCGAGCCGCGCGGTCCAGGCCGGGATCCGGCTCGACGGCACCGCGAAGCGGTGGTCGGCCTGCATGCCGGTCACCGACAGCACGCTCTCGACGACGTGCAGCCGGTTCATCGTCCCGTCCTCGGCACGCCGGCCCCGGGCCCAGGCGCGCGCCAGGCGCAGCGCCTCGGGATGCTCGTGCAGCAGGTCCTCGTCGAGCGCGAGCACGACGTCCGCCCTGGCGAGATCGAGGACCGGGCGCACGGCGCGGCCGCAGGCCGCGGCCAGTCCGAGCCGCTCGGCGTCGCGCGTCAGCGGATCCCAGGTCACGAACCGCGCCTCGGGGAAGCGCGCCGCCAGGCGGCGGCGCAGCCGGGCCATCGTCGGTGACGAGGTCGGCTCGGACAGGATCGCCAGCCCACGCCCGCCGTTGGCGGCGGCGCGTCCGGCAAGCCCGCGCAGGTGACGCTCGGCCTCGGCGGCCGGGACGTTGATCAGCCCGCGCTCCTCGCGCCGGGCCGCACCGCGGCTGCGCAGCGGGTCGTACAGGCCGAGGATCGTCGCCTGGATCCGCGCCGAGCACGCGCCGAGGCTCGCCGGGTGGTCCGGGTTGCCGTCGACCTTGACCGGCCGGCCGTCATAGCTCGTCGCGAGCAGGCCGATCGCCGCGCCGCCGACCTCGAGCGCCGTCGCGAACGTCAGCGGCCGGCCCGGCGCCAGCCCCTCGGGCCGGTACGCGTAGGGGACGATCCGCTCCTCGGGCCAGCGGCAGGCGGTCATCCCGGCCAGCGCGACCGAGGCGCCCATCAGCTTGAGGAACGCGCGCCGCGACGCGCCGCCGCCGTCACCTTCCTCGACGGCGGCGGCCGGGAACTCCGCCTCGAGGAACCGGCGGTAGTCCGGCGAGTCGGCGAGCTGGTCCAGGCTGCGCCAGTAGCCGTGCCCCGGCGCGCGCTTCATCGGTGACATGTCGAACAGTCCACCTTCGGGTTGATGCCGCGCTCCTCGCGCAGCCGGCGCCCCAGCTCGGCGGGGTCGCCGGCCGGCTTCCAGTCGAGCTGCGTGACCTTGTCGGGCGGCCGGATGTGCGCGTCGGGGTTCCGGTGGCAGTCGAGGCACCAGCCCATGTTCAGCGGCTGGGTCTGCCAGACGACCTCCATCGTGTCGACGCGCCCGTGACACGACACGCAGCTCACCCCGGCGCGGACGTGCGCGGCATGACTGAAGTAGACGTAGTCGGGCAGATCGTGAACGCGGACCCACGGGATCGGCATGCCGGTCGCGTAGCTCTCGCGCACCAGCACCAGCTTGTCGCTGCCGGCGCGGACCTTCGCATGGCAGTTCATGCAGGTCTGCGTCGGGGGGATCGCCGCGTACGCCTCGGTCTCCACCGTGTTGTGGCAGTACCGGCAGTCGATCCCGAGCTGGCCCGCATGGAGCGCGTGGCTGTACGGGACCGGTTGCTCGGGCGCGTAGCCGACGTTGAGCGTCTTCGGCGACAGCGCGACGGCGGCGAGCACGACCAGGTAAAGAGGCCCGCCGACGAGGGCGAGCGCAAGCCCCGGCCGGGCGAGGTTCGCCCAGCGGGGAAACAGGAATCGCGGCTTGTTGGGGTCGGACATGGCGCCGGGATCCTAACGCGACCCGGTCGCTTGTCAAGCAGGCACGGGTCAAGTCTGACGGACGCCCTTCCGGATCGTAACTCCGCCGCGAGCACGAGTTTGCCGGACCGGTCGGCGCGCGGGGATCCGCGGCGGCGGCGGACGGTCCGTCCGGGGCGTCGCGCCCGTCCTTTCTCGTGGACGCCGGAAGCCTGTTTGGCTAGACTCACCCGCCCTGTCGCGCCGGAGCGACCCCACGCCGCGCCGGCGCCCCCCGACCGGAGGATCTCCGCATGATCGCAGGCATCCCCAGGGAAACGTGCCCGGGAGAGCGGCGCGTGGCGATGGTCCCGCAGGACGTCGCCCGGCTGACGCGCCTCGGCCTCGACGTGCTCGTCGAGCGCGGCGCCGGCTTCGACGCCGGCTTCGAGGACCGCGAGTACGAGGAGAAGGGCGCGCAGCTCGCCTCGCGCGAGGAGGTGTTCTCGCGCGCCGACATCGTGCTTCAGGTCCGCGCCGCCGGCGCCAACCCCGAGCGCTACGAACAGGACCTGGCGCTCTACCGGCGCGGCCAGGCCGTCGTGGCGCAGGCCGATCCGCTGGGCAGCCCGGAGCCGGTGCGCCGGCTCGCCGAGGCCGGCGTGACGGCGTTCGCCCTCGAGCTGATCCCGCGGATCACCCGTGCCCAGAGCATGGACGTGCTGTCCTCGCAGGCGAGCATCGCCGGCTACAAGGCGGTCCTGATCGCCGCGATGGAGCTGCCGCGGATGTTCCCGATGCTCAACACCGCGGCGGGGACGATCAAGCCGGCCAAGGTGCTCGTCGTCGGCGCCGGCGTCGCCGGGCTGCAGGCGATCGCCACCGCACGGCGCCTCGGCTCGATCGTCTTCGGCTACGACATCCGGCCGGCGGTGCGCGAGCAGATCGAGAGCCTCGGCGCGAAGTTCGTCGAGATCGACCTCGGGGTGCAGGACACCGAGACCGAGGGCGGCTACGCCAAGGAGGTCGGCGAGGAGGTGCTGCGCCGGCAGCGCGAGGCGCTCGCCCGCCAGATCGAGCAGTCCGACGTGGTGATCACCACCGCGGCGATCCCCGGCAAGAAGGCCCCGCGGATCGTCACCGCCGAGATGGTGACGTCGATGGCGCCCGGGTCGGTGATCGTCGACCTCGCCGCCGAACGCGGTGGCAACTGCGAGCTGACCCGGGCCGGCGAGACGGTCGTCGAGAACGGCGTGCGGATCGTCGGACCGGTCAACGTGCCCGCCACGGTGCCGTACCACGCGAGCCAGATGTACGCACGCAACGTGGCGACGTTCACCTCATCGATCGTCAAGGACGGCGCGCTCGTCATCGACACCGACGACGAGGTCGTGCGCGAGACGCTGGTCACGCGGGACGGCGAGGTGGTCTCGCCCCGGGTGCGCGAGCTGCTCGGCCTGCCCCCGCTTCCCGAACCGGCCGCACCCGCCGGCGGCGAGGAAGGAGCCCCGTGATGGACCCGATCGGACTGCTGATCATGCTGCTGACGATCTTCGTCCTCGCGATCTTCGTCGGCTTCGAGATCATCACCAAGGTGCCGCCGACGCTGCACACACCGCTGATGTCGGGCTCGAACGCGATCTCCGGCATCACGATCGTCGGCGCGATCCTGTCGGCGCACGTCGACGCGGGGATGACGACGAAGGTGCTGGCGACGCTGGCCGTGGTCTTCGCCACGATCAACGTCGTCGGCGGCTTCCTCGTCACGCACCGGATGCTCGAGATGTTCCGCAAGAAGAAGGACTGAGACGATGCACGAATTCATGATCCACGAGGGATTCGTCAACCTCGCCTATCTGGTCGCCTCGGTCCTGTTCATCTTCGGGCTCAAGGGCCTGACGCACCCGCGGACCGCCGTCCGCGGCAACCTGCTCGGCGCGACCGGAATGCTGCTCGCCGCCGTGGCGACGATGCTCAAGGTCGGCCTCGACTACCGGCTGATCATCGCCGGAGTGGTCGTCGGCGGACTGATCGGCGCCGTCGCCGCGCTCAAGGTGCGGATGACCGGCATGCCGCAGATGGTGGCGCTGTTCAACGGGTTCGGCGGCATCGCGTCGGCGCTGGTCGCCGGGGCGACGCTCGTGCCGCGGCTCGGCCGCTACACCACGTCCGCCGCGGACATCCAGGAGCTGGTCTCGGTCGCCGCGGCGGCGCTGATCGGCATGGTCACGTTCACCGGCAGCGTCGTCGCGTGGGGCAAGCTCGAGGAGCTCCGGCTGATTCCGTCGAAGGCGGTGCTGTTCCCGGGCCAGCAGGCGATCAACGCGGTCGTATTCCTGGCGTCGATCGCGGCGGGCGTGTGGGTCGTGGTCGACCCGAGCCACACGCTGCCGCTGTGGGTGCTCGCCGGATCCGCCGGACTGCTCGGCATCCTGCTGACGATCCCGATCGGCGGCGCGGACATGCCGGTCGTGATCGCGCTGCTGAACTCGTACTCGGGCCTCGCCGCGGCGGCGACCGGGTTCGTGATCAACAACAACGTGCTGATCATCGCCGGATCCCTGGTCGGCGCGTCGGGAATCATCCTGACCTCGATCATGTGCAAGGCGATGAACCGCTCGCTGACCAACGTGCTGTTCGGCGTGCTCGGCCCGACGTCCGAGACGGCGACCGCCGACGAGGTCTACGCGGGCAAGATCAAGTCGACGACTCCCGACGAGGTCGCGATGCTGTTCGACGGCGCGCGGCGGGTGGTCATCGTGCCCGGCTACGGGATGGCCGTCGCCCAGGCGCAGCATGCGGTGCGCGACGTGATGCTCCAGGCCGAGAAGCTCGGTGCCGAAGTCGAGTTCGCGATCCACCCGGTCGCGGGACGCATGCCCGGACACATGAACGTGCTGCTCGCCGAGGCGGACGTGCCGTACGAGAAGCTCAAGGAGATGGACGAGATCAACCCGACGATGGACCAGGTCGACGTCTGTCTCGTGATCGGCGCCAACGACGTGGTCAATCCGCTGGCGCGGACCGACCCGAAGAGCCCGATCGCCGGCATGCCGATCATCGACGCCGACAAGGCCCGCACCGTCGTCGTCGTCAAGCGCAGCCTGAGCCCGGGCTTCGCCGGCATTCCCAACCCGCTGTTCGCGGCCGACAACACGCTGATGCTGTTCGGGGACGGGAAGAAGATGATGCAGGAGCTGGTGACGGCGCTCAAGGAACTGCAGTAGCGTCGACGCGGCCCGGTCAGTAGTACTCGGCGCAGGACAGGAAGTACCCGCACGCCGGGTCGGGGCAGCGCAGCTTGCAGCCGCGGTCGACCATCGCGGCGCCGCAGACCGGGCAGGTCCGCAGCACGCGGTCCGGGTCGGCTGCGGCGCCCGGTGGGCCCTGCGGCCTGCCGTCTTCAGCGGACATCGAGGGCAGTCTCGCGGCGTTCTCCCGGTCCGGTCAAGGGCCCCGGCCGGCGCGCTATCATCGCGCGGTCGCGCCGGCCCGGGCGCGCCGGAGGTGCAGCGTGGCCAGGCGGATCGTGATCGTCGGCGCCGGGGTCGTCGGCTACACCAGCGCCCAGCGCCTGTCCGCCGAGGGGCACGACGTCGTGCTGATCGAGCGCGACGAGGACGCGGCGACGGAGATCTCGGACAAGCTCGACATCCAGGTCGTCGTCGGCAACGGCTGCTCGCTCGCCGTGCTGCGCGAGGCGGAACTCGAACGCGCCGACCTGCTGCTCGCCGTGACGAACTCGGACGAAGTCAACATGATCACGGCGCTGATCGCCGGGTCGCAGTTCCAGGTCGAGACCAAGGTGGTGCGCCTGCGCTCCCAGGAGTACCTCGACAACATCTCCGAGCTGGCGGCGCTGTGGCACGGCCGGACGTTCGGCATCAGCCCGGACCGGGTCGCGGCCGAGCGGATCGTCGCGCTGCTCGGCGTGCCCCACGCCGTCGACGTCGCCGACGTGCTCGAGCACCGGCTTCAGGTGACCGGCTTCCGCGTCCCGCGCAGCTGCCCGATCGCGGGACGCACGCTCGCCGACGTGCGGCGCGACCATCCCGAGGCGACGTTCCTGCTCGCCGCGATCTACCGCGGGGACCGCGCCTTCCTGCCGCGCGGCGACACGCGGCTCGAGGTCGGCGACGTGGCGTACTTCGCGGTGCGCCCCGAGGAGGCGGCCGCGGTCGCCCGGCTGCTCGGCTTCCCCGAGGTGCGCGCCGACCGCGTCGTCATCGGCGGCGGCGGACGCATCGGCCGTCTGGTCGCCCGCGCCGCCCTCGAGCGCGGCCTGCGGGTCGCGATCATCCGCCGCAATCGCGCCGAGGCGGAGCGCCTCGCCGTCGAGATGCCGCGCGCGCTGGTGCTCGGCGGCGACATCACGCGCGAGGAGATCCTGCTCGAGGCGGGAATCGACGGCGCCACGTTCGTCGCCGTCACCAACAGCCAGGAGGTCAACCTGCTCTCGTCGGTCCAGGCGCGCCAGCTCGGCGCCGAGCGGGTGATCACGCTCGTGGACAGCCCGACCTACGTCGGCCTGGCCGAGGCGGCGGGGATCCACGCCAGCGTCTCGCCGCGCCTCGCCTCGGTCGGGGAGATCCTCAAGTTCGTGCGCGGCCTGCACGTCGAGGAGGTGCAGTCGCTGCCGTTCGAGAAGATCGAGGTCTCGACGGTCGACGTCGACGACTCGTCCCCGCTCGCCGGCCGCCCGCTGCGCGAACTGGGCATTCCCCAGGGCGTGCTCGTCGCGGCGGTGCTCGACGGCGACCGGGTGATCGTTCCCGACGGCGAGACGGTGATCCGCCCCGGATCCAAGGCCGTGCTGTTCAGCACGGCGGAGTCCGCCGCCCGGCTCGCGCGGCTCGTCGACTGAAGGGACGATGAACCCGCGCCTCGACGTGATGATCCTCGGACTGCTCGCCGGCCTGGTCGGGCTGTTCCAGCTCGCCCCGCTGGCGCTGGCACTCGCCCTCGGCGAGCCGGGGGGACCGTTCGTCCCCGGCCTGGCGGTCGGCCTGCTGCTCGCCGCAGCGGGTCTCGTCGCCGGGCGCGGCGCCTCGCGCACGGTCCGGCCGCGCGACGGATTCCTCGTCGTCGGCGTCGGCTGGATCCTCGCCTCGGCGATCTCGGCGGTCCCGTTCGTCGCCTCCGGGGCGACCGGGCCGGTCGACGCATGGTTCGAGGCGGTGTCCGGGATCACGACGACCGGCTCGACGATCCTGGTCGACATCGAGGCGCAGTCCGCGTCGCTGCTGTTCTGGCGCTCGATGACCCAGTGGATCGGCGGGATGGGAATCATCGTGTTCACGATCGCGATCCTCCCGCTGCTCGGCGTCGGCGGCATGCAGCTGTTCCGCGCCGAGGTGCCGGGACCGGTGACCGACAAGATCGCGCCGCGGGTGACGGTCACCGCCCGCTACCTGTGGCTGGTCTACGTCGGCCTGACGGCGATCGAGGCGCTGCTGCTGCGCGCGTTCGGCATGCCGGCGCTCGAGGCGGTCGACCACGCGTTCACGACGATGGCCACCGGCGGGTTCTCGCCCAAGGCGGCGTCGATCGGCGCCTACGACAGCCCGCTGATCCGCGTCACGGTGATCGTGTTCATGGCACTCGCCGGCATGAACTTCGTCCTGCACTTCAAGGCGTTCCAGGGCCGGCTGCGCGACGTGCTGCGCGACGAGGAGCTGCGCTGGTACCTGGCGCTGATCGCCCTGTTCGCGATCCCGATGACCGTCGTGCTCGCGCTCGTCGAGCAGCAGCCGCTCGGCCGCGCCGCCGAGGACGCGTTCTTCACCGTCGTCTCGCTGATGACGACCACCGGCTATGCGACCGCGGACTACGAGCTGTGGCCGCTGGTGACCCACGGCCCGATCATCCTGCTGCTGATTCTCGGCGGGATGGCCGGCTCGACCGGCGGCGGCGTCAAGACGCTGCGCACGCTGCTCGCGTTCCGGTCGCTGCGCGCGAGCTTCTCGCGGATGCTGCACCCCCATGCCGTGCGCCCGGTGGTCTACCGCGGGCGCCCGGTGCCGGGACCGGTGATGGAGGCGATCTGGGGCTTCTTCGCGGCCTACATCACGCTCGCCGTGCTCGGGATGCTCGTGGTCAACATGACCGGGGCCGACCTGGTCACCTCGTGGTCGGCCTCGCTGACCGCGCTCGGCAACGTCGGCCCGGGGCTCGGCGCGGTCGGACCCGTCGACAACTTCGCGGCGCTGCCGGGCGGCGTGAAGCTGGTGCTCTCCGCGCTGATGCTGTTCGGCCGGCTCGAGCTGTACACGCTGCTGCTGCTGCTGATGCCCGGCTTCTGGCGCCGCTGAGGGCCCGGGCGGCACGTCGCGAACCTCGGCGAACTCCCGGGAACACCGTCCGGCCGGCTGCCCGCCGGCCCGTCCGCCTCTCGGGGGCGACCGCTCGTCCCGCCCCGCTGGCGCGGGCTCCTTATTCGGTTATCGTGTGCTGTAAGTCGGCCGGCGCCGGACGCGTGGATGGGCCACGGGCGCTGCGGCCAGCACATCCCCTGACGGGAGGATCCAGCATGAAGCGCTTCATCCTGCTCGCCACGATCGCCCTGCTGGCCTTCGGTGCCCCGGCCCTCGCCTGCGGCGGTGCCAAGGCAGCGAAGACCGAGTCCGCGAAGAGCACCTACGGCAAGGTGCAGTCCGAGATCGTGCGCAGCGACAACGGCGTCAAGGTCATCCTGACGTCGTCCGATGCCGAGACCGTCAAGCAGCTCCAGGCCAGGGCCCGCACCTTCCTCGCCGGCGAGTGCTCGAAGAGCTGCCCGATGAAGGCCGAGGGTGCCAAGCACAAGATCAAGAACATCGACAACGGCGTGGTCATCATGGCGTCGACCGGCTGCGCGCAGCAGGCGAAGCAGATGCAGGAGTACGCCGAGAAGCGGCTCAAGGACGGCGCGTTCCTGCGTGCCGAGGAGTCGAAGGGCCAGGTCGCCGACGCGAGCTGACGCCCCGTCCCGCAAGGGAACGCTCCGAGCGAGGCCGGCCGATGCGCCGGCCTCGCATCACGTTCGGGGCTCGCCTCCGTCCGACTCGGGTCCCTGGCCGGTCGGTTCGGTGGGTGCGGTCGGCGGCCCCG
>RFIB01000049.1 GCA_003695625.1 Acidobacteriota bacterium | reverse complement strand
GGGCTTGCCCGGCCGATGGTGCATCGCGCGCGATCCCGTGCGCGCGACGTCGCAAAGATGGAGGGGTTGCGGATGCAGACTCGGCGCCCCAAGGGGCGCCGCTACGGACGTCGTTGGTGCATCGCGCGCGATCCCGTGCGCACGACGTCGCGAGGATGGAAGGGTCGCGGTTGAAGGATCGGCGCCCCAAGGGGCGCCGCTACGGGCGCCGCTACGCGGCCGGGCGTGATGCGCGCGCGTGCCAGTCGGCGTGCGGCGGGCGGTTGAGCACCAGCCAGTGCCAGAGCAGGGACGCGTAGGTCCGCGGCGTCATCCCGTGGCGCTGGTAGAACGGCCGCAACGCGCGGTGCAGCCGCGGCAGGTTGTAGAACGGCACCCGCGGGAAGTAGTGGTGCTCGAGGTGGTAGTTCGACCACAGGAACGCCACGTCCCAGAACCACGACGGCTTCATCAGCGTGCTCCACTGCGCCGGGTCGTCGGGATCGATGTCGTAGTGCTGGCCGAGGCGGTTGAGCGTGAACGCCACCGGGAACACGAACAGGTACGGCACGATGTAGACCTTGAACGCGATCCACCAGCCGGCGAACAGCACCAGCGCGGCAAGGATCGCGAGCTGGCCGACGACGGTCAGCAGCCGCTCGCGGCGGATCGTGCGCCGCAGCTCCTCGGGATACGTGGCCGTCTCGCGCGCCGCCGCCCGGAAGTAGATCGGGATCAGCGCCGGCGTCATGTACAGCAGCTTGTACCAGCGGGCGTTGCGCTTCGGCGAGAGATGATGCCGCTTGGGATCGGCCTCGCCGTCGCCGAGCTGGGCGTGGTGGTCGAGGTGCCAGCGCGTGAACTGGCTGCGCGAGATGCCGCTCGGAAACGCGTACAGCCAGCCCAGCACGGCGAGCGCCCGCGTGCGCCCCTTGCGCGCGAACACCGCGTCGTGGACCACCTCGTGCAGCATCACCGTGAAGTTGAACAGCGTGAATCCGATCACGACCGCGCACGGCAGCCACAGGTACCACCGGTCGGCAAGCACGGCGCCGGCGACGCCGCCGGCGAGCAGCAGCACCTGCCAGGCCAGCACGAGGAAGTGCAGCGCCGGACGCGGCCTGTGCAGCGCGCGCAGCGTGTCGCGCGGCACCGCCTGCGCCAGCTCGCGCCGCAGGTCGGTCGTCGCCATCGCCCAGTACGATCTGTTGCTCACCGTCTCCGCCGATGCCGCGGCCGTTTGCGGGCCCGCCGCGCGGGAAATGTACCGCGCGCCCCCGCGATTGTCGGCGGCGGCGGCGGATCGCGCCACGCGGCGCGCCGGCCGACCCGGCAACTTACCAGTACTTTTCGGCGTGGATCTGGCCCGGATCGCGCTTCTTGTGCTCCTTGAAGCCCTGCTCGACGAGGATCTTCGTCATGTCCTCGATCATCGCCGGGTTGCCGCACAGCAGCACGTGGGTGTCCGCGGGGCTCGGCTCGAAGCCCCACCGCTCGGCGACGACGCCCCGGCGCCACAGGTCCTGGACGTAGCCGACGTGGCCCTTCCACGGCACCAGCTCCTCGGCGGGCCGCGAGACCGTCGGCTCGAAGCAGAAGCGCGGGAAGCGGCGGGCCAGCGTGGACAGCTCGCCGCGGTAGCCGAGATCCCACGAGTGCCGGGCGCCGAGCAGCACCGCGACGTGCCGCGCCGAGTTCTCGAGCAGCCCCGAGCGCAGCATGCTCATGTACGGGGCCAGGCCGGTCCCGGTGGCGACCAGCACGAGGTGGCTCTCGGGCGGTACGGCGTCGAGAGTGAACGATCCGGTGATCTTCGGGCCGAGCCAGACCCGGTCGCCCTCGTTCAGCGCGAACAGCCGCGGCGTCAGCTCCCCGGAGCGGACCAGCGTGACGTAGAACTCGAGGAACTCGCGGGCGACCGACCCCGAGGCGATCGAGTACGAGCGCCGGATCAGCTTGTCCGGGTCCGGCGGGGTCTCCTCGGGATCGCTCAGCGGATGACGCGGCGCGGCTCCCGGCAGACCGAGCACGGCGAACTGGCCGGGCGTGAAGTCGGGCAGCTCCCACCCCTCCGGGGCGACGTGGAGAATGATCAGCTCGGGGGTGATCTCCACGCGGCGGACGATCCTTGCGTTAAGCTGCGGGGCAGGCACCGCGTCCTCCTCGGCCGGTCGCCGGCCGCAGATTATGCCCCGGCCGGCCGCGGCGCGGTGCACGCGACGACAGACACGACGAGACGGAGAGGGAGCATCCGCATGAGACACGCAGATCGGACCTGGAGATGGGGCACGGCACTCGCGCTCGCGCTCGCGACGCTCGTCCCGGCAACGACGGCAGGGCACGCCGCGGACGACGGGAAGATCCGCATCGCGGTGCTCGACTTCGACACCTCGGCGCTGCACGGCTCGTGGCGCTGGGGCTGGTCGTGGCACCGGCTGGAGACCGCGGCGGCGGACAGCGTGACGCACGAGCTGGTCAACTCGGGGCGGTTTCGGGTGATCGAGCGCAACCGGCTCGACGCGGTGCTCCGCGAACAGAACCTCGGCGACTCGGGGCGCATCGACCCGTCGACGGCGGCGGGCATCGGCAAGCTGCTCGGCGTCCAGCTCGTCGTGCTCGGCTCGGTGACCGAGTTCGGCATCGAGGAGTACGGCGGGCGCATCCCGCAGGTCGGCCGCTGGAAGTTCGGCCGCGGGATCGGCGGCAAGCTGGTCAAGGGCAGCGCGACGCTGACGGCGCGCGTGATCGACACCACGACCGGCGAGATCCTCGGCTCGTACGAGGGGTCCGGCGAGCACAAGTTCGGCAAGGGCCAGTTCTCGGGCGCCTCGTTCGGCAAGAACTTCGACACGACGACGACGAGCAAGGT
>RFIB01000048.1 GCA_003695625.1 Acidobacteriota bacterium | reverse complement strand
GGCGAAAAAACGACGAAAGTACCCGCCGGCACTCCGGGCCGCTGACGCGGACGATCGCCAGCGCGCCGCGGCCCGGCGGGGTCGCCGGAGCGACGATCGTGTCCGCGTCGTCGGAACCCCGCGCGGCCCCGCGTCCGCTCATCGCGCATCCTCCGCACCGGGGGCCGCACTCGCTTGACGCTCGGCGGGCCTCGCGAGATAAAGGCCACCTGCCCTGGCTTCCCGGAGATCGACCATGTCCCTGTCCTTCCGTCTCGCGGCGGCGCTCGCGGCCCTCGCCCTCGTCGCCGCGCCGATCTGCGCGCAGCCGGCCGGCGCGACGACGCCCGGCGCGCTGCGCGGCGTGCTGCTCGACGCCGAGGGCCTGCCCGCCGAGGCGCACCAGGTCGGCGCGCGCAGCGCCGCCGGCGACCTGTTCCTCTCGCCGCCCACCGGACCGGACGGCTCGTTCGCGCTGACCGGCCTGCCGCCGGGCGAGTACCGGCTCGTCGCGTTCGGTCCGGACGGGACCGAGTATCCCCTCGCCCCGGCGAGCGTGGAAGTCGGCGCGGGGCAGGCGGTGCGGCTCGAGCTGCGCCTGGCCGGCGCGGCGGGACCACCCGGGCGCACCGCCGAGGGCGTCGGCCGGGTGCGCAGCCAGACGCGCGGCGGTGGCCCGTCCTTCTGGTCGACGCGGACCGGCCGCCTGGTGCTGATCGGCGGCGGCGTGGTCGCCGCGGCGCTGCTCTACAGCGCCACCGACGACGACGAGGCGCCGGCACCGTCGCCCGCGACGCCGTAGACCGGGCCGGCACCCGGCTCGGGGAGATTCCCATGTCCGACGAGCAGCTCTACGCGAGCCACCTGGAAACCCTCGACCGGATGCTCGCCGACGCGCTCGAGCGCGCCGGGCGCGCCGGGCTGGCCCTCGACGGCGTCCTGTTCCATGCCGGCCGCGAGCGCTACTACCACCGCGACGACCAGCCGGTCCCGTTCCGCGCGACGCCCCACTTCCTGCGCTGGGTCCCGCTCGAGGGGCCGGAGCACTGCGTGCTCGCGCGGCCGGGACGGCGTCCGCTCGTCGTCCGCGTCGCGCCGAAGGACTTCTGGTTCGAGACCGCGCAGCTCGAGCCGTCGTGGTGGCAGCCGGCGGTCGACCTGGTCGAGGTCGACCGGTTCGCCGACGTGCGCGCGGCGCTCGGCGACGCCGGTCGGCTGGCCTACGTCGGCAACGCGCCCGAGGCCGCCGCGGAACTCGGCATCGCGCCCGACGCGGTCGAGCCGCAGGCGCTGATGGCGCCGCTCGACTGGCACCGCGCGACGAAGACGCCGCACGAGCTGCGCCTGATGCGACGCGCCGCGGAACGGGGTGCGGCGGGGCACCGCGTCGCGCGCAAGGCGTTCGAGGCCGGGGCCTGCGAGCGGGAGATCCACTGGGCGTTCGTCGAGGCCACGGGCCATCTCGAGTTCGAGCTGCCGTTCGCCGACATCGTCGCCCTCGGCGAGAAGATCGCGATCCTGCACTACCAGAACAAGCGCGGGCCCGAGGCGGGCAGCCGGCCGAGCTTCATGCTCGACGCCGGCGCCGCCTGCTGCGGCTACGCGTCCGACATCACGCGCACCTGGTACCGCCAGGACGCGGATCCGGTCTATCGCCGGCTCGTCGACGCGGTCGACGAGTTCCAGCGCGACCTCGTCGCCATGGTCACGCCCGGCAGGCCGTACACGGAGATTCACCTCGAGGCGCACCGCCGGGTCGCGCAGGTCCTCGCCGAGACCGGCATCGGCACGGCCGGGCCCGACGAGCTGCTCGAGCGCGGCGTGACGCGCACCTTCCTGCCGCACGGGATCGGTCACCACCTCGGCCTGCAGGTCCACGACGTCGGCGGGCACCAGAAGGGGCCCGACGGGGGAACGCTCGCGCCGCCGGCCGAGCACGCGTGGCTGCGCAACACGCGGACGCTGGAGCCGGGGCACGTGGTGACGATCGAGCCGGGGATCTACTTCGCGCCGGTGCTGCTCGACGAGCTGCGCGGGCGGCCCGAGGCCGCGCTGGTCGACTGGGACGTGGTCGACAGGCTCGCGCCGCTCGGCGGCGTGCGGATCGAGGACGACGTCGTCTGCACCGAAGGCGAGCCCGAGGACCTCACGCGGAGGCTGATCCAGGGACCGCGCGGCGTCTGACCGCGCAGCCGGTCGCCTGCGGCGGTCGGCCCCCTACGAGCCGTCGGCGGGAGCGATGTTGACGCGCCGGCGGTAGCCGTTGCCGGTCGAGAACGTCCTGATCCCGTCGATCTCGGCGAGCGCGAGGTGGACCAGCCGGCGCTCGTACGGCCCGAGCGGCGGCAGCTTGCGCACCTCGCCGCTGTCGAGGGCCTCGCGCGCGAGCCGCTTCGCCTTGTCGATCAGCTTCTGCTCGAGCTTCTCGCGCCAGCCGTCGGCGTCGAACGAGACGCGGACCTCGAGCCGTCCGTCCTTGTGCAGCAGGCGGTTGGCCAGGTACTGCAGCGCCTCGAGCCCCTCGCCGTCGGCCTCGGTCAGCGCCGGCGCGTCGGGACCCGTCAGGTGCACGCGCTGGCCGATCTCGTTGATGGTGATCTTCTCGACCTGCAGGTCGAGATCGAGCCCGTCGATCAGCGCCGCGGTCAGCGTGCGCAGGATGTCCTCGGGGTTGGTGACCTCCGGGGGAGGGAACAGGCTCTGCACCTCCTCCTCCTCCGGCTCGTGGCGATCCTCGCGCGGACGCCGCCGGTCGTCGCGGCGGCCCCGGCCCCTGTCGTCGGAGCGTCCGCGCCGTCCGCCCCCGCCGCGCCGGCGCTCGTCGCGCCCGTGCTCGGCCGGCGCGGGCTCCGGCTGGCCGGGCGTCGCCCCGGGGGCCGGCCAGACCTCGATCTCGATCATTCCCGGCTCGCCGCCGTCGACCGGCCCGACCTTGCGGCCGGAGACGACCTCGTACTGGAGCTGCCGGCGCGAGAGCCGGAAGTGGCGGCGGGCCGCGGCCATCGCCTCGGCGATGTCGCGGCCGGTGAACCTGGCGCGCTGTTCGTCGGACATCCCTCGTTCCCTCTCGCCGGCCGCGCCCGGTCAGCTCGACCGCGCGGCCTGCGTCGACGCGGCGGCCGCCGCGTGCCGGTTGACGAACAGCTGCTGCGCGATGCCGAGCACGTTGTTCGTCAACCAGTAGATCACCAGCCCGCTCGGCGCCCACAGGAAGAACCAGGTGAACATCAGCGGCATGAACAGCATCATCCGCTGCTGGCTCTTCTGCTGCGGGTCGTCGGTGCGGGCCATCGTCATCAGCTGCTGCGCGAACATCGTCACGCCCATCAGGATCGGCGTGACGAACGTCGGATCCGGCGCCGACAGGTCGCGGATCCAGAGCACGAACGGCGCGCCGCGAAGCTCGATCACGACCCGGAGCAGCGAGAACATCGCCCACAGCACCGGCAGCTGGATCAGCAGCGGCAGGCAGCCGCTGAGCGATGCCATCGGGTTGATGCCCTCGCGCTTGTAGAGGGCCATGATCTCTTCGTTCATCTTCTGGCGTGACGCCATGTCGCGCTTGTCGCGGTACTTCTCGCGGATCTTGCGGATCTTCGGCTGGAGCTTCGCCGTCTGCTCCTGCGTGCGGCGCATCGAGACCATCGACTTGTGCGTCAGCGGGATGAACAGCGCGCGGATCAGCACCGTGATCGCGATGATCGCCAGCCCCCAGTTGCCGATCAGCCCGTAGAGCCACTTCATCAGCAGGAACAGCGGCCGCGCGACCCAGCCGAAGAAGCCCCACTCGATCAGGCCCGAAAGGCTCGTCCCGAGACGCTCGTCGATCTGCCGCAGCAGCGCCTCCTCCTTCGGACCGGTGAACAGCACCGCCCGGCGCGCCCCGACCTCGGCCGCGACCCGGCGCAGCGACTCGTCGTCGTCCCCGGCGGCCACGCTCGCGGCCAGGTGCAGGCGCACGTCCGCCGGCTCGCGCGGGACGAGCGCGATCGCGAAGTAGCGGTCGTCGACGGCGACGAACCGCACGCCGCGGCCTTCCGGGACGAGCACCTCGCCGTCGCGGAGCTGCTTGACGCCGAACTCCTGCTGCCCGTCGACCAGGCCGACGACGATCCGCTCGTGCTCGGCCATGTAGCGCGACTTGTTCGTCGCCGGCCGCTCGATGCCCGGACCGAGGGCGAGCCGCACGCCGGGAACCGGCCGTCCCGCGCGCAGCACCTCCCACTCGGCGAGGTGCAGGTAGCGCTCGTCGCCTCCGAGCCACAGCGTCTTGGTCACCTCGAGCCCGCGGCCGTCGGCGTAGCGGAACCGGACCCGGCGGGTCCCGGGCGCCAGCCCGCGCTCGGCCAGCTCGTCGTCGGCCGGCGAGTTCTCGTCGACGACGTACCACGACTCGTTCAGCGCGGTCGTCAGCTCCGGATCGTCGGCGACGAGCGTGAGCGGATAGCGCTCGAGCGCGCGCGCCTCGGGCGAGACGAGATCGACGGGGCCTTCGTCCGGATGCGACGGGTCGCGCGGGTAGTCGAGCAGCTTCCAGCTCAGCACGCGCCCGCCGCGCGCGGTCAGCGTGATCTCCTGGCCGTCGACGGTGAGCGTCAGCGGGGCCTGCCCCTCCTCTCCGGCGATCACCTCGCCGGTGGGAGGAGCGGGCTCGGCGGCTTCCTCCGGCGGCGCGAGCGCGGTCTCGCCGCCGGCCGGCGCCGGCCGATCTCCCGGCGCGGTCTGCGTCGCTTCGTCCGCGACCTGCTCCGCAGCCGCGGGCACGGCGTCGGCCGGCGCGGGCGTCCGCGTCGGGGGAGGGAACAGCCAGGTCCAGATCACGACGACGGCCAGCGTCAGCGCGATGGCGAGAACCGTGCGCAACGAGGTCTGTCTATCCATGGATCACGTGGTCCTGCCCGCGACGGGGCGGAAGGTCGAGCCCGCCGGCCGACCAGGGGTGACAGCGCAGGATGCGCCACAGCGCGAGCGCCGTGCCCCGCACGACGCCCCACTCCTCGACGGCCATCGCCGCGTATTCCGAACAGGACGGCAGAAAGCGGCAGTGCTGTCCGAGCAGCGGAGAGACGAAGCGCTGGTAGCCGCGGATCGCACCGACGAGAACGCGCTTCATCGACCCTCCTCGCGCCGGGCCAGCCCGGCCCGCGCCCGGCGGACCAGGGAGACCAGCTCCCGCTCGATCTCGTGGCCGCTCGCGAGAGCCGCGCCAGCGCGCGCGTTGACGACGAGGTCAAGGTCTCCGAACTCGGCGCGGTGCCGGCGGAACGCCTCGCGGATCAGCCGCTTGGCCCGGTTGCGGGCCACCGCGCCGCCGACCCGCCGGCTCGCGGTCACCCCGAGGCGCGCTCCTTCGCCCGGCGATCGCGGCCGGGCGAACAGGACCAGCCGCCGGCCGGGGACCCGGAGTCCTTCGTCGTAGACCTTCTGGTAGTCCCGCCGGCGGGTGATCCGAAAGGCCCGGGGGTAGCCGTGATCCGGCCTCACACGGCCAGGCGCTTGCGGCCCTTCCGGCGCCGGCGCTTGATCACGCGGCGACCGCCCGGCGTCTGCATCCGGACGCGGAATCCGTGGGTCTTCTTTCGCTTCCTGTTGTTCGGCTGGAACGTGCGCTTCATGCTGCAAGCCTCGCAACCTCGGCCCCGCCGCCCGTCCGGAATCGCCCGGGCGGGGGTGGAGGCACGCCCTCGTCGTCGTTCCCACCGCCCTCGCCGCACCGCCCGTCCCGGGCCGGGGCCGCGTCCGCGGTGGCTCTTCTGCCGGAAAAAACGCCTAAGCCTAGGAGCGAGAGCAACCTCTGTCAAACCTCCGCGAGCGCCGCGCCCGCGGGGTCCGTCCGGACACTTGCCATCCCCGGAACGACGGTGATAGCCTCCGCGGGCCGCGCGTCCGACGGCGCCCGGAAGGGCGCGTTCCCGAGCGCCGGACAGCGCGGACAACGGCCGGACAGGCGAGGGGTCGAAGCGTTGGGCTCAAGGCGGCCCAGACCAGCCGTCGAGACACCCAAGTCCCTGAAAAACAAGGGCCTTAGAGCGGAACACAGGGATCCACAGCTGTGGAAATCCCTGTGCGCCGAACAGGGCGCGATCGCCCGCAAGCACCAAGGTGGACAGGGGGATACACCTGTGGAAAACGTGCGTCCGCACACCCTCTCCACGCCCGGTCTGTGGGACCGCGTGCGCGGCGAGATCGAGGGCAGGATTCCGCGCGGAAGCTTCCAGACCTGGTTCGCACCGACCACGCAGCGTGGCGTGTCCGCGGGGGTGCTCGAGGTCGAGGTGCCCAACGAGATGTTCGCGGAGTGGATGCGGACCCAGTACGCGCCGCTGATCCGCGAGATCCTCGCCGACCACCGCGGCGACGTCTCCGACGTCCGCTTCGTCTCCCGCTCGCGGACGCCCGCCCCGCGCAACGAGGCCTCCGCCGCGGCGCGTCCGGCGCGCCCGTCGCTCAACGAGCGCTACACGTTCGAGAACTTCGTCGTCTCGTCGTGCAACCAGTTCGCCCACGCCGCCGCGCTCGCCGTCAGCGAGCAGCCCGGCTCGAACTACAACCCGCTGTTCATCTACGGCGGCGTCGGCCTCGGCAAGACGCACCTGCTCCAGGCGATCGGCAACCGGCTGATCCGCGAGCGCCCCGACATCCGGGTGGTCTACGAGACCTCCGAGGCGTTCATGAACGAGCTGATCGGCGCGATCCGGTACGAGGAGACCGGCGCGTTCCGCGAGCGCTACCGCTCGGTCGACGTGCTGCTGATCGACGATGTCCAGTTCCTCGCCGGCAAGGAGCGCACGCAGGAGGAGTTCTTCCACACGTTCAATGCGCTGCACCAGGCGGGCCGGCAGATCGTGATCACCTCGGACTCGCCGCCGCGGGCGATCCCCGCCCTCGAGCAGCGCCTGCGCACCCGCTTCGAATGGGGCCTGATCGCCGACCTCTCGCCGCCGGACCTCGAGACCAAGGTCGCCATCCTCAACAAGATGGCCGCCAGCGAGGGCTGGGCGCTCCCCTCCGAGGTCGCGCTGTTCATCGCCGGGCAGATCGACTCCAACGTGCGCGAGCTCGAGGGCTGCCTCAAGACGCTGATCGCCAGCGCCTCGCTGCTGCATCGCAGGCCTGACCTCGACCTGGCGCGGCAGGTCGTGCGCACCGTCGCTCCCGACGAGGGCCACCATGTCGGCATCGACGCCATCGCGCGCTGCGTCGCGCGCGAGTTCGACCTGCGCGTGTCGGAACTCAAGTCGAAGACCAACCAGCGCCGGATCGCCTTCCCGCGCCAGGTGGCGATGTACCTCGCCAAGCGACTGGCCGGCGAGAGCTATCCGACGATCGCCAAGTACTTCGGCGGCAAGCATCACACGACCGCGCTGCACGCGTTCCGCAAGATCGAGCGCGAGCGCCGCACCGACCGCGAGCTCGACGGCCGGCTGACGGCCCTCGAGGAGCAGCTCCGATGAGCGGCCGGCGGTCCACACTTTTCATCCACAGGTGCACCGAATGCCTGTCGACGGCGACTCGCCGGCGGCTCTCCGGCCGCCCGCGCCGGCGTCGGCACCGTGCGCCCACAGCCCCGTCCAGCGTCGGCGACCGTGGCCAAGTCGCCTCCCGGGCAGGGGTTGCGACAGGCTGTCCACTGCTGCACAGACCTCCTGCTGCGGCGATTCTCTTCCTGTCCGAGAATGGTTTCCTGGTGAACGCGGCGCGCCCGGCGCGCGAGGACACGAGCCCATGAAGACCATCATCGACCAGCCGACCCTGATCCGGGAGCTTTCCCTGCTGCAGGGAATCATCGAGAAGAAGAGCACGCTCGAGGCGCTGGCCAACGTCGTCCTGTCCGCCCACGACGGCGGGCGGGTGACGCTGATCGGCACCGATCTCGAGGTCGGGTACAAGGCGACGATCCCGGCCACGGTCGAGCAGCCGGGCACGGTCGCGGTCGACGCGCGCCGGCTGCACGACATCGTGCGGCGCATGCCGCCCGGGAACATCTCGTTCGTGCTCGACGGCGAGGCGCTGCGGATCACGATGGAGAAGATCCGCTTCCGGCTCGCGACCCACGACACCGAGGACTTCCCGACGCTTCCGCGCCGCGAGGGCGATCCGACCGGCGCGCTCGACGGACCGGTGATGGCCGACATGGTGCGGCGCGTGCTGTTCGCGATCACGACGGACGACCCGCGCTACTCGCTGGCCGGCGCCCTGTGGAACCTCGAGGAGGACGCGCTCGAGCTGGTCGCCACCGACGGTCACCGGCTCTCGCTCACGCGCCGGCCGGCGACGCGGCTCGGCGACCTCGCCGACGGGATCCTCGTCCCGCGCAAGGCGCTCGCCGAGATCGGCAAGCTGGCCGACGACCAGCAGAACGAGGTGCGGTTCTGGGTCGAGAACGGCACGCTGTTCGTCACGGTCGGTGACCGCGAGCTCAGCGCGCGGCTCCAGGAGCCGAAGTTCCCCGACTACCGCAAGGTGCTCGAGGTCGACAACGACAAGGTGTTCGAGATCGGCACGGCCGACCTCAAGGCGGCGATCGAGCGTGTCGCCGTGCTGAGCACGGAGCAGTCGCACATGATCCGGCTCGACCTGGCGCCGGAGCGGCTCGTGGTCTCCTCGCGGCACCACGTCCACGGGGATGCGGTCGAGGAACTCGCCGTCGAGTACGACGGCGAGCCGCTGGAGATCGGCTTCAACGCCCAGTACCTGCTCGACTTCCTCGGCGTGGCGGGCACCGAGAAGATCCGCGCGCATCTCGGCGAGCCGATGAGCCAGGGGCTGTTCGAGCCGGTGCGCGAGGAGGGGGACGACCGGGTCGACCGCTACGTCGTGATGCCGATGGCCCTCGGCTGAGGACGCGGCGAGCGCCGTGATCGCCACCGTCGAGACCAGGGCGTTCCGGAACCTCCGGGATGCCGTGGTCGAACTCGAGGCGCGGCTCGTCGTCGTCGAGGGCGACAACGCGCAGGGCAAGACGGCGCTGCTCGAGGCGGCGTACCTGGCGGCGACGACGCGCAGCTTCCGGACCCGCGACCCGCGGGACGCGATCGCCCACGGCGCCGCCACGACGATCGTCCGGGCGCTCGTGCGGGGGGCCTCGGACAGCGAGATCGAGCTCGAGATCCGGCTCGGCCGGGACCGTGGCACGAGGGCGTTTTTCGTGGGAAAATCGCCCGTTAAGTTACCGGAATACCTCGGACTTGTCCCTGCCTTGGCGCTGGCCGGAGACAGCGTCCGCGCGATGAAGGGAAGTCCGGCCGAGCGCCGCCGCTTCATGGACCGGGCCGCCGCCGCTGCGCGACCCGGACACATCCGGGATCTCGGGGATTACCGCAGGGCGCTCGGTCATCGGAACCGGCTGCTGCGCGACGGAGCACCCGACCGCGCGCTCGCGCCGTGGGACGAGATCCTTGCCAGGACGGGCGAGGCGATCCGGTCGCGGAGGAGACGGGAATTGGCATCGTGGCAGCATGAGATCGGCGCGTGGCCCGAACTGTTCCCGGAAGGCGCGGCCGCGCGGCTGGCGTACCGCCAGTCCGCGGAGGGTCCGCTCGCGGACGCGCTGCAGGCGTCGCGGGCCGACGACCGGCGCCTGCGCCAGACGACCGTCGGACCGCACCGCGACGATCTCGCCGTCGAACTCGAGGGCGTCGATCTGCTCCGCTTCGGCTCGGCGGGGCAGGTGCGCGCCGCGCTGGCGGCCCTGACGCTGGCCCAGCTGCGCGCGATCCGCGCCCAGCGGGCCGACAGCGAGCCGCTGCTGATTCTCGACGACGTCGACACCGATCTCGACGGCGGCCGCCAGCAGGCCCTGCTCGAGGCGGCGACGCGCGAGGCGCAGACGCTGGCCTCGACGACCGAGCCCGGACTGGCCTCCTCGCTCGCCCCGCTGCGGCTCCGCGTCGCGGGCGGGGCGGTCGGGCGCGTCGGATGAGCGCCGGAGACGACAAGCGGATGAGCAACGAGAACCACGACACGCGCCCGACGGCGCCCGCGAGCCCGGTGGATCCCGCCGCCGGCTACACGGCCGACTCGATCAAGGTCCTCAAGGGCCTCGAGGCGGTCCGGCGCCGGCCGGGCATGTACATCGGCTCGACCAGCATCCACGGACTGCATCACCTGGTCTGGGAGGTCGTCGACAACAGCATCGACGAGGCGCAGGCGGGCCACTGCGACCAGATCGACGTCACGATCCACGCCGACAACTCGATCACCGTCATCGACAACGGCCGCGGGATCCCGGTCGATCAGCACCCCGAGACCGGCGAGCCGGCAGCCCAGGTCGTGATGACCACGCTTCACGCCGGCGGCAAGTTCGAGTCCGACGCCTACAAGGTCAGCGGCGGACTGCACGGCGTCGGCGTCTCCGTGGTCAACGCGCTGTCCGAGACGCTCGATCTCGAGATCTGGCGCGGCGGGAAGGTCTACCGCCAGAGCTACTCGCGCGGCGAGCCGGTGACACCGTTCGAGCAGACCGGGACCACCGAGCGGCGCGGCACCAAGATCACGTTCCGGCCCGACCCGAAGGTGTTCGAGACCCTCGAGGTGTCGTTCGACGTCCTGTCCCAGCGGCTGCGCGAGCTGGCCTTCCTCAACCGCGGCCTGCGCATCACGCTGCGCGACGAACGCGGCACCGAGCCGGTCGAGCGGGTGTTCCACTACGAAGGCGGCATCGTCGAGTTCGTCGAGCATCTCAACCAGACGCGCCAGCCGCTCCACGAACCGCCGATCCATATCGAGGGCGAGAAGGACGACGTCCAGGTCGACATCGCGCTGCAGTACAACGAGTCGTACCAGGAGACCGTCCTGTCGTTCGCCAACAGCATCAACACGACCGAGGGCGGGACGCACCTGTCGGGCTTCCGTTCGGCGCTGACCCGCGCGCTGAACAATTACGCCCAGCGCCACGCCGAGTCGCTGCCGAAGGACATGCGGACGCCCGGGCTGAGCGGCGAGGATGTCCGCGAGGGCCTGAGCGCCGTCGTCTCGGTCAAGGTCCGCGAGCCCCAGTTCGAGGGCCAGACCAAGACCAAGCTCGGCAACAGCGAGGTCGCCGGCATCGTCAGCACGCTCGTCTACGACCGGCTCAGCGCCTACCTCGACGAGAATCCGCGCGCCGCGCGCGCGATCCTCGGCAAGGCGATCCAGGCGCGCACGGCGCGCGAGGCGGCGCGCAAGGCCAAGGAGGCGACGCGCCGCAAGGGCGTGCTCGACTCGGGCAACCTTCCGGGCAAGCTCGCCGACTGCCAGAGCCGGGATCCCGCCGAGTCCGAGCTGTTCCTCGTCGAGGGCGACTCGGCCGGAGGCTCCGCCAAGCAGGGCCGGGACCGGCGGTTCCAGGCGATCCTCCCGCTGCGCGGCAAGATCCTCAACGTCGAGAAGGCCCGCTTCGACCGGATGCTGTCCCACGAGGAGATCCGCACGATCATCACCGCTCTCGGCTGCGGGATCCGGGACGACTTCGACATCTCGAAGCTGCGCTACCACCGGATCATCCTGATGACCGACGCCGACGTCGACGGGTCGCACATCCGCACGCTGCTGCTGACGCTGTTCTTCCGCCACTTCCCGGAGGTCGTCGAGCGCGGCCACCTCTACATCGCGCAGCCGCCGCTGTACAAGGTGCGCAAGGGACGCGAGGAGCTCTACCTGCAGAGCGACCAGGAGCTGCAGGACTACCTCACGCGCAAGGCCGCCGACGACACGGTGGTGCGCTCGCCCCACAGCGGGCGCGAGTGGTCCGGCAACGAGCTGGTCAACCTGCTCCAGCAGCTCGCCGAGTTCCGGCGCTACCGCGAGGCGATCGAGCGCCGCGGCTGGCCGCGGGATGCCGTCGTCGCGATGCTCGAGCTGCGGATGACCGACCGCGAGCTGTTCCGCGACACCGAGGCCCTCGAGCGCCTGCGCGGCGAGCTGGAGCGGATCGGCCACGAGGTGCGCGCGATCGACAAGGACCGCGAGCATGGGGCGTTCGTGCTCCGCGCGGTCGATCTCGAGCGCGGACACCGCGAGTACGAGCTGTCCGAGGAGCTGGTGATGACCGGCGAGTTCCGGCAGATGGCCGCGCTGTATCCGCAGCTGCGCGACCTCGGCCGGAGCGGGATCGAGGTCATCGTCTCCGGCAGGCCGCCGATCACTGCCGAGCGCAGCGAGCTGCTCGACCGGCTGCTCGAGATCGGCCGCCGCGGCGTGACGATCCAGCGCTACAAGGGTCTCGGCGAGATGAATCCGGAGCAGCTGTGGGAGACGACGATGAACCCCGACAATCGCCGTCTGGTCCAGGTGTCGGTCACCGACGAGGTCAAGGCCGACGAGCTGTTCACGGTGCTGATGGGCGACGCGGTCGAGCCGCGCCGCCAGTTCATCGAGGAGAACGCGCTCGAGGCGCGGAACATCGACGTCTGATCACGAGCGAGCGACCGCCCCCGGTTCGAGGAGACACAGGCGGATGAGCGAGAGCCAGGTTCCGCGGACGCCGATGATCGGCATCGAGGACGAGATGCGCACGTCGTATCTCGACTACGCGATGTCGGTCATCATCGGCCGCGCCCTTCCCGATGTTCGCGACGGCCTCAAGCCGGTGCACCGGCGCGTGCTGTACGCGATGCACGAGGCGGGGAACACGGCGGGCAAGCCGTACCGCAAGAGCGCGAAGACCGTCGGTGAGGTCATCGGCAAGTACCACCCGCACGGCGACCAGGCGGTGTACGACACGATCGTCCGCCTCGCCCAGCCGTTCTCGATGCGCTATCCGCTGATCGACGGCCAGGGCAACTTCGGATCGATCGACGGCGATCGTGCCGCGGCGATGCGTTACACCGAGATCCGCATGGCGCCGCTCGCGGAGGAGATGCTCCGCGACATCGACAAGGAGACCGTCGAGTTCGGGCCGAACTACGACGGCACCGAGAACGAGCCGCTGGTCCTGCCGGCCGGGTTTCCCAACCTGCTCGCCAACGGATCGGACGGCATCGCCGTGGGGATGGCGACGCGCATCCCGCCGCACAACCTCGGTGAGCTGATCGACGCCACCGAGCACCTGGTGCGGCACCCGGACTGCACGGTCGAGGACCTGATGCAGTTCGTGCAGGGCCCGGACTTCCCGACCGCGGGCGTGATCTACGGCCGCGCCGGGATCCACCAGGCCTACCGCACCGGGCGGGGCCGGATCACCGTCCGCGGCGTGATGGAGTTCGAGGAGGGCGGCAGCGGACAGCGCGACCGGATCGTGATCACCGAGCTGCCGTACCAGGTCAACAAGGCGCAGCTGATCGAGGAGATCGCCCATCTGGTCCGCGACCAGCGCGATCCGAAGCGGACCGGGCGGAAGATCGACGGGATCGCCGACATCGCCGACATCCGCGACGAGTCCGACCGCGAGGGGATCCGCGTCGTGATCGAGCTGCGCCGCGGGACGGTCTCGCCGCAGGTCGTGATCAACAACCTGTACAAGCACACCAAGCTGCAGACGACGTTCGGCGCGATCTTCCTCGCGATCGTCCACGGCCGGCCGCGGATCCTCGACCTCAAGCAGGCGCTCGGGCACTACGTCAACCATCGCCGCGAGGTGATCGTCCGCCGCACGCAGTACCTGCTGCGCCAGGCGGAGGCGCGGGCCCACATCCTCGAGGGACTCGCGCGGGCGCTCGACCACCTCGACGAGGTGATCGCGCTGATCCGCGGCTCGGCGACGCCGGCCGACGCCAAGACGGGGCTGATCGAGCGGTTCGAGTTCAGCGAGGCCCAGGCGCAGGCGATCCTCGACATGCGGCTCCAGCGGCTCACGCAGCTCGAGCGCGACAAGCTGCTCGAGGAGCTGCGCGAGCTGCGGGAGAAGATCGAGCGCTACCGCGCGATCCTCGCCTCGACCGGCCTGGTCGATGACCTGGTCGTCGAGGAGCTGCAGGACATCCGCAAGCGGTATGCCGACGAGCGCCGGACGCGGATCGTCGAGGACGAGGGCGAGATACCGACGATCGAGATGATCACCGAGGAGGACGTGGTCATTACGCTCTCCAATCGCGGCTATGTCAAGCGCACGCCGCTCAGCGAATACCGCAGCCAGGGACGGGGCGGCAAGGGGCTGATGCTCGCGGCGGTGCGCGAGGACGACTACATCGAGCGCGTGCTCGTCGGCTCGACGCACGACCGGAGCCTGTGGTTCACCTCGGGCGGCAAGGTGCACGCCCTGCCGGTCTACCGCGTGCCCGAGTTCGGTCGCGCCAGCCAGGGCAAGCCGGTCGTCAACCTGTTCCCGCTCGAGCGGGGCGAGCGGATCCAGGGCCTGCTGCTGCTGCGTGACGTCGACGAGGAGCAGGGGCTCTACATTGTGACGTTCACCCGGCGCGGGCTGGTCAAGCGCACGTCGCTCGAGGCGTACCGCAACATCCGCGCCGGCGGGCTGATCGCGCTCGGACTCGAGCAGGACGACAGCCTGATCGACGTGGGTCTTGCCCGCGACGACGAGTACCTGTTCCTCGCCACCCGCTCGGGCATGTCGATCCGCTTCCCGATCACCGACGTGCGTCCGATGGGCCGCACGGCGCGCGGCGTGATCGGCATCCGGCTGCGCGGGGACGACGACGTCGTCGGCGCCGCGGTCGTCGGGGAGCAGGGCGACATTCTCTCGGTGACCGCGCGGGGATACGGCAAGCGCACGGCGATCAGCGAATACCGGCCGCAGCAGCGCGCAGGGCAGGGGCTGATCAACGTGCGCTGCACGGAGCGCACGGGCCCGGTCGTCGCCGCGCTCGAGGTCGGCGAGGACGACGAGATCGTGGTCGCCACGCGGCACGGCAAGGTGATCCGCACCGCGGCGGGCGCGATCAGCCGGTTCGGGCGGGGGACCCAGGGCGTGCGGGTGATCCAGGTGTCCGACGACGACGAGGTCGTCGCGGTCACGCGGGCGGGCTCGCTCGACGAGGACGACAACGGGAACGAACAGGAGTAGCGCGTCACCAGCAGACGCGGGAGACAGGACGATGCAGTTCTTCATCGACACGGCGCAGGTCGACGAGATTCGCGAGGCGGCGGCTCTCGGCGTGCTCGACGGCGTGACGACGAACCCGTCGCTGGTCGCCAGGACCGGCAAGCCGTTCCGCAAGGTGCTCGAGGAGATCCTCGAGATCGTCGACGGACCGGTGAGCGCGGAGGTGACCGCGACGGACTTCGAGGGAATCACGCGCGAGGCCCGGGAGCTGGCGTCGATCCACGAGAACATCGTGGTCAAGATCCCGGTGATCCAGGAAGGCATCAAGGCGGTCCGCTGGTGTCGCGACGAGGGGATCCGCACCAACGTCACGCTGTGCTTCAACCCGATGCAGGCGCTGATCGCGGCGAAGGCCGGTGCGACGTACATCAGCCCGTTCGTCGGCCGGCTCGACGACATCAGCACCGACGGGATGGAGCTGATCGCCCAGATCCGCCAGGTCTACGACAACTACGGCTTCGACACCGAGATCCTCGTCGCCAGCATCCGTCACCCGATGCACTGCGTGCAGGCGGCGCTGATGGGCGCCGACGTGGCGACGATGCCGTTCAAGGTGATCACCTCGCTGCTGCGCCACCCGCTGACGGACATCGGCCTCGAGCGCTTCCTCGAGGACTGGAAGAAGGTCCCGCGGACGTAGGGGAGGCCGATCGCCGCAGGCGATCGCCCTCCCGGCCGACGAACCGTAGGGGAAGCCGATCGCCGCAGGCGATCGCCCTCCCGGCCGACGAACCGTAGGGGAAGCCGATCGCCGCAGGCGATCGCCCACCCGGCCGACGAACCGTAGGGGAGGCCGATCGCCGCAGGCGATCGCCCTCCCGGCCGACGAACCGTAGGGGAATCCGATCGCCGCAGGCGATCGCCCTCCCGGCCGACAACCGGAGATCTCCCGTGGATCGCATCGAGGAACTTCGCCGACGCCTTGACGAGGCCCGCAAGGGCGGCGGCCCGGAGCGCACCGAGCGCCAGCACGCCGCGGGCAAGCTGACCGCGCGCGAGCGGATCGAGCTGCTGGCCGATCCGGGCTCGTTCGAGGAGACCGACGCGCTGGTCGTCCATCGCTGCCGCGACTTCGGGATGGACCGGCAGCGCATCCCCGGCGACGGCGTCGTCACCGGGTTCGCGCTCGTCGAGGGGCGCCCGGTGGCGGTGTTCGCGCAGGACTTCACCGTTTTCGGCGGCTCGCTCTCGGAGACGTACGCGCAGAAGATCTGCAAGATCATGGACCAGGCGCTGAAGATCGGCTGCCCCGTGATCGGTCTCAACGACTCCGGCGGCGCGCGGATCCAGGAGGGGGCGGCCAGTCTCGCCGGCTACGCCGACATCTTCCTGCGCAACACGATCGCCTCCGGCGTCGTGCCGCAGATCTCGGCGATCATGGGGCCGTGCGCCGGCGGGGCGGTCTACTCGCCGGCGATCACCGACTTCACGATCATGGTCCGCAACACCTCCTACATGTTCATCACGGGCCCCGACGTGATCCGCGCCGTGACCCACGAGGAGGTGACCAAGGACGAGCTGGGCGGGCCGGTGACGCACGCGACGAAGAGCGGCGTCTCGCACCTGACCGCACAGGACGATGCCCACGCGATCAGCCTGATCCGCCGCCTGCTCTCGTTCATGCCGCAGAACAACCACGAGGATCCGCCGCGCCTGCCGTGCGACGATCCGCCGGATCGCGCCGACGAGTCGCTCAACGGGGTGGTGCCGGACAATCCGAACAAGCCGTACGACATCAAGCAGGTCATCACGGGGATCGTCGATCACGGCGACTTCTTCGAGATCCACGACGGCTGGGCGCGGAACCTCGTCGTCGGGTTCGCGCGGCTCGACGGCCGTCCGGTCGGGATCGTCGCCAACCAGCCCGCGGTGCTCGCCGGCGTGCTCGACATCGACGCGTCGCGCAAGGGGGCGCGGTTCGTCCGCTTCTGCGACGCGTTCAACATTCCGCTGGTCGTGTTCGAGGACGTCCCGGGCTTCCTGCCCGGCGTGGCCCAGGAGCACGGCGGGATCATCACCCACGGCGCCAAGCTGCTCTACGCGTTCGCCGAGGCGACCGTGCCCAAGCTGACCGTGATCACGCGCAAGGCGTACGGCGGTGCGTACTGCGTCATGGCCAGCAAGCACATCCGCACCGACGTCAACTACGCGTGGCCGACCGCGGAGATCGCCGTGATGGGCGCCGAGGGGGCGGTGGAGATCCTCTACCGCCGGCAGCTCCGCGAGGCGGACGATCCCGCGGCGTTCAAGGCGGAGCGCGTCGCCGAGTACCGCGAGGCGTTCGCCAACCCGTACGTGGCCGCCGAGCGCGGCTACGTCGACGCGGTGATCGAGCCGGCCGAGACCCGCCGGCGGCTGATCGGGGCGCTGCGGCGGCTCGAGACGAAGGTCGACCAGACGCCGCCCAAGAAGCACGGCAACATCCCGCTCTGAGGGAGGGGACAGCGCGGTGTTCGACAAGATCCTGATCGCCAACCGGGGCGAGATCGCGGTGCGCGTGATCCGCGCCTGCCTCGACCTCGACATCCGCACGGTGGCCGTCTACTCCGACGTCGACCGCACCGCGCCGCACGTCCGCCATGCCCACGAGGCGTACGGGATCGGTCCGGCGCCGGCCGCCGAGTCGTACCTCTCGATCGACAAGCTGCTCGACGTCGCGCGGCGTTCGGGCGCGCAGGCGATCCATCCCGGGTACGGCTTTCTCGCCGAGAATCCGGAGTTCGCCGAGGCGTGCGCGGCGGCCGGGATCGCGTTCATCGGTCCTCCGGCGTCGGCGATGCGGGCGATGGGCGACAAGGTCGAGGCGCGCCGGCGGATGATCGAGGCGGGAGTCCCGGTCGTCCCGGGGACCGGCGCGTTCCGCGGCACGCCCGACGAGGCGCTGGCCGAGGCGGAGGCGATCGGCTTTCCGGTGATGGTCAAGGCCGCCGCGGGCGGGGGAGGCAAGGGGATGCGCGTGGTGCGCGAGCCGTCCGAGCTGCCCGCGGCGGTCGAGCGCGCCCGTTCCGAGGCCCGGTCGAGCTTCGGCGACGAGACGGTCTATCTCGAGAAGCTGGTCGAGCGTCCGCGGCACATCGAGGTGCAGATCCTGTTCGACGGACAGGGCAACGGCGTGCATCTCGGCGAGCGCGAGTGCTCGATCCAGCGCCGGCACCAGAAGCTGGTCGAGGAGACGCCGTCGCCGGTGGTCTCCGCCGAGGACCGGGCGCGCCTCGGGGAACTCGCGCTGGCCGCCGGCCGCGCGGCGGGGTACGTCGGCGCCGGCACCGTCGAGTTCCTGCGCGGCGAGGACGGCGCGTTCTACTTCATGGAAGTCAACGCCCGGTTGCAGGTCGAGCACCCGATCACCGAGGAGGTCTACGGGCACGATCTGGTCAAGGCGCAGATCCGCATCGCCGCGGGCGAGTCGCTGCGCTGGACCCAGGACGAACTCGTGCCGAACGGCCACGCCATCGAGTGCCGGATCACCGCCGAGGACCCGTCGCGCAACTTCATGCCGTGTCCGGGACGGATCGAGGCGCTGCGCGTTCCGACCGGCCCGGGCATCCGCGACGACTCCGGCGTCGCGCCCGGCTACGAGATCCCGATCCACTACGATCCGATGATCGGCAAGCTGATCGCGCACGGACGCACCCGCGAGGAGGCGATCCGCCGCATGCGCCGCGCCCTCGACGAGTACCGCATCGACGGCGTGACGACGAACATCCCGTTCCTGCGCCGCCTGCTCGACCACCCGGAGTTCGTCGCGGGACGGCTGCACACCGGTTTCCTCGAGGTGCACGGGGAGGACCTGCTCCGCGGGTCCGACCCGTGGCTCGACGAGATCGCCGTCGTGGCGGCCTCGATCCACGCCTACCGCGCGCGGGCCCGCGCCGCGCTGAGCGCCGCCGGCGGCGCGAACGAACCGCGTGCCGGGTCGCGCTGGCTGTCGCTCGGCCGCGCCCGCATGCTCGGAGGGTCGCCGCGATGAAACTGCGTGCGTTCATCGACGACCGCGAGGCCGACGTCGAGGTCCGCCCGGTCGAGGGCGGGTACGAGGTGCTGATCGACGGACAGGCGCAGCTCGTCGACTGCGCCGCCGTCGACGCTCACGCGTACTCGCTGATCGTCGACCACCGCTCCTACGACGTCTCCGTGCACGAGGACGGTCGCGATCTGTTCGTCGTCCGCCACGGCGGCTTCCGGCGCGACATCCGCGTCGTCGACCCGCTCGTCGCCGCGGCGCAGGCCCACGCCGACGCGAGCGGTCCGGCGGAAGTGACGGCCGTGATGCCGGGTCGCGTGGTCAAGCTGCTCGTCGAGGCGGGCCAGGAGGTCGCCGAGGGCCAGGGCCTGCTCGTGCTCGAGGCGATGAAGATGGAAAACGAGGTCACCGCGCCGCGCGCCGGCACGGTCGAGCGGCTTCCGGTCGCGGCGGGGGACGCCGTCGAGGGCGGGCAGCTCCTCGCCGTGATCGTCT
>RFIB01000303.1 GCA_003695625.1 Acidobacteriota bacterium | reverse complement strand
TTCCCGAAGAAAATTCTGCGTTCCGGCTGGCCAGCCGGAGGCTATCTTACTAGTATATTGCCGTCCCGAACTTTGAGGCTCTGCACGCCCCCGCGGCGTCCACGAAGGAGCGTAACGATGAGCAGCTACGTTGACGAGATCATGGCCCTGGTCAAGGCCAAGAGCCCGGGCGAGCCGGAGTTCCACCAGGCGGTACAGGAGGTCGTCGAGTCCCTCGAACTGGTGCTCGAGCGGCATCCGGAGTACCGGGCCGCCAGGATCGTCGAGCGGATGATCGAACCGGAGCGCGTGGTCATGTTCCGCGTGCCGTGGGTGGACGACCGCGGGCAGATCCAGGTCAACCGCGGATTCCGCATCGAGATGAACAGCGCGATCGGCCCGTACAAGGGCGGACTGCGGTTCCATCCGTCGGTCAACCTCGGCATCCTCAAGTTCCTCGCCTTCGAGCAGGTGTTCAAGAACGCGCTGACCACGCTGCCGATGGGCGGCGGCAAGGGCGGCTCCGACTTCGACCCGAAGGGCAAGTCGGACATGGAGGTCATGCGCTTCTGCCAGTCGTTCATGACCGAGCTGTTCCGCCACATCGGACCGAACACCGACGTCCCGGCCGGTGACATCGGCGTCGGCGGCCGCGAGATCGGATTCCTGTTCGGGCAGTACAAGCGGATCGCCAACGAGTTCTCCGGCGTGCTGACCGGCAAGGGGCTCAAGTGGGGCGGCTCGCTGATCCGGCCCGAGGCGACCGGCTACGGCGCGGTCTACTTCGCGTCCGAGATGCTGGCGACGCGTGGCGAGACGCTCGAGGGCAAGACCTGCCTCGTCTCCGGCAGCGGCAACGTGGCCCAGTACACGACCGAGAAGCTGATCGAACTGGGCGCCAAGGTCGTGACGCTGTCGGACTCGAGCGGCTACATCTACGACGAGGAGGGCATCGACCGCGAGAAGCTCGACTTCGTCATGGAACTCAAGACCGTCCGTCGCGGCCGCATCAAGGAGTACGTCGAGAAGTACCCGAACGCGGTCTACACGCCGGTCGATCCCAACCTCGACTACAACCCGCTGTGGAACCACAAGGCCCACTGCGCGTTCCCGTCGGCGACCCAGAACGAGATCAACGGCAAGGATGCCCAGCACCTGCTCGACAACGGCGTCTACCTGGTCGCCGAGGGCGCCAACATGCCGACGACGCCGGACGGCGTGAACCTGTTCATCGAGCACAAGATCCTCTACGGCCCGGGCAAGGCCGCGAACGCCGGCGGCGTGGCGGTCTCCGGCCTCGAGATGGCGCAGAACAGCATGCGCTACTCGTGGACCCGCGAGGAGGTCGACAACCGCCTGCGCATGATCATGAAGAAGATCCACGAGGAGTGCGTCGAGGCCGCCGAGCGCTTCGGCACTCCGGGCAACTACGTCAACGGCGCCAACATCGCCGGCTTCCTCAAGGTCGCCGACGCGATGATGGATCAGGGCGTGGTCTGACCGACCGCACCGGCACGAACGCTCCCCGGGGGGACGGGCCGCTGCCCGTCCCCCTTTCTCGCATGCGACGCCGCCTCCGATCCGCCCGGCGCCGGTCCGGCGGCGCACCGTAGAATGGCGCGAAGCCGGCGCTGCGACGGCGCCGGCCGGCCAGACTGCGGAGGAACGATGCCGGCAGCCGACCCGCGCCCCGGACCGCCCGACGCGTCGCGCCCGCGACGGCGCGTTCGCGGCTTCCAGGACCTGATGTCCCGGCGCGTCCAGGACATCCTGCTGGTCTCGAGTCTCTACGAGTCCTTCATCCTCGCCGAGGACGGGCAGCTCAACGAGCTGATCGTCAGCGAGTTCCTCGACCTCAACCTGCGCCACACGCCGAACCTGACCCGGCTGTCGACGGGTGCCAAGGCGCTCGAGCTCGCGCAGACCGATCCGCGCTACAACCTGATCATCACGACGATCAACGCCGCCGACATGCAGGCGCACGAGCTGGCGCAGGCGGTCCGCGATGCGGGACTCGACGTCCCGGTCGTGCTGCTTGCGTTCGACAACCGCGAGCTGCGCGACTACCTCGCCCGGAACGACACGTCGGCCCTCGACCGGGTCTTTCTCTGGCAGGGTGACGCGCGGATCCTGCTCGCGATCGTCAAGGACGTCGAGGACCGCTGGAACGCCGAGATCGACTGCGACCTGTTCGGCGTCCAGGTGATCCTCGTCGTCGAGGACAACATCCGCTACTACTCGGCGTTCCTGCCGCTGATCTACACGGAGGTCGTCGCGCACAGCCAGCGGCTGATCTCCGAGGGCATCAACGTCTCGCACAAGATCCTGCGCATGCGCGCGCGCCCGAAGATCCTGCTCGCCACGACGTTCGAGGAGGCGTGGCGCACGTTCGAGCGCCATGCCGACAACGTCCTCGGCGTGATCTCGGACATCGAGTTTCCGCGCGCGGGCGAACCGTGTCCGACGGCCGGCGTCGAGCTGGCCCGGCGCGTCCGTGACCAGTGGCCGGACGTGCCGATCCTGCTCCAGTCGAGCCGCCCGGAGAACGCCGAGGTCGCCCGCGAGGTCGGCGCCGAGTTCCTGCTCAAGGGCTCGCCGACCCTGCTGCACGACCTGCGCCGGTTCATGGTCGAGCACTTCGCCTTCGGCGACTTCGTGTTCCGGATGCCCGACGGGCGCGAGGTCGGCCGGGCTCACGACCTGAAGACCCTCGAGGAGATGCTCGCGCGTGTTCCGGCGGAGTCGATCGCGTTCCACGGCGAGCGCAACCACTTCTCCAACTGGCTCAAGGCGCGCACCGAGTTCGAGCTGGCCGAACGGCTGCGCCCGCGCCGCGTCGAGGACTTCCGGACGCTCGAGGACCTGCGGCGCGACCTGATCGCCGCGATCGCCGCGTACCGGCGCGAACGGCACCGCGGCATCGTCGCCGACTTCGATCCCGCCAACTTCGACCCCGAGGACAGCTTCGCCCGCATCGGCGGCGGCTCGCTCGGCGGCAAGGCGCGCGGGCTGGCGTTCGTCAGGCGCCTTTTGGCCCACTACTGGCGCGACGCGGACGCCGCGGACGTGCGGGTGTTCGTGCCGCCGGCGGTCGTGCTCGGCACGGACGTGTTCGACGAGTTCCTGCGCATCAACGACCTGCAGGAGTTCGCGCTGAGCTGCCGCGACGACACGCGCATCCGCGAGCGCTTCCGGCAGGCCCGGTTCCCGGAGGCGGCGGAGAACGACCTGCGTGCGTTCCTGTCCGTCGTCCGCGAGCCGCTCGCGGTCCGCTCGTCGAGCCTGCTCGAGGATTCCCAGTACCAGCCGTTCACCGGCGTCTACGAAACGTGCATGCTGGCCAACGCCGGCGACGACCTCGAGCAGCGTCTGGCGCGACTGCTCGATGCGGTCAAGCTCGTCTACGCGTCGACCTTCTCGGTCCACGCCAAGACCTACGTGCAGATGACGCCGTACCGGCTCGAGGAAGAGAAGATGGCCGTGATCGTCCAGCGCCTGGTCGGCGCGCGTCACGGCAACTGGTTCTACCCGCACTTCGCCGGCGTCGCGCGCTCGTACAACTTCTATCCCGTCGAGCCGGCGCGCGCCGAGGACGGCATCGCGGCCGTCGCGCTGGGGCTCGGCCGGATGGTGGTCGCCGGCGGCCGCTGCGTGCGCTTCTGCCCGCGCTATCCGCAGCACTTTCTGCCGACCAGCTCGGCCGAGGACGTGCTCGACGGCTCCCAGCGCAGCTTCTGGGCGCTGCCGATGGACGACCGGGCCGAGTACCACGAGGTGGAGCTCGACATCGCGGAGGCGGAGCGGCACGGGACGCTGGGCCCGGTCGCCTCGACGTTCTCCCCGGAGAACAACGCCCTGTACGACGGCCTGTCGCGTCCGGGGATCCGTGTGGTCACCTTCGCCCCGGTGCTCAAGCACGGCCTGTTCCCGCTCGCCGAGGTCACCCGGCGTCTGCTCGAGATCGGGGAGCGCGGCATGGCGAGCCCGGTGGAGATCGAGTTCGCCGTCAACCTCGAGGTCCCGCCCGGCCAGCCGCCCGAGTACGCCTTCCTGCAGATGCGGCCGATGGTCCTCGCCAACGAGGGCGTCGACACGCAGATCGAGATCGACGACCCGCAGGCGATCCTGTGCCGCAGCGCCCAGGTGCTGGGCAGCGGGCGGATTGCCGGGATCCACGACGTGGTGTACGTCGACGAGGAGACGTTCGACCGCGCCCGCACGCGGGAGGCGGCCGCGGAGATCGCCCGCTTCAACGCCCGGCTGCTCGCCGAGGGCCGACGCTACGTGCTGATCGGCGTCGGGCGCTGGGGCTCGGCCGACCCGTGGCTCGGGATCCCGGTCACCTGGGACGAGATCGCCGGCGCGGCCGCGATCGTCGAGGCCGGCTTCCGGGACATGGACGTCACGCCGTCCCAGGGCACGCACTTCTTCCAGAACCTGGCGTCGTTCCAGGTCGGCTACTTCACCGTCCGCGCGCGGAACGCGGACGACCGGATCGACTGGGACTGGCTGCGCGCCCAGCCGCCGTTCGAGAGCGGAAAGATCGCCACGCACCTGCGATTCGACGAGCCGCTGACCGTGCTGATGAGCGGCTCGCGCCGCGTCGGGGTGATCCTCAAGCCGGGCGCGGGCGGCAGGGACGCCGGGAACGAGCGTCGCGCGACGCTCCGCGCTCAGGACTGAGCACCGGTCTCCCCGAGCGTCTCGACCAGCGCCTCGGAAGTCTCCGCCGCGAGCAGGCGGGAGCGCCGGCGCGCACTGTCGAGCAGACGCGCGATCCCCGCGAGCAGCGCGACGTGTCCCGCGGTCTCCTCGGGCGGGCCGATCACCGCGAACAGCAGCTCGACGGTGTCGGCTGCGCCGCGGCCGAACGCGATCGGACGGGCGACCCGCATCACGCCGAAGGCGAGACGCCGCGCCCCGGGAACGCGGGCATGGGGCACCGCGACCCCCTCGACGAGCACGGTCGAGGCGATCTCCTCGCGCTCGACGAGCGCCGCGAACGCCGCGTCGGCGGAGTCGACCACGCCCGCCTCCTCGAAGCGGGCGGCGAACCAGCGCAGGGCGTCGTCCCGATCGCAGGGCTCGATGCCGACGCCGACGGCGCGACGCTCGAGCCGGTCGACCAGCGGCACGATCAGAACGCCGCGGCCCGCATGACGGTCAGCAGCGGGTCGTAGAGCACGAACGGCGCGATGCCGAGCACGAACGTGGCGACGACGGCGACCGCGAGCGCAAGGCGTGCCGGCCCCGGCGTGACGAGCCGCGCCGCAAGATCCTCCTCGGGCTGCGCGATGAACATCAGCATCAGCACGCGCAGGTAGTACGCCGCGCCAATCACCGCCGCGATCGCCATGATCGCCGCGAGAACCGGGTGCCCCGCATCGAGCACGGAGAGGAAGATGACGTACTTGCCGGTGAAGCCGCCGAGCGGCGGGATCCCGGTCAGCGACAGCAGGAACACGCCCATCGCCGCGGCGAGCAGCGGCCGCCGGTGCCACAGGCCGGCGAACTGGGCGAAGTGGTCCGCGTCCTCCCGGTCGCTCTGGAACAGCGCGGCGACGATGAACGCACCGACCGTCATGAACGTGTAGGTGAACAGGTAGAACAGCAGCGCCGGCCCCCCGACGATCTCGCCCGCGTGGGCGCCGGACGTGGCCGGCACGAGGGCGAGCAGCAGGTAGCCGGCGTGGGCGACGCTCGAGTAGGCGAGCAGCCGCTTGACGCGCGTCTGGACCAGCGCGAGCACGTTGCCGACGACCATCGTCGCGACGGCCAGTCCCGCGATCACCGGCGCCCAGCGGTCGACGATCGTCTCGGCGCCGGAAAAGCCCGCGTAGAGCACCCGCAGCAGGACGCCGAACGCGGCCGCCTTGGTGCCGGCGGCCATGAATGCCGTCACCGGGGTGGGCGCTCCCTGATAGACGTCGGGAACCCAGAAATGGAACGGCACCGCGCCGACCTTGAACGCGAACGCGATCAGGAACAGCGCGAGACCGGCAAGCAGCAGCGTCTCGTTCCACAGCGTCCCGGCGCCGACTCCGAGCACGGCGCCGGCGATTCCGGGGATGTCGAGCCGCCCCGTCGCACCGAGAATCAGCGCGAGGCCGAACACCAGGAACGATGTCGAGAACGCTCCGAGCAGGAAGTACTTGAGTGCCGCCTCGACCTGGACCGCCCGCTCGCGGGCCAGACCGCACATCACGTACAGCGTGATCGACAGAACCTCGAGCCCGACGAAGATCATCACCAGATGATCGCTGCCGACCATCGCCGTCATGCCCGACACCGCGATCAGGAACAGCGGGTAGATCTCGGGACGGTGGCTGTTCGCACGCTCGAGATAGGCCGGCGTCACGAGCAGCGCCAGCAGACCGGCGATTCCGAACAGGATGTCGAGCCACAGGGCCAGCCGGTCCGTGCGCACCATGTACTGCCCGGCGACGCCGGCGGTCTCCAGCACGTCGCCGTACAGCCCGATCTTCGACAGGATGATCGCCGGGATCAGGATCGTCAGCCCCATCGCGGCGGTCGTGAACGCCCACATCCACTTCTTGTCGCTGCCGATGAACGGAGCGAAGACGAGAAAGACCAGCCCGAACGCCGCCGGGACGAGCGTCGGAAGTGCCGCGAAATGCTGGAACTCGGGCATCGGCCGGACCCCTTCGCGCCGGTCAGCGCATCATCATCCAGGCGATCAGCACGGCGCCGGCCATGAACCACAGCGCGTAGTGCCGCACGATCCCCGTGCCGAACAGCTTGAGTACCTGCCCCGACAGCTCCGCCGTCGCGGCCGACAGGTTCACCGCGCCGTCGACGATCCGCTGGTCGACGGCGGCGAAGAAATCGGCCACCGCGTAGTACGGGCGGATGACCAGCCGGTCGTAGAGCTCGTCGACGAACCACTTGCGGTGCAGCAGACGCCGCAGGTACGCCAGGCGCGGCGCCAGCGCCTCGGCACGCGGCTCCGGACCGCCGTAGGCCCACCGCGCCAGCAGGAACCCGGTCAGGAACACGACAAAGGCGAGCACGAACAGTCCGGCCTCGGCGGCGACGCTCGGATGATGCATCCCCTCGACGAGATAGCCGCCTGGAGGCGCCGCCTCGCCGTGGGACGCGCCGGCCTGCGCGGCCGCGTGCTCACCGTGCCCCGCCTCGCCTGCCGGCGCCGCTCCGTGCTCTCCGCCGTGGGCCTCGGCGCTGCCGGCGACGACGCCGCGCGCCGCCACGACCGGATGCAGCACGTGCTCGAACCAGTTGACGTTGCCCAGCCCGACGAGGCGCGACACGCCCTCGGGAACGCCGAGCAGACCGACGCCCGCGGCGCCGATCGCCAGCACGACAAGCACGCCGGTCATCACCGGCGGCGACTCGCGCAGGTGTTCGCGGACGTGGTCGGGCGAACGGTTCTCGCCGTGGAATGTCATGTAAACGGCGCGGAACATGTAGAACGACGTCATCACCGCGGCCAGCGTGCCGAACAGCCACAGCACGGCGCTGCCGCGGAACGAGAACAGCGTGCGCGCGAGAATCTCGTCCTTGGACATGAACCCGGACAGCGGAAACAGTCCGGCGATCGCCAGCGTCGAGACGAGGAACGTCCAGTAGGTCGTCGGCATCCACCGCTTGAGTCCGCCGTAGAGCCGCATGTCGTTGGTGTGCCCGCAGCGCGCGATGACCGAGCCGGAACCGAGGAACAGACACGCCTTGAAGAATGCGTGCGTGACGAGATGGAAGATCGCGGCGACGAATGCCCCGACCCCGGCGCCGAGCATCATGTAGCCGAGCTGCGACACCGTCGAGTACGCCAGCACCTTCTTGATGTCGTACTGCGCCATGCCCATCGTGGCCGCGAGCACGGCAGTCAGGCAGCCGACGACGGCGACGACGAACATCGCACCGGGAGAGTGCCAGTACAGCGCGGACATCCGGGCCAGCATGTAGACCCCGGCGGTGACCATCGTCGCGGCGTGAATCAGCGCCGAGACCGGCGTCGGACCCGCCATCGCGTCCGGGAGCCAGACGTACAGCGGCACCTGGGCGCTCTTGCCGGTGGCGCCGAAGAACAGCAGCACGCCGATCCCGGTCAGCAGAACCGAACCGTACCAGTAGGCGCTCGAGCCGTTGATCGCCGCGGCCAGCTCGGAAAAGTCCCACGTGCCGAAGCTGAGCAGCAGCAGCAGCATGCCGAGCAGGAAGCCGAAGTCGCCGATGCGGTTCGTGATGAACGCCTTGCGCCCGGCGTCGGCGCACGTCAGCCCCGATTCCTTGTCGAACACCTGCCGGTAGTAGTAGCCGATCAGCAGGTAGGAACAGAGCCCGACGCCTTCCCAGCCGACGAACAGCACCGCGAGATTACCGGCAAGAACCAGCGTGAGCATCATCGCCATGAACAGGTTCAGGTAGGCGAAGAACCGGTGCTGTCCCTGCTCGCCGGCCATGTAGCCGATCGAGTAGATGTGGATCAGCGTGCCGATGCCGGTGACGACGAGCAGCATGACGGCGGTCAGCGTGTCGAGCGCGAACGTCCAGTTCACCCCGAATGCGGCCCGACGCACGCCCTGCCCGTCCCAGCCGCGCAGCGTGACATCACCGATCGGCATCCAGCGCAGCGGCGTGATCTCGAACCGTGCCGGCTCGCCGGCGGCCGACACCTCGTAGCGGTCCGGCTGTGCTGCAGCCAGGGCACGCTCGTCGTCGAGGCCGCCGGCGAAGTCGACGATCGCGGCCACGGCGAGCACGAACGATGCCGCCGAGGCGGCCACCGCGAGCCGCTGGACCCACGGCTCGCGCAGTCGGCCCGCCATGCCGAGGCCGCCGACGAGCAGGAACCCGGCCAGGGGCGCGAGCGGGATCAGCCACAGATACGTCAGCATCGGTCGTCTCCCGGGCGCCGTCTACCAGCGCAGCAGGCGTGCGAGGTCGACGTCGACCGACTCGCGGAGCCGGAACATCGCGATCACGATCGCCAGGCCGACAGCGACTTCCGCCGCGGCGATCGCCAGCACGAGAAAGCCGATCACCTGGCCGTCGGGCACCCCCGCCCCGCCGTCACCGGGCAGGAAGCGGCTGACGGCGATCAGCGCCAGGTTCGCGGAGTTGAGCATCAGCTCGATGCTCATCAGGATCGTGATCGCGCCGCGGCGCGAGATCACGCCGAACGCGCCGATCACGAACAGGACCGCGGCGAGCAGCAGGTAGGGACCGGGGTCTCCGACCATCGCGTCAGTCCTCCAGCCGTCGCTTGGCCAGCAGCACGGCGCCGACCATCGCGGAGAGCAGCGCCAGCGACACCGCGAGGAACGGGTAGAAGTACACCGTGAACAGCGCCTCGCCGACCTGGGCAACGGTGCCGAAGTCGGGCGCCGGCGGACCTGCCTCGGGGGCCGCGTACTCGAGCAGCGGCCGCCCGACGACGGCGATCAGCGCCAGTCCGAGCAGCGCCGCCAGCGCGACCGGAACGACGCCCGGTCCGCCCTTCGCTTCCGGCTGCAGGTTGAGCAGCATGATCACGAACGTGATCAGCACGACCACGGCGCCGGCGTAGATGATCACCTGCAGCGCCGCGAAGAAGTAGGCATTGAGCAGCACGTAGATGCCGGCGATGCAGAGGAAGTTCGTCACCAGCCCCATCGCGCCGACGACCGGACTGCGATGAAGCACGACGACGAGCGCCGCAGCGATCGCGACGACCGCCAGCACGAGAAACGCGACCCACTGGATCGAGATCGCCCCGAGCACGACGCCAGCGACCAGGCTCATGCCGGCACCCCCCACATCACGAGAAGTGACGCCCACACCACGTGCACCAGTGCCAGCGGGATCAGCACCTTCCAGCCGAGCCGCATCAGCTGGTCGAAACGGAAGCGCGGCAGCGTCCAGCGCACCCAGACGAACAGCCACAGGAAGAAGCCGACCTTCGCGGTGAAACTCAGCAGCTCGAGCACGGCGAGCAGGTTGCCCTCGAGCCCGAGCCAGCCCTCGAACACCAGCCGCTGGAACGGCAGCGCGTAGCCGCCGAGGAACAGTGTCGTCACCAGCGCCGAGCCGGTGATCATGTTGATGTACTCGGCCATGAAGAACATCGAGAACTTCATCGACGAGTACTCGGTGTGATAGCCGGCAACCAGCTCGGTCTCGGCCTCCGGCAGGTCGAACGGCAGACGGTTCGTCTCCGCGAACGCGCTGACGAGCAGGATCAGGAATCCGATGAACAGCGGGAACACGTTCCACGTGCCCCCGATCTGCTGCTGGACGATCTCCACCGGCCGCAGCGTTCCGGCGTAGATCAGCACCGAGACGATGGCGAGACCCAGCGACAGCTCGTAGGAGATCATCTGCGCGCTGGAGCGCAGCCCGCCGAGCATCGAGTACTTGTTGTTCGACGACCAGCCGGCGAGGATGATTCCGAACACTCCCATGCCCGACGCCGCAAGCAGGAACAGCACGCCGACATCGACGTCGAGGATCACCAGCGGCACCGTCCGGCCGTCGACGACGAACGCGCTGCCGAACGGGATCACCGCGAACGCCAGCACCGCGGCGATGAACGACACGGCGGGCGCCGCGACGTAGAACAGCTTGTAGACGTGGGGCGGGATCACGTCCTCCTTGAACAGGAACTTGATCCCGTCAGCCAGCGGCTGGAGCAGGCCGAGCGGTCCGACCCGGTTCGGCCCCAGCCGCAGCTGGATGAACGCCGACCCGCGGCGCTCGACCCACGTCAGCACGGGCACCGTGCTGATCAGGATCCCGACGACCAGCGCGACCTTGACGATCGTGGCCACGACGTCGAACAGGTCCATCGTCAGTCTCCGGCGGAGGCGGGCGAGGCCCGTCGCTCCGCCTCGAGCATGCGGACCAGCGCCCCGGTGGCGCGGCAGGCGTGTTCCTCGGCGCGGACCCCGGCCATGTTCTGGCCGTCGGAGGCGAGCAGGTCCTGCCAGCGGATGTTCTCGAAGCCGGGCACCTCGGCGGCGACCCGTTCGGTGACCGCCTCCGGCGACGGCGGCGACGGCTCGAGCGAGAGGTGGGCCAGCAGATCGCCGAGCAGCATCGAGACCGGACGGCAGTCGACCGGCGGCACCAGCGCCCGCTCGGCCCACTGCACGCGGCCCGCGAAGTTCACGTACGTCCCCGAGGTCTCGCCCCACGCCGCCGCAGGCAGCAGGATCGTCGCCGCCGCGGACAGCGGCGAGGCGAACGCGTCGACGACGATCACGTCGGCGGCCCGCGACACCGCCTCCGGCGCCACGACCGGCGGCTCGTCGTCGACCGGCCCGACGAGCCCCGGCCCGAGTGCGAACAGGACGTCGATCTCGCCCGCGGCCAGCGACCGCTCGAGATCCTCGACCGACCGCGGCGTGCCGCAGACCGCCTCGAGGACCGCCTGCGCGCCCCGGGCGTTCGGCGCCCGGTCGGCGCGGATCAGCAGGTCGTCGTCCTCGCCGTGCTCGTGCCGCGCCAGATGGACCGGAGCGCCCCCGAGCACACCCTTGGCCAGCCGGGCGAGCAGCCAGGTCTCCTCGACGCTGGCGCGCGGACTGGCCAGCACGGCGACCCTGCCGGTCCGCGATGCCTCGCCGAGCCGGCGCGCCGCCTCGGCCAGCGCGGTCGCCCACGGATCGTCGCCGCCGTCCCCGGGCGCCCGCGGGCCGTCGAGACGCGCGCCGCGGGCCGCGGAAAGCCGCTCGCCCCACAGCCGGCCGGTGTCGCAGATCCACCAGCGGTTGACGGCATGGTTCTCGCGCGGAGTGATCCGGTAGACCTGGTTGCGGAACTCGCCGATGTCGATCGAGCAGCCGCGGGCGCAGCCGGGGCAGACCGACGGGACGTTCTGCAGGAACCACACCCGCGAGCGGAAGCGGAACTCGCGCAGCGTCAGTGCGCCGACGGGGCACAGATCGACGACGTTGCCCGAGTACGGGTTGTCCAGCGGCCGCCCGGGGAACGTGCCGATCTCCTCGCGCACGCCGCGCAGGAACATGCCCAGTTCCCCGGTGCCCGAGACCTCCTCGCAGAACCGGATGCAGCGGGTGCACTTGATGCAGCGCTCCCAGTCGAACACCACGTGCGGTCCGAGCTGGCGCGCCTTCGGTCCGTGTTCCTTCTCTTCCTTGAATCGGGTCGTCGGCGCCCCGTAGCGGTACGAGAATTCCTGCAGCTTGCACTCGCCGGCCTGGTCGCAGATCGGGCAGTCGAGCGGGTGGTTGATCAGCAGGAACTCCATCACCGCTTCGCGCCACTCACGCACCTTGTCGGAGCGCGTGTGGACGACCATCCCCTCGGTCGCGACGGTATTGCACGCGATCGCGGGCTTCGGGAACTTCTCGACCTCGACGAGGCAGATGCGGCAGTTGCCCGCGATCGGCAGCCCCGGGTGATAGCAGTAGTGCGGGATCTCGATTCCCTCGGCCAGCGCGGCCTGGAGCACCGTCCAGCCGTCGGGGCAGGTGATCTCGCGGTCGTCGATCCTGAACGTCGGCATCGTGGCCCCGCCTCCGCGCTCAACCCGCCGTCACGGCGGCGCGTCCCGTCTTGATGTAGTGCTCGAACTCGTGCCGGAACTTGGCGAGGAACGACTGGCACGGCATCGCCGCAGCGTCGGCAAGCGGGCAGATCGTCGTCCCGCGCATGTGCCCGGCCGCCGACTCGAGCGTGGCGAGATCGTCCAGGCTGCCCCGGCCGCTGCGGATCCTGCGGATGATCTTCTCGAGCCAGCCGGTCCCCTCGCGGCACGGCGTGCACTGGCCGCAGGACTCGTGGGCATAGAAGTGCGCGATGCGCTCCATCACCTGGACCATGTCCGTGCTCGAGTCCATCACCATCACGCCCGCCGAGCCGAGCATCGTGCCGCGCTTGGCCAGGCTGTCGAAGTCCATCGGCAGGTCGCGGCACTCCTCGGCAGTGAGCACCGGCACCGACGAGCCGCCCGGAATCACCGCCTTGAGCGGGCGGTCGTCGCGGAGCATGCCGCCGCCGAACTCCTCGATCAGCTCGAGCAGCGGGATGCCGATCGGCGCCTCGTAGACCCCCGGCCGCTTCACGTGCCCCGACAGGCAGTAGAGCTTCGGCCCGGTGTTGCGCTCGTCGGTCCCGATCGAGGCGAACCACTCGGCGCCGCGCTCGACGATCAGCGGCACGCAGGACAGCGTCTCGACGTTGTTGATCGTTGTCGGGTGCCCGTAGAGCCCCGCCTGCGCCGGAAACGGCGGCTTGAGCCGCGGGTTGCCCCGCCCGCCCTCGAGCGAGTCCATCAGCGCGGTCTCTTCGCCGCAGATGTAGGCGCCGGCACCGCGGTGGACGACGACGTCGCAGTCGAAGCCCTTGCCGAGGATGTTGCGCCCGCACAGGTTCGCTTCGCGCGCCTCGGCGACGGCCTGCTCGAGCCGGCGGGCGCCGTGGACGTACTCGCCCCGGATGTAGATGAATACCTTGCTCGCCCGGATCGCCCACGCGGCAACCAGGCAGCCTTCGACGAGCTGGTGCGGGTCCTGCTCGATGATCAGCCGGTCCTTGAACGTCCCCGGCTCGGACTCGTCGGCGTTGCAGATCAGGTAGTTCGGGCGCTCCGGCGTCGGCTGCTTGGGCATGAACGACCACTTGACGCCGGTGGGGAACCCGGCTCCGCCGCGGCCCCGCAGACCGGACGCCTTGACCGCGTCGATCAGCGCGTCGGGCTCGGTGTCGAGAGCCTGCTCCAGCGCCTTGTAGCCGCCTCGGGACCGGTAGACCCGCAGCGTCCACGAGTCCTCGATCCCGATGTTGCGCGTCAGCACCTTTTCCATCGCTCCTCCGTCGTCCACCGGTTCACGAGGCGCGGTGCTGTTCGACCATCACGCGCTGCGGGCCGGGACCCGGAGGGAACGGCGCCGGCCGTCCTTCGGCCAGCGCATCGAGCAGGGCATCGACCCGCTCGATGTCCAGGTCCTCGTAGTAGTCGTCGTTGACCTGCATCACCGGCGCCGTGCCGCACGAGCCGAGGCACTCGACGGTGACCAGCGTGAACTTTCCGTCGGGAGTCGTCTCGCCCTCCTCGATGCCGAGCCTGCGCTTGATGTGCTCGAGCACGTTGTCGCACCCGCGCAGCATGCACGAGACGGTGGTGCAGAGCTGGAGCAGGTAGGTCCCGCAGCGGGAGGTGCGGTACATCGTGTAGAACGTGGTCACGCCGTGCACGTAGGCCGGCGTCAGCCCCAGCTTGCGGGCGATCCACTCCTCGGCCTCGAGCGTGACCCAGCCGGCCTTCTCCTGCACGAGGTGCAGCAGCGGCATCACCGCACCGCGGGGCTGGGGATAGCGGGCGATGATCTCGTCGGCCCGCTTGTCGAGTTCGGCATCGAACACGGCAGTCTCCAGCGCGTCAGCGGTCGACCTCGCCCATCACGGGGTCGAGGCTGCCGATGATCGCGACGATGTCGGGAATCATCTGGCCGATCGCCATCCGCTCGATGGCGGCGAGGTTGATGAAGGCCGCGGGCCGGATCCGGCAACGCCACGCGGACGGGCCGCCGTCGCTGACGACGTAGAAGCCGAGCTCGCCCTTGGCTCCTTCGATCGCGTGATAGACCTCGCCCTTCGGCGGGTGGATCCCTTCGGTCAGGATGATGAAGTGGTGGATCAGGTCCTCCATCGAGGTCAGGACCTTCTCCTTCGGCGGCAGCACGATCTTCGGCGCGTCGGCGTTCATCGGACCGTCGGGAATCCGCTCGAGCGCCTGGCGCACGATCTTCGCCGACTCGCGCATCTCGTAGATCCGCACCAGGTAGCGGTCGTACACGTCGCCGACGCTGCCGTACGGGATCTCGAAGTCGAACTCGTCGTAGCCGAGGTACGGCTGCGCCTTGCGCAGGTCCCACTCGACGCCCGAGGCGCGCAGGACCGGCCCCGAGACGCCGAGCGCGATCGCGTCCTCGCGGCTGAGCACGCCGACGTTCTGGGTGCGGTCGAGCCAGATCCGGTTGCGCGTCAGCAGCGCCTCGACCTCGTCGATCACCGGAATCACCTGGTCGATGAACCGGCCGACTTCCTCCAGCCAGCCCTCGGGGATGTCCCGCGCCATCCCGCCGATCCGCACGAACGACGTCGTCAGCCGGGCGCCGGTCAGCTTCTCGTACAGGTCGTAGAGGATCTCGCGCTGCTGGAACGTGTAGAAGAAGACCGTCGCGGCCCCGATGTCCAGCGCCGACGTGCCGAGCCACAGCAGGTGCGCCGAGATGCGGGCCAGCTCGCAGCAGATGACGCGCAGGTAGCGGCACCGCGGCGGCACCTCGAGATCGAGCAGCTTCTCGACCGCCATGATGTACGCCACGTTGTTCGACAGCGGCGCGAGGTAGTCCATGCGGTCCGTCCAGGTGACGAACTGCTGCCAGGTCTTGTTCTCCGCGATCTTCTCGAACCCGCGATGGAGGTAGCCGATCTCCGGCCGGCAGGACCGCACGACCTCGCCGTCGACCTCGAGCACCAGGCGCAGCACCCCGTGCGTCGACGGATGGCTCGGCCCCATGTTGATGACGACGCGATCTCCGTCGCGCTCGACACGAGGCCCGGACTGCAGCATCTCGCTCATCGGCAATCCCGCCCTGCCCCCGTCAGCACTTGAGGGGAAAGTCCTTGCGCAGCGGATGGGCGTCGTAGTCGGGAGTCATCAGGATCCGGCGCAGGTCCGGATGCCCCTCGAACTCGACCCCGAACATGTCGAAGCACTCGCGCTCGAACCAATCGGCCGCCGGCCACAGCGGGACCGCACTGGGGACCCGCGGTTCCGGGCCGAGGGCCGCCTTGACCCGCAGACGGCGGTTCCTCGCGAACGAGTACAGCGTGTAGACGATGTCGAACGGCTGTTCGCGGGCCGGCCAGTGGACCGCCGTCACGTCCGCGAGGTAGTCGAACGCACAGCCCGGATCGTCGCGCAGGAAGGCGAGCACATCCGGCAGCGCCTCGGCGCGGACGACCACGGTCCGCTCCTCACGGAAGTCGTCCTCGGCGAGGACGGCGTCGGGCAGCTCCTCGCGCAGGCGAGCGACCGCAGAGCCGTCGTCCCAGCCCCGCTGCAGCCCCGGCGCAAGTCCGCGTTCGCTGAGCATGTCAGCGGTCCCATTCGAGGGCGCCGCGGCCCCACTCGTAGACGAACCCGACCGTGAGCACGCCGAGGAAGATCATCATCACCCAGAACAGGAACCAGCCCTCCGGCGTCCCCGCCCGCTCGCGCAGGACGCGCGCCCACGGATAGATGAACACCGCCTCGACGTCGAAGATGATGAACAGCATCGCGACGAGGTAGAACTTGACCGAGAAGCGGCCACGCGCCGAGTGGTACGGCTTGACGCCGCACTCGTACGGCGTGAGGTCGGTCACCCGCCGCGACCGCGCCGGCCCCGCGACGTACGACAGGCCGAGGATCGCGATCGGCGTGATCACCGCCAGCGCGGCGAGCACGGAGAAGGCGAGCAGGTTCTGGCTCATGCGCAGACGCCTCCGAGGTGGCGGCGGCGGAGAGAAATCGGAGAACCGGAGCCGCGCCGGAGCGGGGATCCTAGCAACGGCCCGGCCGGGGTGTCAACGAAACGGTTCGAGCGAGTAAGTTAACCGCACGGCCCGGGCGCGCTATCCCCTCGCGCAAGCGACGCCGCGGGCACGGCGCGCGCCCCGCCAGGCGTCCGGAACAGCGAAGCCCCGGCGAAAGCCGGGGCTTCGGCAGTCGACAGGACGACCGGCCGGGACTCAGAGCCCGTCCCCGCCGCCGGAGCCGGACCCGCCCTTCTTCGAGCCGTCCTCCTTGGACTTGTCGCCCTTGGCGATGCCCTGGCGGATCTCCCACTCGCGCCGCTTGCGCTCCTCCTCGGCGAGCCGGCGCTTCTCGGCCTCGAGCAGCTCCTGCTGGCGCTTCTCCTCCTCGGCGATGCGCTTGTTGTGCAGCTCGGTTTCCTTCTTCTGGATCGCCGTCTGCTTCAGCTGCTGCGCGGTGCTGTTCGGCTTGACGGCCAGCGACTTGTCGGCCGCGGCGATCGCCTCGTCCCACTTGTGCATCTTGATGTAGGCGAACGCCATCTGGTTGTAGCCGAGGTGCTTGTTCTTGCCGCACGACGCGGCCTTGCGGCCCCATTCGACCGTGCCGTTCCAGTCCTCGAGGGGCACCAGCGCCTGCGCGATGCTGAGCATCGCCGCGCAGTTGTTCGGCTCGCGGGCCAGGACCTGCTGGTACTCGGCCACCGCCTCCTTGTAGCGCTTGGCGCCGAGCAGGGCGTCGCCGAGCTTCTTGTGCGCGTCCGGCGTGTCGTTGACCTTGACGAGACGCCGTGCGATCTCCACCGCGCGCTTGTAGTCCTGCGCGGCCTTGGCGTCGTTCTTCTCCCGGACCGCCGACTCGAGCAGCGCGCTGGTGTACTGGGACAGCGCAGCCTCGTTGTCCGGCTCCAGCTTCAGCGCCTTCTCGAACGCGCTCTTCGAGCAGGCGAAGTCACCGGTCGCGCGGCACGCTCCGCCGAGCGCCAGCGCGACGGAGAAGTTCTTCTCGGGCTGGGCCTGCTTGAGGTCGGCGATCGCGCGCTGCCACTGCTTGAGGTTGGCCAGCGCGAGTCCCCGCGTACGGTGCAGGATCTGCTTCTCGCGCGCATTGGACGCGAGCGACTCCGCCCGGTCGAGCGTCGCGACGACGTCGGAGTACCGCTTGAGAATGAGCTGGGCCTGGGCCAGGGCCGCGTGGTAGGCGAACTTGCCCGGCTCGAGATCTATCGCCTTCTTGTAGTTGACGACCGCGTCGTTGTACTTCTTCAGCTTGAGATAGCAGTTGCCGACCATGTAGTAGCCGAAGTCGTACTCGGGTGCGGTGGCCAGCGTCGCCTCGAACTCGGCGATCGCCTCGACGTACTTGCCCTGCTTGTAGTAGGTCATCCCCAGTTCCCAGTCGGCGAGGGCGGTCGTGCCGACGAGGGCGACGGGAACGGCCAGGACCATCAGGACGGCGAGTCTCGTCCAGCGCGTGCGGTTGGTCATCGTGTTCGTGCCTCCGGCGGCGATCGGCGGCCTGCGTCCGAACCCGCCCAGGGATCGTCCCGGACCCTAGTGTGCCCGTTTTCTGCACGGCTTTCACATCGGCGCGACGGAAACTCCCTCGGGGCGCCGCTGGACGCGGCATGTCGAAAAAGAAACGAAAGCGTGCCGCGCATCGCGGACGAAATGACCGGCCTCAGGCTCCCCCTGCTCATTCGAGCCGGAACCGGACGACGATCGTCGTCCAGACGTCGACCGGCCGCTTGCCGAGATGCGCGGGATGGTAGCGCCACTGCCGCACGGCGTCCTCGGCGGCGCGCGCGAAGCCGAGTCCTTCCGGCTCCTCGGAGAGGACCCGCAGTTCGCCGACGGTCCCGTCGGCACGCACGACCGCCTGGAGCCGGACGACCCCCTCCACGCGGACGCGCCGCGCGAGCTCGGGATAGACCGGCTGCACGGCGGTCCCCTCGATCAGCTCGGGGCGGGTGACGCCCCCGGCCCCGGCGACCAGGGGGCGGCCCGCCGGCGGCGGCTCGGGGGCGACACCGATCAGCTCGGGATCGACCTCGGGCAGATCGGGCACGAGCACCGGCGCCGGCTCGACGAGCGGCTCCGGCTCCTCGGGCGTCGGATCGGGCACGGGCAGGGCGCGCTCGAACCGGGGCCGCTCGCGTACCGGCGGCGGCGGCGGGGGAGGTGCGAGCGGGAGCCTGCGGATCACCGGCGTCTCGGACGTGCGTGGAGGGGGCGCGGCGGGGTGCGACGGCGCCGGAAAGCGGACCAGGAACAGGATGCCGTGGAGCAGCAGGGCGAGCCCCGCGATCACCGCGAGCCGCGCCCGCGGCGTCCGGTCCGGCTCCGAAAGGAGCATCAGCAGTGCGTCCTGCTCGGTCACGGCCGTCGATCCGGATCCCGTCGTCCGCCTGTCGGTCGCCATTTCGCGCTCCCGCGCGTCGCCCCTTCCCTGCCAGTGTTCCGCGGCAGCACGGCCGTGTCACGGATCCGGAGCCGCGCGCGCGGAGCGAACGCAGCAGCGCGCGCACCACGAAAACGGCCGCCGGAGGCTCCGGCGGCCGCTGCGGCGGGCGTCGTTGCCGACGCCGGGATCACTCGAGCGTGAAGTTGACCGTCACCGTCATGTAGACGTCGACCGGGCGGCCGTTCTGGGTCGCCGGCTTGTAGCGCCACTGGCTGACCGCCGCGATCGCCTTCTCGGCGAAGCCGAGGTTGCCGGGAGGCTCCTTGAGCACCTTGATGTCGCCGACCGTCCCGTCCTTGCGGATCACCGCCTGGAGGAACACCTTGCCCTCGATCCGGGCCCGGCGGGCCAGCTCCGGGTACTCGGGCTCGACCCGCGTGCCGGGGATCAGCTCCGGCATCGTCACGCCACCGACACCCGCCATCAGCGGGCCGGTCTGCGGCGGCGGCTCGGGATCACCGATCAGGATGTCGACGTCGTCCGGGATGTCCTCGACGACGATCTCGGGCTCCGGCTCGATGATCGGCTCGGGCTCGTCCGGTGTCGGATCAGGGACCGGGACCTTCTTGACGAGCTTCTTCTGCTGGATCTGCTTGCGCTCGACCTTCGGCGGCGGCGGCACGTACTTGCGAACCTTGAGCACCTTGCGCTCGGAACGCTCCGCCTGCGGCGTGTACTTGATCTCCGGGAAGTTGATCATGAACACGATCACATGCAGCACGATCGCGACGATGACGAACTTCGACATGTACCGGAACCCGCGCTCCTCGTAGTCCTCCCGGAGGAAGAACTCGCTGACCGAAGCGGGGGGCACCGGCCCGGTGAGCTGAGGCTCCGAACCGCCGGACGTGTTGTCCCTGTCGCTCATCGGCTCACCTCAGTCCTGCTCGAACGGATTGACGCCGAACAGGGCAACGTACTCGTTGATCTCCGACTGGGTCGGAATCGAGATGTTCGGCGGCTTGGTCAGCAGCCCGTAGCCGCCGTTCTCCGGCGGCTTGGCCAGCTTGACCAGCTCGTCGTAGATGCCGACCAGGGCCTCGTACGGAGCCTCGGGCCGGGCGTAGATGATGATCGGCTTGTCGGGCCAGCGCTCGAGCTTCGGCACGACGTAGTCGCGGATCTCGTCGAGAGTCGCCGGGCGCTTGTCCATCAGGAAGGTGCCGTCCTCGAGCACCTTGAAGAAGATCGCCTCCTGCTCCTCGGTGCTCTGCTGCTCGTCGTCCGACGGCAGCTTGAAGTCCAGCCCCTTGGTCGCCGAGAACACCGCGGTGACCATGAAGAAGATGATCAGCAGGAACGCGATGTCGGCCATCGAGGCCGACGAGATCTCGGCCTCGACCTTCTGGATCCTGTCGCGGAGTCCCATCGCGTCCCCCTCAGCCCTGGTCTTCGACGGTCTTCTGCTCCGTGAGCATGATGACCGTCTCGACGCCGGCCCGCCGCAGCGTCTCCAGCGTCTCGTCGATCATCCGGTACGGAGTGCCCTTGTCCGCCTTGATGATGTAGGGCTTCGTCGGATCGACCTGGGCCAGCGCGTTGACCTGGGCGGCCAGCGCAGTCATGTCCGGAAGCGGCTGGGAGGGATCCTCGCCGTTGGAGAACTTGTAGATGTAGCCGCCCTCCTCGCGGTGGATCACCACATAGGCCGAGCCCTTCGGCACCTCCTCGCGGAACGACGACTTCGGCAGCGGCACCCGCGTGCGGTCCACGTCGAACTTCGTCGTCACCATGAAGAAGATGATCAGAAGGAAGGCGATGTCCGCCATCGAGGCGGTCGGGATGTACGCCTTGAGGGCCTGCACTTTCTTCAAGCGCATCGACGGCCTCCTTCCGATCTCAGGCGCGGGCCTGCTCGTGAGTCTCCAGGATGATGTTGGCGGTGGTCTCCATCTCGCGGATGTACGACGCGATCTTGGTCATGAAGAAGTTGTAGAACGGCAGCGTCAGCACCGCGACGATCAGACCGCCGGCCGTCGTCAGCAGCGCGACCGAGATGCCCTTGGCGACCAGGCCCGGATTGTTCAGACCCTGGGTGGCGATCACGTCGAACGACTGGATCATCCCGACGACCGTACCGAGGAAGCCGAGGATCGGCGCGATGTTCGAGATCAGCGCAAGGACCCAGACGAGGCGCTCGAGCCGTGCGATCTCGTGGATCGCCGCATTCTCGAGCAGCTTTTCCATCTCTTCCCGGCTCGCACCCCAGCGCAGCACGGCGGCCTTGACGATCGCGGCCGTCGGACCGCGGTAGTTCTCGCAGACCTTGGCGGCCTTCTCGATCTCGCCGTTGAGCAGGTGGCGGCGAACCTGCGAGACCAGCTCGGTCGTCTTCGTGCGGGCGCGGACGTAGAGGACCCAGCCGCGCTCGATGATCACGATCACGCCGATGATCGACAGGACGAGCAGCGGCCACATGATGAAGCCGCCCTGGTTGAAGTAGTAGACGAACGTCCCACCAAGTCCAGCCACGATCCCTCCAAGAACGGCCTGCCTTCGGGGGCCCTCGACGTCCCGCCTGCGGGAATGTCCGGCGCCGCTTCGCCGGGTGACGCCTCCGGGGCCCCGGAAGCCGGTGCCGCGGTGCAACGAGTGGATCAGCCGCTTCCGGCCAGAAACCCTGAGGTTACAGTCTTGTCCACTGCCGAAGCGGGGCGATGTTACGGGCCGCCAGAACGGGTGTCAAGAAAACGGCGGGGGGCGCTCGCCGGCCCTGCCGCGGCACGTTCGCAGCACGGAAGTCGCTCGAACACTGGCGGTTGGCGGGCCCTCGCGTTCCGGGCCGAGGGCCCGCGCCGCGGCGTCAGCGGCCGTCGTCGCCGACGATCTCGTCGAGCAGGGTGGCCTGGACGCGCTCGAGCGCGACCTCGGCATTGTTGTAGTCGATGATCGCCTGGATCTCGCGCTGCTCGGCCTCGCGCAGGTCGTTCTGGAACTCGAGCACCTGGAACGCCGTCGACAGGCCGTTCTCGTACCGCTTCTGCTCCGCCTCGAGCTTCCTGCGCTGCAGGACGAGATTCGCCCGCGCCGAGTCGACGCGCCGCGCCGCGGCCTGCAGGTTCCGCACCGCGTCCCGGACCTCGACGCGGGCCGCGAGGCGTGCCGCCTCCGCGTTGAGCCGCGCCTGCTCGACCGCCAGGCGGGCCCGGGCGAACTGCGCCCGCGCACGCCGGTTGCGGATCGGGATCGTCAGGTCGAGCCGCACCGACCAGAACGTGTTGTCGAGGTCGGGGATCTCCCGGAACGCCTCGCTGCTGCCCTGCTGGAACGGGAAGAACTGGACCACCTGCTGATTGACGAAGCCGACGTCGTCCGGCGTGCCCGGAATCCCGTCCGGCCCCGGGTCGAACACCTGCTGGGTCACCGTCTGCGGCAGGTAGTCGAAGCTGTTGCCCGTCGCGCTGTAGCTGCCGGTCACGGAGAGGTCGGGGCGGGTCTGGTTGCGCTGGTAGCGCGCCGAAAGCTCGGCGTTGCGCAGGCGCAGGTCGACCTCGGCGATGTCCGGCCGCCGCTCGAGCGCCGTGGCGATCGCGGTCTCGACCCGGACCTCGCGCGGGCTGAAGCCGGGCTTGTCGAGCGGCTCGATCGGCCGCAGCCAGTCGGGCGAGCCGTCGGGGACGCGGATCAGCTGCCGCAGCACGTCGCGGGTCCGCTCCAGCTCGGTCTCGGCCAGGATCACGGCCTCCTCGCGGCTGGCCACCTCGGCCTCGGCGGTCGTCACCTCGATCGGCGGCAGCGTGCCCACCTCGACCTTGACGCGGGTCTGATCGAGAAAGTCCCGCGCCAGGTCGAGCGACTGCCGCGCGACCTCGAGGGACTGCTCGGCTCCGACCATGTTCCAGTAGGCGCGGATCGTCTCCTCGACCACGCGCAGCATCGTGGCGCGGAGCTGGTGCTCCGAGATCCGACGGGAGATGCTCGCCTGCTCGATCGCAGTGCGGTTGATCGAGAGCCCGAGGTTGCGCAGCAGCGACTGCGTGTAGCTCAGCGAGAGCGTCGCCACCTGGGACGAGGGCACGATGTTGAACCGCTCGATCGCCTCCTGGCTGTACTGGTCCGCCGCGTCGCGGTAGCTCAGCGAGGCCTG
>RFIB01000302.1 GCA_003695625.1 Acidobacteriota bacterium | reverse complement strand
GTCGTCCCCCGCGGCCGCGGCGAGTCGAGCAGCTCGCGTCCGTCGAGGAGGTGGACGGATCCCGGTGGCGCGCCGCGCGCGACCGCGTCGAGCATCAGCACCGCCGCACGGCCCTCGAGCCGGCCGAGCAGTGCCATGCCCTGGGTCCCGCCGTCGAGCAGCTCTGCGCGGCCGCCGAGCCGCGCCACGTCGTCCGCGATCCGCTCGGCGATCGCCTGGCCGACGCCGTCGTCGCGCAGCAGCGTGTTGCCGAGCGCCAGCACGAGCAGCGGCGCGGGGGCCGCGCCGCCCGCCGCGACGGGCGCACGGCGCGGGTCAGCTGATCCAGGTGTCATGGTCGATGTCGTCCGCCTCGTAGAACTTGTACCCGGAGATCATCGACGAGATCAGCCCGTTGCGGTACTGCTGGCCGTCGTAGAACACGATGTAGACGTGCAGGATCGAGAAGACGATGAAGCCCCACGCGAACAGGTGATGCCAGACGCGTACCGCCATCGAGCTGCCGGCAAGCGGAATGACCCACCCGACCAGCGTGCCCCAGAATCCGTCCGGATTGGACTCCGAGTACAGCGCCAGACCGGTGAGGATCTGCAGCCAGCCGAGACCGATCACGAACACGGTGTAGGCCAGACCGCCGAGCGCGTTGTGGCCGAGATGGCGGTGCCCCCGCTCCAGCTTGAGGTAGTCGACCATCTGCCGGAACAGGTCGCGCCACCACGAGCGGCGCCAGACGAACGGGAAGCCCGAGCGGGCGTAGTTGTTGCCCATCCAGAACCAGTAGATCCGCCACACGAAATTGACGACGAAGATCATCGCGAACGCGAAGTGGATCTTGCGCACCGTCGCCATCACGAAGCGGTTCCACGGCTCGCCGGCGGGGACGAGGATCGGGTTCCAGATGTAGAGCCCGGACGAGAACAGCACCAGCACCGCCAGGGCGTTGATCCAGTGGAACACCCGGATCGGCCACTGCCAGACGTACTTCTGCGCGAAGTACCCCGGCGGCGGGCTGTTCACCGGTCGCGAGATCGAACTCATCGCCACCTCCGTCGCCGCGCTCAGCGGATCACGATCTCGGCCAGCGTGCCCCCGTCCGGCCCGATCACGTGCGAGGCGCACGCGAGGCACGGGTCGAACGAGTGGATCGTGCGCAGGATCTCGACCGGCTGGTCGGGTCGGGCCATCGGCGTGCCGAGCAGCGCGGCCTCGTACGCGCCGTGCTGCCCGCGGCTGTCACGCGGCGAGGCGTTCCACGTCGACGGCACGACGATCTGGTACGCCGCGATCCTGCCGTCGCGGATCGTGACCCAGTGGCCGAGCGCGCCGCGCGGCGCCTCGGTGAACCCGAAGCCGCGGCACTCGGCGGGCCACGTCGACGGCTCCCAGCGCTCCGTGTTCGCCGTCGCGGTGTCGCCCGCCTTCAGGTTGGCGATCAGCCGGTCGTACTCGGCGAGCAGCCAGTGCACCGCGAGGCGCGTCTCGAGGCCGCGCGCGGCGGTGCGCCCGAGCGTCGAGAACAGCGCCGTCGCCGGCAGCTTGAGCCGGCCCAGCGCCTCGCCGACGACCTCGCGGAACTCCTCGCGCCCCGAGGCGTAGCCGACGAGCATCCGGGCCAGCGGGCCGACCTCCATCGCGTGGCCCTTCCAGCGCGGCGACTTGAGCCATGAGTACGCCCCCTGCTCGTCGAGCTGCTCGTACGGGGGCTTCGGGCCGGTGTAGTTCGGTTTCGTCGTCCCCTCCCACGGGTGCAGCGCCTCCTGGCCCTCCGGGTACTCGTACCACGAGTGGGCGACCTCCTCGCGGATCCCCTCCGGATCGCGCGGATCGACCTCGAGCACCTCGGACAGGTTCCTGTCGAGGATCGCGCCGCGCGGGAACAGGAACTTCGACGGGTCGTCGATGCCCGCCTGGGGCAGGTCGCCGTAGCACAGGTAGTTGCCCAGCCCGCCCCCGTACTGCGTCCACTCGGGATAGAAGCTCGCGATCGCCAGCAGGTCGGGCAGGTAGAGCTGCTCGACGATCTGGATCGCGTCGGTGATCAGCGTCCGCACCATGTTCAGCCGCTCGATGTTGATCGCATGGTCCGACTCGAGCGCGATCGCCGAGGCCATGCCGCCGACCAGGTAGTTCGGATGCGGGTTCTTGCCGCCGAACACGGTGTGGATCTTGATGATCTCCTTCTGCCACTTGAGCGCCTCGAGATAGTGCGCCACGGCCATCAGGTTGGCCTCGGGCGGCAGCTTGTAGGCGGGGTGGCCCCAGTAGGCGTTGTCGAACAGGCCGAGCTGGCCCGACTCGACGAACGTCTTGAGCGTGCCGAGCAGGTCCTGGAAATATCCCGGGCTCGACTTCGGCCAGTGCGGAGAGACCGTCTGGGCCAGCTCCGACGTCCGGCGCGGATCGGCCTTGAGGGCGGAGACGATGTCGACCCAGTCCAGCGCGTGCAGGTGATAGAAGTGAATGACGTGATCCTGGACGTACTGGGTCAGGAACATGATGTTGCGGATGATGTCGGCGTTGACCGGCACCCGCGTGCCGATCGCGTCCTCGACCGCGCGGACCGACGCCAGCGCGTGGACGGTGGTGCACACGCCGCAGATCCGCTCGCAGAACGCCCACGCGTCGCGCGGATCGCGTCCCTCGAGGATCAGCTCGATCCCGCGCCACATCGTGCCGGACGAGACGGCGTCGCGGATCCGGTTCGAGTCGTCGAGGATCGCCTCGACGCGCAGATGGCCCTCGATCCGCGTGATCGGGTCGACAACGACTCGCTGCGTGCTCATGCCTCGTCTCCCGTGTCCTTCGTCGCGTCGGCCGGCTTGCTCTCCTTGTCACCGAACAGCGCCCGCTTGGCGACGAAGCTGCCGAAGTGCGCCGCGACGCCGACCGCGGCGGCGCCGGCGGCGATCTTGCCGATCGTGTCGGGGGTCGACTCGACGCCGGGCAGGGGCACGCCGGCGAGATGCTGGTAGAACGGCCCGTTGTCCCAGAAGTCGTTCTCGCTGCAGCCGATGCACCCGTGGCCCGAGCCGATCGGGAAGCTGACGCCGTTGTTCCACTTGATCGACGAGCAGGAGTTGTACGTCATCGGGCCGCGGCAGCCCATCTTGTACAGGCACCACCCCTGACGGGCGCCCTCGTCGTCCCACTGCTCGACGAACTGGCCGGCATCGAAGAACGCGCGGCGCTGGCACTTGTCGTGCACGCGGTGGCCGTAGAACATCTTCGGCCGGCCGAAGCGGTCGAGTTCGGGCAGCCGGTCGAAGGTCAGCACGTAGGTCAGCACGCCGGTCATCACCTCGGCGATCGGCGGGCAGCCCGGCACGTTGATCACCGGCTTGCCGTGGACCAGCTCATGGACCGGCCGGGCGCCCGTCGGGTTGGGACGGGCGGCCTGGACGCAGCCGTTCGAGGCGCACGAGCCCCAGGCGACGATCGCCTTCGCGTGCTCGGCGGTCTCGAGCAGCACGTCGAGGAACGTCTGGCCGCCGACCGTGCAGTAGACGCCGCCGTCCTTCGTCGGCGCGTTGCCCTCGACGGCGAGCAGGTACTCGCCGGGATGTTCCTCGATCAGCCGTCGGCGGATCTCCTCGACCTGGTGACCCGCTGCCGCCTGCAGCGTGTCGTCGTAGTCGAGCGAGATCATGTTCAGGATGATGTCCTGGGCCAGCGGGTGGGACGAGCGGATGAACGACTCGCTGCAGCACGTGCACTCGAGCCCGTGGAGCCAGATCACCGGAATGCGCGGCTTCGACTCCATCGCCTGCACGACCTGGCTGACCATCGAGGACGGCAGGCCCATCGCCGCGGTGATCATCGTGCAGTAGCGCAGGAAGCGGCGCCGGTCGACGCCGTGGCGGCTGAGGACCTCGTACGTGGTCTCCCGCAGTCTCCTGTCCATGCTGTCCTCCGGGATCGTCCGGCCGGGCGCCGGGCTGCATACAATCCAACAAACCGGCTAATACGTGTCAACTGTCCCGGACGGTTAATTGATGAAAAACGTCGCGACACGTTCGTAGGAACGGCCGCTGCTGCGACGCCGTCTCGGCTCGCGGACAGAAGATGCGGGAGCGTCGCAGTTAACGACGCGGGGTGGCGTCGGCGACGACCCACTCCGCGAGCGCGGCGAGGGCCCACGCCTGCGTCCAGCGCAGGTAGGCGATGCGGTTGGTCAGCCGGCGGCCGCGCCGGAACACGAACCACCCGCGGCGGTCCCACAGGTGCGCGAGCGACCAGGCGACGACGCGCCCGGCGCGTTCGGCGGCCTGCGGGTCGTCGGCCCGGAACGCGAGGTGCGTCAGGATCGCCACCGCCGCCGCGTGCATGTCGAGCGGCCACGGCCGGTCG
>RFIB01000301.1 GCA_003695625.1 Acidobacteriota bacterium | reverse complement strand
TGCCATGTCGCTCGGACGGTAGTCGTCCGTGACCAGCGCCCGGGCGCGCAGCTCGAGATAGCGACGCAATCCCGGATCGCGGGCCAGCGCCGCCGCCCGTCGCAGCCGGTCCGCCGCGAAGCGGACCTCCTCGGCGTACTCCTCGTGGTACGGCACGGCGCGCAGTCCGCCGTCCTCGTCGCGGCGCACGACCGTGTAGTGGCTGCGCAGGGCCTCGGCCAGGTCGTCCGGCGCCGCGGCGAGCGCGCGGTCGAACGCGTCCTTGGTCATGTCCGGCGGGAAGAACCGCGCACCGGGCGGCTTGGGCCCGACCCCCGACAGGAACGGCTCGTTGCCGGCCAGCCGGTCCCACGGGCCGTAGTTGAGCAGCGCGTACTCCCGCGCCGCCGGGTCGCGGATCCGCTCGAGCAGCGCGTCCCGGTCGCCCCAGGCCTGTTTCCAGAATGCGCGGTCCATCGCCTCGGCGGCCTCGATGAACAGCCGGACCATCCGGCGCTGTTCGCTGGTCAGCGACGAGAGGTCGGCGTCCAGGCGCACGGTCGCATACCGCGCGAGGCGGGCCTCGACGTCGACGATCGGCTCGAGGGTGTTCTCCACCGTGTCGCCTCCTTCGCGACAGCCGGACAGTGCCGCCAGGGCGAGCAGGATGCCCGTCACGAGACGGCGAAACGGAGTGTTCACGACGAGTCTCCTTCCTCCGGCGACACGGAGCTGCCGGTCAGATCACCCCGAGCCGCCGGCCGACCGCGGTGAACGCGTCGACAGCGCGCTGCAGATGCTCCTGCTCGTGGGCCGCCGAGAGCTGGACGCGGATCCGCGCCTGCCCCTTCGGGACGACCGGGTACGAGAAGCCGATCACGTAGATCCCCTCGTCGAGCAGGTCGGCGGCCATCTGCTGCGCCAGGCGCGCCTCGTAGAGCATGATCGGGACGATCGGGTGCCAGCCGGGCCTGATCTCGAACCCGGCGGAGGTCATCTGCTCGCGGAACCACCGTGTGTTCCGCTCGAGCCGGTCGCGCAGCTCGGTCGTCTGCGACAGCCGGTCGAGCACCGCGATCGATCCGCCGACGATCGCGGGCGCGAGCGAGTTCGAGAACAGGTACGGGCGCGAACGCTGGCGCAGCATCGCGACGACTTCCTTCGGGCCGGCCACGAAGCCGCCGGACGCGCCGCCCAGCGCCTTGCCGAACGTTCCGGTGATGACGTCGACGCGGTCCATCACGCCATGGTGTTCATGGGTGCCCCGCCCCCGCGGGCCGACGAAGCCGGTCGCATGGCAGTCGTCGATCATGACCAGTGCGTCGTACTTCTCGGCCAGCGAGCAGATCTCGGGCAGCGGCGCCACGTCGCCGTCCATCGAGAACACGCCGTCGGTCGCGATCATCCGGAACCGGCACGAGGACGCCTCGCGCAGCTTCGCCTCCAGGTCGTCGAGGTTCCCGTGCTCGAAGATGAACCGCTTCGCCTTGCACAGCCGGATGCCGTCGATGATCGAGGCGTGGTTCAGCCGGTCGGTGACGATCGCGTCCGGCTCGCCGAGCAGCGCCTCGAACACGCCGCCGTTGGCGTCGAAGCAGGCCGCGTAGAGGATCGCGTCCTCCTTGCCCACGAACCCGGCGATCTTGCGTTCGAGCTCCTTGTGGATGTCCTGCGTGCCGCAGATGAAGCGCACGCTGCTCAGGCCGTAGCCGCGCTCCTCGAGCGTGCGACGCGCCGCCTCGGCCAGCCAGGGCTGGCCCGACAGTCCGAGATAGTTGTTCGCGCAGAAGTTCAGCACCTTGCGGCCGTCGGCCAGCGTGATCTCGGCCCCCTGCGGGCTGGCGATCACGCGCTCGTCCTTCCACAGCCCGGACTCGCGGATCGATCCGAGTTCGCGCTCGAGGTGCTCGCGGAAGCGATCGTACATGGGACCTCCCGGGAAGACGCCGGCCCGCGGCGGGGCTCGCGGACCCGGCCGGACGGCAGATTATAGGCGCCGGCGGCTCAGCGGACGTAGCCCAGCCCGCGCAGGCGGTCGCGCGTCTGCTCGTCCAGCTCGCCCAGGGTCTCGCCGAGGGTGGCGCGGATCTCGGCAGCGCGGTCGAGATGGGCGTCGAGCAGCGCCTCGAGGCGGCCCACGTCACAGCGCGTCGTTCCGGCGAGATTGATCCGTTCTCCCGGATCCCTCCGCAGGTCGTGGCAGCGTCGCTCCACGCCTTCGTCCCGGAGCCGGCGGATCAGCTTGAGCCCGCCGAACCAGACCGCCTGGACCGGTTCGCCACCGTGGCCGATCGCCTCCGCGAACACCGGACGCGCGTCCGCGGCGCCTGCGGAGTCCTCCCACAGCGGCCGCAGCGAGCGCCCCAGCCCGAGCCGGTCCTGCATGCCCGCCAGGTCGAGCACCGTCGCCGGGAGATCGACCAGCGAGACCGGCGGGGTGACCACCCGGCCCGCCGGCAGCCGGCCGGGCCAGTTCAGCACCAGCGGGACGTGCGTGACCTCCTCGAACAGCGTGTCGCCGTGGTCGAACTGCCCGCGCTCGAAGATCTCCTCGCCGTGGTCCGAGGTCACGACAACGAGTGTCTGCTCGCGCAGTCCCGCCTCGTCGAGCCACGCGACGAGCCGCTCGACGAGCGTGTCGGCCCACGCGGCCTGTCCGTCGTAGAGATCCCGGAACGTCTCGATGTCGACCCGGCTCGGCGGGAACAGCGGACCGAGCCGGAAGCGGTTGTACTCCTCGATCGGCACCCGCGCCTCGGGCCACGCGAACCCGATCCGCGCACCGGCCGCCCAGCGCGTACGGAAGCGCCGCGGCGCGTGGTACGGCTGATGCGGCGCGTAGGTGTGGACGAACAGGAAGAACGGACCGGCCCCGTCGCTGCGCAGCTCGGCGAGACTCGCGGCGAGCGTCGCCGGCAGCGAGCCGGCGGGCGCCGCGCGGTACAGGTCGAAGCCCTGGGCGAACCCGAACCGGCCGGAGACCCAGCCGTCCTCGGTGACCGCCAGCGTGTGATAGCCGGCCTCGTCGAGCACCTCCGCCAGCATCGTCTCGGCGCCCGAGCCGCGCACGTTCAGCTTGCGGTCCGGGTGCTGGTACGCCTGCACCTCGCCCAGGTCCGGCATCACGCCGTGGGCCGCCGGCGGGAGGCCCGAGAGCATCGAGTAGTGCGACGGCAGGGTCCAGTTCGACGGCGCCTCGGCGCGCGCGAACCGGAGCCCCTCCTGCGCGAGGCGCGCGATCGCCGGCGTCGTCGGACGCGACGTCAGCCACGGCGTCGTCCGGTCGGCCCGCAGCGTGTCGAGCGAGATCAGCAGGATGTTCGGCCTGGGATCCGCGCTGCGCCGGGCCGGATCGCCGAGGACGACGGGTTCGGTGAACCGGGCTTCCGCGGCCGGCGCACGCCCGACAAGCCGTGCGACGAGGCCGACCGGCCGCACGCGGAACCGCACCTCGACGTCGCCCTCGCCGGCCGGCAGCTCGACCGTCGCGGGGTGGTACTCGGGCTCGTCGGCACCGCCGCCGAGGAGCGCGTCGAACAGCACCTGTCCGCCGGCGCTGACCTCGTACCGTGCTCCCCCACCGGCGGGGGCGAGACAGGCGAACGCGACCCGCGCCCCGGCGGGGAGCCTGCGGACGAACTCGGTGTCCTCGACGCGGACCCGGTCCTCCCAGGACACGGGCCGCACGACCGGCTCGCCGCTCTCGTCGATCTCCCCCGCCGGATCGAGCGCGCCGAGGCGCTCGAGACGCTCGCGGTACAGCTCGCCGAACCGCGCGCGGAACCGGGCCAGCTCGTCGGGCGCGCCGATCCTCTCCGCGACGACCGCCCCCTGATAGGCGGCCTCGAGATGGCGCGGGTTCGCCGCGAGCGCACGCGTGAACTGCTCGAGCGCGCGCCGGTCCTCGCCGCGCGCGGCGAGGAGCAGTCCGAGGTGGTAGTGCGGCGGCGCGTACGGCCTGCCGAGCCGGCCGGCCTGCTCGATCGAGCGCCTGAGGAACGCCTCCGCGCGGGCGTCGTCGCCGGCGAGCAGCCACTCGTAGCCGAGCAGGTTGAGCATCCGCGGGTCGGCGCCCGCGCGCGGCGCGAGCAGCGCGATCGCCTCGCGGTGCCGGCCGGCGCGGCCGCGCAGCTTGGCCAGCTCGATCGCCAGCCGGTCGTCCTCCGGGTGCCGGTCGAGCGCCGCGGCGAGCCACTCCGCGGCCGCATCGACCCGGTCGACCGAGATCGCCACGCGCGCCGCAAGCAGCACCGCCTCCGGCTCCGCGCTCCGCCCGAGCGGGAGGAATGCGCGCACCGCCTCGTCCTCGAACCCGTTGAGGCCGGTATAGACGCGCTCGAGCAGCCCCCAGTCCTCGGCGCTGCGCGGCACGAACCCCCGCAGCGCCCGCGCCGCCTGCTCGCGGTGCCCCTGCTCGAGCGCCGCCAGCGCCGCCTGGCGGTCCCGGCCGCCGGTGCACGCCGGAAGAAGCAGGGCCGCGGCGAGCGCGACGATCAGGACCGCAACGACGGGGCTAGCGCGCATCGGTCGTCTCCGTGATGCGGAACCGTACCGCGATCCAGTCCCGGTCGCCCGTCTCGCGATCGACCGCGAACCCCGCCTCCGCCCAGCGCGCCGCGACGGCGGGCAGCTCGCCGGGCGCGAAGCCGGAGACGATCGCGACGCCGCGGCGCCGCGCCAGACGCGGCCCGAGCACGGACGCCGCCCGGACCACCGCGGTCCGGTGCACGTTGGCCATCAGCAGGTCGAAACCGGCGGACGGGTCGAGACAGCTCCACGTGCCGGCGAGCAGCGCCACCCGCGCCGCGGCGCCGTTGAGCCGCACGTTGTCGGCCGCCACGTCGATCACGCGCGGATCGTTGTCCAGCGCGAGCACGCGCCGCGCGCCGAGCGCAGCGGCGGCGATCGCAAGGATGCCGGACCCGCAGCCGAGATCGAGCACGGTCCGGCCGTCGACGTCCTCCGGCTCGAGCAGCTCGAGGCACCCGCGTGTCGTGGGGTGCTCCCCGGTGCCGAACGCCCGTCCGGGCGGCAGGATCACCGGCACGAGCGGGGCGACCGACTGCTCCGGAGCGCGATCGCAGACCAGCACGTGACCGGCGCGGATCGGCTCGCGCGGGGCGAGGGAGGCCGCGAGCCAGCCCTCGTCCTCGACCGCGACCGGTCCTTCCGGAGCGCCGTCGAGCAGACCGCAGGCCGCCAGCCGCTCCGCCGCGCGGCGCGCCTGCGCCTCGTCGTCGAACCAGGCGCTGATCCGCGTCCGGCCCGGGCCTGCGGGGCGCTGCTCCGTGCCGAGCCCGCCGTCCGCCAGCGCGATCGCCGCCGCGGCGTCCGCCGCCGCCCGTGCCACCCGGAAGCGGACGCGGTACCAGCGTCCCGGCCAGCGGGTGCGGTCAGTCGCCACCGAACATGTCGCGGACGCGGCCGAACAGGCCGCCGTCCCCCTCCCCGGCCCGCTCGCGCCGCTCCTTCTCGAGCTCGCGCAGCTGCTGCCAGAGTTCCCGTTCCCGGCGGTCGAGTCGCGCCGGCGGCCGCGCGACGACATGCACGATGTGGTCCCCGCGGCCTCGCCCGCCGAGCCGGGGGATGCCGCGCCCCTTCAGGCGGATCGTCGTCCCGGGTTCCGTTCCGGGCGGAACGCGCACGGTCTCCGGGCCGTCGAGCCCGGGCACCTCGCACTCGGTGCCGAGCACCAGGTCGGCGAACGAGACCTCGAGCTGCGAGTGCACGTCGGCACCGTCGCGCGCCAGGTTCTCGTGGGGCCGCACGCTGATCTCGACGAACAGGTCGCCCGGCGGCCCCCCGCGCCAGCCGCCCTCGCCCTCGCCGCGGATGCGCAGCCGCGTGCCGGTGTCGACCCCGGCCGGGACCTTGACCGTGACGGGACGCTCGACCTCCCGGCGGCCCGACCCGCCGCACTCGGTGCACGGCCGCCGGACGACGTGTCGCCGGCCGCCGCAGGCGGGGCAGGTCTGCGCGATGCGCATGAAACCGACCTGGGAGACGACCTGGCCCATGCCGCGGCAGGTCCGGCAGGGCTCGATGCCCCCCGGCGCCGCCCCGCTGCCCTCGCACGCGTCGCACGAGACCGAGCGCGGGATCCTGAGCTTGACCTCCGTGCCGCGAACCGCCTCGTCGAAGTCGATCTCGAGCCGGTAGATCAGCGAGTCGCCCCGCCGTGCCCGCGTCCGGGACGTGCCGCCGGGACGGCCGGCACCGAACAGCGACTCGAACAGGTCCTCGAGGCCGCCGAACCCGGTCCGGCCGCCGAAGATCTCCTCGAAGATCGAGGGATCGATCGTCGGCCCCGCCCCGCGCACGCCGTCCGGGCCGAAGCGGTCGTAGCGACGCCGCTTGTCCGGATCGCTGAGCACCGCGTACGCCTCGGAAAGCTCCTTGAAGCGCTCCTCGGCATCGTGCCGGTCCGGGTTGCGGTCGGGGTGCAGTTCCATCGCGAGGCGCCGGTAGGCGCGCTTGATCTCGTCCGGGCTCGCGTCCCGGGACACGCCGAGAATCTCGTAGTAGTCCTTCGTGGTCACGGCGCCGCATCTTAGCAGCCGGGCGGAAAATGTCCCGTCCGGACCGCCGCGGAGCCGCGGGGCCGGCTTCGCCGCCGGCCCCGCCGGATCAGCCTGCCGCGTTCGGGTCGAACAGCGCGACCTCGGTCAGCACGCGGGCCACCTCGGACAGCCGCTCGATCGCCGCGTTCAGCGCCTCCGGATCCTCTCCGGCCAGGGCCTCGCGACACGTCTCGAAGGCGCTCTTGATCTCGTCCTGCTGCTCGGCGGAGAGCAGATCGGCGAATTCGCGGTAGGTCTTCTCGTTGCTGTCGAGCAGCCCCTGGAGCTTCGACTTGGCCCGCGCGGCGGCGATCCGGCGGCGGTCCTCCTCCGAGTAGGCCTCCGCCTCCGCGATCGCGCGCTCGATCTCCTCGGGCGTCAGCCCCGAGGTCGGGGTGACGACGACCTGCTGCTGAAGGCCGGTGGCCAGATCGCGCGCCGAGACCGACACGATGCCGTTCGAGTCGATGTCGAACGCGACCTCGATCTGCGGCGTCCCCTTCGGAGCCGGCGGGATCCCGACCAGCTCGAACCGCGCCAGGCTCTTGTTCGCCGCGGCGAGTTCGCGCTCGCCCTGCAGCACGTGCACCTCGACCTTCGTCTGGTTGTCGGCGGTGGTGGTGAACACGCGCGTCCGGCGGCACGGCACGGTGGCGCCGCGCTCGATCATCTTGACGAACCCGCCGCCCTTGATCTCGACGCCGAGCGACAGCGGCGTGACGTCGAGCAGCACGATCTCCTTGACGTCGCCGCACAGGATCCCGGCCTGGATTGCCGCGCCGAGCGCGACGACCTCGTCGGGGTTGACCTTGCGGTTCGGCTCGCGCCCGAAGATCTCCTGCACCCGCTGCTGGACGAGCTGCGTGCGCGTCTGTCCGCCGACGAGCAGCACGTCGTCGATCTGGCTCGCGTCGATGCCGGCCAGCCTGAGCGCCTCCTCGCACGGTCCGGCGGTCCTGTCGACCAGGTCCCGCACCAGGCCCTCGAACACGTCCCGGGTCAGCGTGCGGCCGAAGTGCGCCGGTCCCTTCTCGGTGTTGGCCAGGAACGGGAGCTGGATCTCGGTCTGCGGCTCGCGGCTCAGCTCGATCTTGGCCTTCTCCGCGGCCTCCTTGAGCCGCTGGAGCGCCAGCCGGTCGCCCCGCGGATCGATGCCGGTGTCCTCGGCGAACTGCGTCGCCATCCAGTCGATGATCCGCTGGTCGAAGTCCTCTCCGCCGAGGAACGTGTCGCCGTTGGTGGAGAGGACCTCGAACACGCCTTCGGCGAGGCGGAGGATCGAGATGTCGAACGTGCCGCCGCCGAGGTCATAGACGGCGATGATCCGCTCCTGGCCGTCGCCGTCGATCAGCCCGTAGGCCAGCGAGGCCGCCGTCGGCTCGTTGAGGATCCGCAGCACGTTGAGTCCCGCGATCCGCCCCGCGTCGCGGGTCGCCTGCCGCTGCGTGTCGTCGAAGTACGCCGGGACCGTGATCACCGCGTCCTCGACCGGCTCCTGGAGGTACTCCTCCGCGATCTCCTTGAGGTTGGCGAGGATCGCCGCGGAGATCTCCTGCGGGCTGATCACGCGGTCGCCGGCCTGGACGTGGGCGTCGCCGTTGGCCGACGCCACGATCCGGTACGGCACCCGTTCGGTGATCTTCTTCTCGTCGCACTCGGCCTTCTTGCGCCCGATCAGGCGCTTGATGGCGAAGAACGTCCCCTCCGGGTTGGTCGCCGCCTGCCGCTTGGCGAGCGATCCGACCAGCCGCTCGCCGCGGCGCGAGAAGGCGACGATCGACGGCACCACGTGACTGCCTTCGCGGGTCGGGATGACGACCGGCGCGTCCCCCTCCATCACGCTGACGACCGAGTTGGTCGTCCCCAGATCGATCCCGACGATTCTGCTCATCGCGTCTCCTCCCGGCCCCCGGCCGACCCGCGGCGGTCCGGCGCGGCCACCCGCACCATCGCCGGGCGGACCAGCTCGCCGCCGAGCCTGTATCCGACCCGCAGGACCTTGAGCACGGTCCCCTGCGGGACCCGGTCCGTCGGCACGATCTCCACCGCATCGTGGATCGCGGGATCGAACTCGACCCCGTCCCCCTCGATCCGCTCGAGGTCGTGCTGGCGGAACACGTCCCACAGATCGCGCAGCGCCATCCGCACCGCCTGGCGCAGGCCCTGCTCGTCGAGCTCGTTGCGCACGCACGCCTCGAGCGCGTCGAGCGGCTCGAGCAGGTCGCGCAGCACGGAGAGCGTCGCGTCGCGCGTCGCCGCGGCCCGGATGCGCCCGACCTGGACGCCGGCGGCGGTCGGACGGCGGAGCTGGCCCGCGCCGCGCAGCGGCTCGTCCCGCGGCGGAGCCGGCGGCTCCGGTTCCTTCGCGGGCTTCTCGTCGTCGTCGAGTCCGACGATCTCGAGGATCTCGATCTCGTGCTCGTCCACGGGGTTCATCGCCTTTCCTTATCGGCCCGCGCCGTGCCCCGGCTGAGCGGACCCGGTCCCTTGTGCGCGCGATCCCGTCGCCTTCCGCGCGGCGTGCCGGGCGCCCGCTCCGGGACACCCCGGCACCACGCTTCACCGGGCTCGCGCGTGCGCGACCCCCGGGCGTCCGTCACGATGCGAACAGGAACGGGCACTCGGGAACTCTTCCGCGCACTCCGGGCCCCCCGCGGGAATCTAGGGACCGGCGCGGCGACGGGCAACTGCGGGGCGCACGTCGCGTCACGCGCGACGGCGGTCCGGCGCCACGTCGAGGGCGATCAGGCGCGGGAGAGCAGCCAGGCCTTCATGAACGGCTCGAGGTCGCCGTCGAGCACGCGGTCGACGTCGCCGACCTCGAGGCCGGTGCGGTGGTCCTTGACCATGCGGTACGGCGCGAGCACGTACGAGCGGATCTGGCTGCCGAAGTCGATCTGCTTCTTCTCGCCGGCGGCCGCCGCGCGCGCCTCCTCGCGCTCGCGCAGCTCGCGCTCGTAGAGGCGCGAGCGGAGCATCTTCATCGCCTTCTCGCGGTTGCGATGCTGGCTGCGTTCGTCCTGGCAGGTGACGACGATCCCGGTCGGCAGGTGCGTGATGCGGACCGCCGAGTCGGTCACGTTGACGTGCTGGCCGCCTGCTCCCGAGCTGCGGAACGTGTCGATCCGCAGGTCCTTGTCGAGGATCTCGATCTCGATCGAGTCGTCGACCTCGGGGATCACGTCGACCGACGCGAAGGCGGTGTGGCGGCGGGCCTGGGCGTCGAACGGACTGATCCGGACCAGGCGATGCACGCCCCGCTCGGCCTTGGCCCAGCCGTAGGCGTCGGGCCCGGCCACCCGTGCCGTCGCGCTCTTGATGCCGGCCCCCTCGCCCGGCAGCAGTTCCTGCAGCTCCCAGCGATACCCGGCGCGCTCGGCCCAGCGCTGGTACATCCGCAGCAGCATCTCGGCCCAGTCCTGGGCGTCGATGCCCCCTGCTCCCGGATGAATCGAGATGTACGCGTTGAGGTGGTCCTCCTCGTCGGAGAGCATCGTCGCCACCTCGAGCGCCTCGACGCGCCGCTCCGCGTCGGCCAGCGCGGCGGCGAAGTCGTCGTCGAGCCCGGCCTCGCCTTCCGCGTCGAGCTCGAGCAGCGTCTCGGCGTCCTCGACGGCGCGCCGCAGCGCCGCACCGCGATCGCGGGCGGCGACGAGTTCCGCGCGGCGCCGGTTCAGTTCGGCAGCCTGCGCGGGGTTGGCCCAGACGTTCTCGTCCGAGAGCTTGCCGTCGATCTCGGCGATCTCGCGCTCGAGTTCGGAGGTGTCAAAGATACCTCCGCAGCGGCGCGAGCCGGCTGTTGAGCGCCTTCCAGCGTTCGAGCAGTTCATCCTTCATCGCGGGAAGTCCCTTCCGGCGCCGGCCCTGCCTCCGCGTCCGGCGCGACGTCGGCGCGCCGGGCCCGGACGAGGACGAGGGCGGCAGCGACGGCGGCGAGAGTAGCACACAGCCGCGCGAGCGCCCGCCCGACCGCCGCCCCCGGGGCGCGGCCGCCGACGTGCACCTCCGCGGTCAGCACGCCGCGCTCGCCGAGGCCGAGCCGACCGAGTTCGCGGCCGCGGTCGGAGAAGATCGCCGAGATGCCGGAGTACGCCGCGCGGACGAGCGGCAGGCCGGTCTCGGCCGCCCGCAGCCGGGCGTGCGCGAGGTGCTGGGCCGGCCCTCCGGTCCAGCCGAACCAGCTGTCGTTGGTCATGTTGACCAGCAGATCCGCCCCGGCCGCCGCCTCGTCGGCCGCCAGGGCGGGAAACACGGCCTCGTAGCAGACGAGCGGGCCGACCGTGCCGTCGCGCGACTCGAGGAGCACGAGTTCGGCGCCGGGCGTGAAGTCGCCTGCCTGCGCCGCGAGCGCCGGCACGCGGCGGAACAGCGAGCGCAGCGGCAGGTATTCGCCGAACGGAACGAGGCGGCGCTTGCGGTACGCGCCGCCCGGCCGGCCGTCGGCTCGCACGAGCGCCGCCGCGTTGAAGTACCGTCCCGCGTCATCCGCCTCGATCGTGTTGAGCACGATGTCGACGCCGGCCCGCCGCGCGAGCGCCGCCACCAGCTCCCGGTAGCCGCGGTGCCTGTCGAGCCGGTACGGCACCGCCGACTCGGGCCACACGACCAGCCGCGCGCCGCGCCGCGCGGCCTCGATCGTCAGCCGCTCGTGGGCGAGGAACTTGCCCCACGCGTCCGCCTCGCGGGGCAGCGCCGCCTGCACCGCAGCCACGGTGACGCGGACATCCCCCTCGCTCCGACCGAGACGGCCCGCCCCGAGTCCCGCGGCCACGGCGGCGAGCACGGCCAGCCCGAGGAG
>RFIB01000300.1 GCA_003695625.1 Acidobacteriota bacterium | reverse complement strand
GTCGTCCGCACCGAGATTCCGGGAGTTCCCCTGCTCTCGCGCGGCAAGGTCCGCGACATCTACGACCTCGGCGACCATCTGCTGCTGATCGCGACCGATCGCATCTCCGCGTTCGACCACGTGCTCCCGCAGCCGATCCCGGACAAGGGCAAGGTGCTGCACCAGATCTCCATGTTCTGGTTCGAGAAGATGCGCGAGCTGGTCCCGCACCACGTGGTCACCGACGACGTCGACGAGTATCCGGAGCCGCTGCGGGGCTGGCGCGAGGTGCTCGAGGGGCGCTCGGCGCTGGTCCGCAAGGCCGACATGTTCCCGGTCGAGTGCGTGGCGCGCGGCTATATCGTCGGGTCCGGCTGGAAGGACTACCAGCGGACGGGCGCGATCTGCGGGATCCCGCTTCCCGACGGGCTCCGGCTGTGCGACCGCCTGCCCGAGCCGATCTTCACGCCGGCGACCAAGGCCGAGACCGGGCACGACGAGAACATCGACTTCGACACGATGGCCGACCTGGTCGGTCGTGACACCGCCGAGCGGCTGCGCGACCTGACACTCGATCTCTACGCGCGCGCTGCGGCCTACGCCGAGGAGCGCGGGATCATCATCGCGGACACCAAGTTCGAGTTCGGCGTCATCGACGGGCGGATCACGATCTGCGACGAGATGCTCACGCCCGACTCGTCCCGCTTCTGGCCCCGCGACGAATACGAGCCCGGCAGACCGCAGCCGTCGTTCGACAAGCAGTACGTCCGCGACTATCTCGAGCGGATCGGCTGGGACAAGGAGACCGCGCCGCCGGACCTGCCGGCCGAGGTCGTCGAGGGCACGCGCCGGCGCTACCTCGAGGCGCTCGAGCGCCTGACGGGCCACGGCCTGCGCTGACCCGGCGTCACGTGGCGCCGAGCACCGCCTCGAGTTCGTCGCGCGCGGCATTCCACGCCTGCCACGGCAGCGGTCCCGGTGCGTCGAGGTGCAGGCGGGCGAACAGCCGGCCGAGCCGCGCCAGCGCCTCGACGTGCTCCCGCTCGTCGAGCCGGCCGTCGCGCAGGGCGGCGAGGATCGCGTCACGGGCGCGGCGTGGTGCGTCGAGATCGGCGCAGAACAGTGCCACGTCGCAGCCGGCGGCCAGGGCCTGCACCGCGCGGCGGTCGGGCCCTCCGTGGCCCGCGAGGGCCCCCATGCCGAGGTCGTCCGAGACGACCACCCCGTCGTAGCCGAGCCGCGAGCGCAGCAGACCGTGGACGAGCGGACGGCTGAACGTCGCCGGCCTGGGCGCCTTTTCGGCATGCTCCAGCCCGGGGTACCACGCGTGTGCGGTCATCACCATCGGCGCGCGCGACGCCAGTTCGGCGAACGGGCGTCCGTCGCGCGTCTCGAACCGGTCCGGAGTCATCGGCGAGACCGCCAGCTCGCGGTGCGTGTCGACGTCGGTGCCGCCGAGCCCCGGGAAGTGCTTGAGGCACGAGGCGATCCCGGCGTCCGCCAGGCCGCCGAGGACCGCGCCGGCACATCGCACCACCTCGTCCGGATCGTCGGACCACGCGCGCGGCCCGATCGCGTTCCGCCCGGATCCGGCGTCGAGGTCGACCACCGGCGCGAAGTCGACGTCGAAGCCGAGGCAGCGCAGCGCGCGGCCGACGGCCCGCCACACGGCGGCGAGGCGGTCCGCCGGCCAGGTGGCCTGGCGCCGCGCGTCGGGAAGCAGCGCGAACAGGTCGTCCACCCGCCGCAGGCGGTTGACGGGGCCGCCTTCCTCGTCGACGGCAACGAGCACCGGATCGCGACAGACCTCGCGCACGCCCGCCACGAGGTCCCGGAGCTGGGCCACGCTGCGCAGGTTCCGGTCGAACAGGATCACGCCGGCCGGTTGCAGCTCGGCGAGGGCCCGCTCGGCGGGCGGGTCGAGCTCCGGTCGGGGAAGGCCGGCGAACAGCCGGCGGGAGGCGCGGTCTCGCGGGTCCATCCGCCGGATTCTCCGGGGCAGGGGCGGGGGCCGTCAACGCGGCGCGACGGATCCACCGCGTCCCGCCGCGTGCCGCGGCGGCCCGTGCGGTGCCGTCCGGCCGGCCGCGGGACGAGGGCGCACGGCGCGAACACGAAGTTACGGAATCGTTTGCACCGTCTGCCGACCGGAGTCTATATTCCGCCCCGACCGTGCGCCGGATCGCGCCCGCAGGCGCGGCGAGGAGGGGTTCAGTCCGTGCTCAAGCGCCACTACACCGTCATGGTGGTGCCCGACGCCCGCGGGTCGATGAAGCGGTTCCAGCTGCGCGGCACGCAGATCGTGGCTGCGCTGGCCGGCGCCGGGCTCGTCGTCGTGCTCGCCCTCGTCGCGCCGGTCGCCCTGCTCTGGGCGCGCGGCGTGTCCGGCGATCTCGCCGCGGTGCAGGCCGAGCGCGACGAGCTGGCGCAGCGGACCGCCGAGGTCGAGGCGACGATCGCCGACCTGCGCGCGCGGCTCGACCTGTTCGAGCGGCGCACGGCCAAGCTCGCCGTGATGGCCGGGCTCGACATGCCGTCGCTCGGGATCGGCGGCCAGGGCTATCCGAAGGGGCTCGAGGGGCTGACCCCCGCGGCGCGGGCCGACGTGTTCCGCAGCGAGGCCGAGGAACTCTCGGGGCTCGGCGACCTGCTCGAGCGGCGGCTCGACACGGTCGAGCGCGCGTTCGGCGAGCAGTCCGAGCGCCTGTCGCGGATTCCGTCGATCGTCCCGGTGCGCGGCCTGATGGGCTCGGGGTACGGCTGGCGGCGCGACCCGTTCACCGGGCTGCGCCAGTTCCACCGCGGGCTGGACATCTCCGCTCCGGAGGGAACGCCGGTGCGTGCGCCGGCGGACGGGATCGTGGTCAAGACCGAGCGCAACGGCGGCTACGGCAAGGTGCTCTACATCAGCCACGGCGACGGCATCGTCACGCGCTACGGGCATCTGTCGGCCTACAAGGTCCGCCCGGGAGCACGGGTCCGCCGCGGCGACGTCATCGCGCTGGTCGGCAGCTCCGGCCGCTCGACGGCCTCGCACCTGCACTACGAGGTGCTCGTCCGCGGCCAGCACGTCGACCCGATGAAGTACATCTCCGACGAAGGCCTGTTCTACTGAGTCCGGGACCGGCCGCGCCGTCAGGGTGGCCCCGGGCACCCGCCGCGGGTAGCATCCGGCGGGGACGCCCCTGTCCCGTCCCGGCAGGAACGCGATGATCAACAAGGTCCTGAGCAAGGTCTTCGGCACGGCCAACGAGCGGGAGCTCAAGCGCCTGCAGCCGCTGGTGGCGGCGATCGGCGAGCGCGAGCCCGCGATGCGGGCGCTGAGCGACGCCGAGCTCCAGGCCAAGACGGCCGAGTTCCGGCAGCGGATCGACAACGGCGAGTCGCTCGACGACCTGCTGGTCGAGGCGTTCGCCGTCGTGCGCGAGGCCGCGCGCCGCGTGCTGGGCATGCGCCACTTCGACGTCCAGCTTCTCGGCGGCATCGTGCTTCACCGGGGCGCGATCGCCGAGATGCGGACCGGCGAAGGCAAGACGCTGGTGGCGACGCTGCCGTCGTACCTCAACGGGCTGCGGGGCAGCGTCCATGTCGTGACCGTCAATGACTACCTGGCGCGTCGTGACGCCGAGTGGATGGGGAAGGTCTACCGCTTCCTCGGACTGACCGTCGGCTGCATCCAGCACGATCTCGACGAGGCCGCGCGCCGCGAGGCGTACTCCTGCGACGTGACGTACGGGACCAACAACGAGTTCGGGTTCGACTATCTGCGCGACAACATGAAGTTCTCCGGCACCGACATCGTGCAGTGCCGGGGCCACCAGTACGCCATCGTCGACGAAGTCGACTCGATCCTGATCGACGAGGCGCGTACACCGCTGATCATCTCCGGCCCGTCCGAGGGTGACGTGTCGATCTACTCGGTGGTCGACCGCGTGATCCCGAAGCTCAAGCCGGGGCTGGTGATCGCCGGGGAGGTCGAGCGGGAGAAGCGCGAGGAGGCCGAGGCGAGCGGCGACTACATCGTCGACGTCAAGAACCGCAACGCGGTGTTCACCGAGCAGGGGATCCGGCACGCCGAGCAGCTGCTCGGCGTGGACAACCTCTACGACCCGTCCAACATCGAGATCCTGCACGCGCTGAACCAGGCGCTGCGCGCGCACACGCTCTACCGCCGGGACGTCGACTACATGGTCGAGGACGGCGAGGTCGTGATCATCGACGAGCACACCGGGCGCAAGATGCCCGGCCGGCGCTGGTCGGACGGCCTGCACCAGGCGGTCGAGGCCAAGGAAGGCGTCAAGATCCAGAGCGAGAACCAGACACTCGCGACGATCACCTTCCAGAACTACTTCCGGATGTACGAGAAACTGTCCGGCATGACCGGCACGGCCGAGACCGAGGCTGCCGAGTTCGCCAAGATCTACGAACTCGACGTCCGCGTCATCCCGACCAACCGGCCGATGATCAGGGTCGATCATCCGGACGTCATCTTCCGCACCGAGGACGCCAAGTTCCGCGCCGTCGTCGAGGAGATCAAGGAGTGCCACAAGCGGGGCCAGCCGGTCCTCGTCGGCACGATCTCGATCGAGAAGTCGGAGCGGCTGTCGGCGCTGCTGCG
>RFIB01000299.1 GCA_003695625.1 Acidobacteriota bacterium | reverse complement strand
GTGCTGTTCTCCGCGGGACGGATCGAGCACGGGCAGAAGGAGTTCACCGACCGCATCTGGAAGAACGGGTTCGGCACGGTGAACTACCGCCACGACCACACGTCGATCTGCGAGCTGTCCCACCACACCGGCATCGACCTGATGACCGACTTCAAGGCGCACCATTTCAAGCCGGACATCCTGAACGCGGAGTACCTGATCTGGTTCGGCACCCGGCCGCTCGAGGCCGGCTTCCCGATGCAGACGCTGACCGGGATGATCACCAGTTTCCTGGCCCGCGGCGGGAAGATGGTGACGGTCGATCCGGTGCTGTCGAACACGGCGGCGCGCTCGCACCGCTGGGTGCCGATCAAGCCGGGGACCGACGCCGCGTTTGCGCTGGGCATGGCGCGCTGGATGATCGACACCGACAGCTACGACCGGAACTTCCTGACCAACACGGCGGCCAACGTCAACGGCGAGAAGACCTACAGCGACGCGTGCTTCCTCGTCGACGAGGCGACCGGGGCCTTCGTCCGCGACGGCTCGGGCGAGCCGATGGTCTGGAGCGGGGGGCAGGCGTGGCCGGCCGGTTCGGCGCCGGGTTCGAAGGGTGAGCTCGATCCGGGCACCGTCACGGTCAACGGCGTCCAGGCGCGCACGGTCTGGTCGCGTCTCGTCGAGCGTGTGCGCGAGAAGACCCTCGACGAGTACGCAGCGATCTGCGGCGTCGACGTCCAGATGATCATCGACACGGCGCGCGAGTTCGCCGCGGCGGGCAAGAAGGCCGTGGCCAATCCGTATCGCGGGCCGGTCAAGCACACCAATGGTGTCTACAACCTGTTCGCGATTCACCTGCTGAACATCCTCGTCGGCAACTTCGACTGGAAGGGCGGCAACAGCAAGGGCGGTTCGCACTTCAGCGAGACCGGCGGCAAGGCGCCCGGGCAGGTGGCCATCAAGACCGTTGTCGGCGGGCTGAGCCCTTCGGGCGTGCCGGTGACCCGGTTCGGCAAGCATTACGAGACCGACGCGCCCAACCTGTTCGCGCGGGACGGCTACCCGGCAAAGCGGCCGTGGTTCCCGTTCAACACGCGCTGGAACTACCAGGAGATCCTGCCCTCGATCAAGGACGGCTATCCGTATCAGGTCGAAGCGGTAATCCTCTACTGGAACGACATGCTCTACTCGACTCCCGCGGCCCGCGCGGAAGGCGAGCGGATCCTCGCCGACGAGAGCAAGATCAAGCTGCTCGTCGCGTTCGACATCCTGATCGGCGAGACGTCGAAGTGGGCAGACTACATCCTGCCCGACACGACCTGGCTCGAGCGCTGGTCGACTCCGCACGTCTCGCCGGCGATCCTGACCAAGACGTCGGGATTCCGCCAGCCGCTCGTCGGCAGCATCATCGAGGAGACGATCGACGGCAAGCCGCGCAAGTTCTACGTCTCGCCGCTCTCGCAGGGCAATGTCGCGCGCGACTACTGGCTCGGTACCGAGGAGGCGACCGGTCCCCAGTTGATGGAGGACATCATGATCGCGCTGGGGGCCCGGCTCGGGATTCCCGGCGTCGGGGCCGGCGCGTTCGATCTGAGCGGAGCCGCGCCGAACTATGACTGGCGCTCCGGCCTGTACTCGGCGTGGGACTGGTACCTCAACATCCTGAACAACCTCTCGGTCGAGACCGGCGTTCCGGTCGACGAGATCATCGCCAAGGGTGGCGTGTTCGCTCCGGTCAACGGGGATCCGTCCGATCCGTCGGCGTCCTACGACGGCGACTACATCAAGAGCAAGTTCGCCAAGCTGATCCACATGTACATCGAACCGCTCGCCACGACGCGCGACTCGATGACCGGTGAGTTCTACGACCCGCTGCCGAAGGTCGAACCGGTCCGCGATGCGCTCGACCGGCCGATCGTCGAGCCGCCGGGATTCGACCTGCACGCGATCACGTACCGCTACGTCTATCACGCGCAGGCGCGCACGATCGCCAACCCGTGGCTGCAGGGACTGCGCCCCGAGAACGCGATCGAGATGAACGCCGGGGACGGGCGTGCGCGCGGACTGCGCAGCGGGGACCTGGTCCGAATCGAGGGGCCGAACGGCGCCTTCGCCGTCGGCCGGGTCCGTCTGACCGAAGGCATGCGCCCGGGTGTCGTCGGCATCCCGCACTCGTACGGCCACTGGGAGATGGGCTCGAACGGCAACCACACGATCGACGGGCAGCCGGTCCCGCACGACCCGGCACGCGGACGCGGCGTGGTGCTCAACCCGCTGCTGATGCTCGATCCGTATCTCCAGGATGTCTGCCTGCAGGACAAGATCGGCGGGTCGGCCTCGTTCTACGACACGCCGGTGCGCGTGATCCCGCTCGGGGGCGGCGCATTCGCCGGTGCGGCGGCATCCGGCGCGGCGAGCGGACGGCAGCAGGATGCCGGCACGAACAGGGCTCCGGCCCCTGAGCCTCCGCCCAGACGCTGGCGCTTCGAGGATCCGATCTCCCGCCATCGCAGGGAGGCTGCCGAAAGAAAGTCGCGGCGGTAGACGCAAGGAGAAAACAGATGCCCAACGTAGGCTGGATTCTCGACCTCACCAAGTGCACGGGCTGCCACACCTGCGAGGTGGCGTGCAAGTCCGAGAACAACACGCGGCCCCTTGCGTCGCCGCTGACGCTCGCCTCGCCCTTCAGCGCCCGCCAGACCAACTGGCGCCGGGTGCTGGAGGTCGAATCGGGCCGGTTCCCCAATGCACGGCGGGCGTTCTACAGCATGTCGTGCAACCACTGCGACGAGCCGGCGTGCCTGAAGGCCTGCCCCGTTCAGGCGATCAGCAAGCGCGAGAGCGACGGCATCGTGCTGATCGACCAGGACACCTGCATCGGCTGCAAGTACTGCGCCGCCGCGTGCCCCTATAACGCGCCGCAGTTCAACGAGGACAGCGGCAAGATGGAGAAGTGCACCTTCTGCGTGCATCGCATCGACGCGGGGCTCGAGCCGGCGTGCGTCACGGCCTGCATCGGCAGGGCGCTCAGTTGGCAGTATGATCCCGATGCGCCGGGCGACGCGCCTCCCGGCTTCGCCGATCCGGGCCTGACCGGTCCCAACATCGAATGGCGGCGCGACAGGGTGCATGGATGACCGAGGACCGACACGGGAACGACCAGCAGCGAGCCGGCGATCTTCGCCGGCTCGCTGATCTGTTCGAGCTGGCCGGCACGTACTTCCTTGCCGGGCCGTCGGAGGCTGTCGATCGGCTGCTGGCGGACGAGGAGTGGGTCGCGTCCCTGGTCGGAGCCGGCCTGCTCGAGAAGGACCCCGGCGGGAAGGCGGCGACACCGGACGAGCACGCGCGCGAGTTCGAGGCGCTGCTGCGGATTCCCGACCGCGAGCGGGCCGTCCCGCCGCAGGAGGCGGCCCACGTCCCCAAACCGGACGAACCCGAGCGGACGCCGGTGCTGGTCTGCCGCAGTCTCTACGAGCGGGCAGGCTACGAGGCGGCGCCGTACGCGGATCTTCCCGCGGACCACGTCGGACATCAGCTCCGGTTTCTCGCGGCGCTGATGCGGAAGGAGGCCGACTGCCTCGAACGCGGGGACGACGCCGCGGCCGCCAATGTCCGCGGATGGGTCGTCGGCTTCGCCGGTGACCACACGTCGTGGTGGGAGACCTTCGGAGCGAAGCTGGCCGAACGGGCAGCGACAAGACCGCTGCGCGTGATGGCGGCCCTGGTCGGCAGGCTGGGATCGGTGCCCGATCCCGCGTAGGTCGGGCGGGAGGCGAGGTGAGGCGAGCCGCGCTGTGCCTGATCGCGGTCATCGCCGCTGTCTTCGCGCTGGTCGCGGTACCCGGCAGCGGCGTCGGGGAGCAGCTCGTCTCCTGGATCTCGCACCAGCCCCCACAGGACGCGGCGCGAGGTTCGAGCACGGCCGCGCGTCCCGACGGCGGACCGCTCGCACCCGCCGGGGCACCGCTGCGCGTGGCGATCGGGGCCATGATCACGCCGGAGCGGACCGTCCACTGGTACGAGGGCCTGTTCGACTACGTCGCGCGCGCCGAGGGACGGCCGCTGCGGATCGTCCAGCGGCGCACCTACGAGGAGGTCAACGGCCTGCTGCTCCGGGGCGAGGTCGACCTCGCGTGGATCTGCACCGGAGCCGCCTGGCAGATCGCGGACAGGCTCGCGCCGTTCGTGGCGGTGGTTCCGAGGGTCAGGGGAGAGACCGTCTACTACAGTTACCTGGTCGTACACGCCGGAAGCGACATCCGGGACCTCGACGACCTGGCAGGACGGACGGTGGCACTGGTCGACTCGCTTTCGCTCACGGGTCGCCGGGTGGCGTGGGACCTGCTCGAGCGCGCCGGACGAGACCCGGACCGGTTCCTTGGACGCTGGTACTACACGCACGGTCACGACTACTCGATCCGCGCCGTGGCGCGGGGGCTCGCCGACGCCGCGTTCGTCGATTCGCTCGTGTACGAGGATCTGCTGGTCCGTGACGCCGACGAGGTCCGCGGACTCGAGGTCGCCGCCCGATACGGACCGTTCCCGATTCCGCCGATCGTGCTCGCGCCGTCCGTCGACCGGGAGACGCGCGAGCACCTCGTGCGCGTGCTGACCGGCCTGCACGAGGATCCCGCCGCAGAAAAGCTCCTGCACGAACTCGGCGTCGAACGCTTCGAGAGAGCCGACCCCCGGCAGTATCGGCAGTGATGCACGCATCGTCGCGACGGACCCGCCGGTTCGTGCCGCTTCACCTGCGGCTGGCGGCGCTGTTTTCTCTCGCCGTGTTCGTCTTCGGCGGCCTGAATCTGGTCGTCGTCGGTCGGGCGACCTACCGCCTGCTGGCCGACGAGCAGACGCAGAGACTCGACGGACTGACGCAGCTGATCGCGGAGCGAGCCAAGTTGCTGCTGCTGTACGACGACCTCGTGCGCCTCGACGAACTGCTCCGCGAGGCGAAGTCGAGCGACCCCGCGGTCGAGTCGATCGTCGTGCGGAACGACCGCGGCGAGGAGATCGTGCGCGTCGGCCGGATCCGCGGTGCCGAACGGGGCGGCGCGCGCCCGGCGACGGCCGTCGCTCCGATTCTCGGGGGGCGCCTCGGGTCCGTCGAGGTGACCGCCGACGAGTCGCTGATCAGGGCGCGGACGGTGCGGCTGATGTCCCTGATCGCCGGTCTGGTGCTGTTCCTGCTGACCGTGGGCCTCGTCGGCGCCTGGGTCACGTCGCGGCGCGTGACGCGGCCGCTGCGCCGGATCGTCGACGCGTTGGCCGCGTACCGGCTCGACGGGCCGCCATTGCGGATCGACCTCGCGTCGGGCGACGAGTTCGACGAGATCGCCGAGCGGATCGAACGGATCGCCGACCAGCTCCAGGAGCACCATCGCGAGCAGCGGCTGCGTGAGCGGGAACTGGCCCGTGCCGAGCGCCTCGCTGCCCTCGGCCGGCTGACCGCGGGTCTGGCCCACGAGATCAACAACCCGCTCGCCGCGATCCGGAGCGCCGCGCAGGGGCTCGAGTCCCGTCCCGAGGACGCCGCGCGCGTGGCTCGTTACGCGCAGACGATCCGCGAGGTCGTCGACCGGCTCGCCGGCACGACGGGCCGCATCCTCGGCCAGGCCCGCGAGCGTCCCGGGCGGATCGCGCCGGAGATCCTCGAGGACTGCGTTCGCGAGGCCGCGGCACTGGCTTCACCACGACTGCGGGCGGCCGGGGCCACACTGGCACTCGACGAGCCCGGCGGCTCGACGCGGGTCGTCACGGACCGGCACCGGCTGGTGCAGATCCTGCTCAACCTGCTGCTCAACGCGGCGGATGCGGTGCAGGGAATCCCCGAGGCGCGGGTCACGGTGCGGATCGCCGGGGACGCGGACGGCGCGCGGGTCGAGATCCGCGACAACGGACCGGGGGTGCCGCCGGACCTCCGCGAGCGCATCTTCGAGCCGTTCTTCACCACCAAGGAACCGGGTGCCGGCACCGGCCTCGGGCTTGCGGTCGCCTGGAGCGATGCCGCCGCGCTCGGCGGCGACCTCCGGCTGGCCGAGGACGAGCAATCCGGGGCATGCTTCGTCGTCGAGCTGCCGCTCGACACGGGCGGGTCGCACGCGTGACGAGAATCCTGTTCATCGACGACGAGCCCGCACTGCGGATGACCGTGGGCGACCTGCTCGCCGAGCAGGGCTGGCAGGTCGACGTTGCCGCCAACGTCGACCAGGCAACCCGACTGATCCGCGAGAGAGCCTACGATCTGGTGCTGTCCGACCTGCGACTGCCCGACGGCAGCGGCCTCGACCTGGTGCGCGAGGTGCGGGAGCGCCAGCCGGAGACTCCGGTGCTCGTGCTGACCGCGTACGGGAGCGTCGAGACCGCGGTCTCCGCGATCCGGCTCGGTGCGGCCGAGTTCCTGACCAAGCCGTTCGAGAACGAGCAGCTGCTGACCGTCATCCGCAGGCACCTCGAGCTGCGGGCGCTGCGCGACCGGGTGTCCCGGCTCGAGCGCGGGCCGGAGGAGCCGGTCGGGGTTTCGGCCACGTTTCGCGCGGCGCTGGCCAAGGCCCGGGCGGCGGCGGAGACGGACGGCACCGTGCTGCTCGAAGGGGAGACCGGGACGGGCAAGGAGGTGTTCGCGCGGCTGATCCACCGGCTCTCGTCGCGAGGCGACGGGCCGTTCGTCGCCGTCAACTGTGCGGCGATTCCCGAGCCGCTGCTCGAGTCCGAGCTGTTCGGGCACGAGCGTGGGGCGTTCACGGGAGCTGTCCGGCAGCGCAAGGGGCGGCTCGAGGAGGCGGGGGGCGGTGTCGTCCTGCTCGACGAGATCGGCGAGATGCCGCTGTCGTTGCAGGCCAAGCTGCTGCGCGTGCTAGAGGAGCGACGCGTGGTTCGCCTCGGAGGAGGAGACGAGATCGCGATCGACGTGCGCTTCCTCGCCGCGACGTCGCGCGATCTCGGTCGCGAGGTCGCCGCCGGCCGGTTCCGGCAGGACCTGTTCTACCGGCTGAACGTGCTGCCGATCCGGATTCCGCCCCTGCGCGAGCGCGCGGGGGACGTCCCGCTGCTGCTGCACACGTTTCTTTCGCGCTTCGCCGCCGAGGCGGGGCGGACACTACGGTTCGATCCAGACGTCGTCGCATGCCTCGAGCGTCACCCGTATCCCGGCAACGTGCGCGAACTGGAGAACCTGGTGCGGCGGATCGTGCTGACGGCGCGTGGCGAAACCGTGCGCATCGCGGACGTGCCGGAGGAGTACCGGAGCGACTGCGGGACGAGGCGGATCGATGGTCTCGCCGGGCTTCCTGCGGGCGCAAGCCTCGCCGAGACGATGCGGGCGGTCGAACGGGAGGTGATCCGACGCGCGCTCGAGGCCAACGCCGGCCACCGTGGCCGCACGGCCGAGGCGCTGGGGATCTCGCGCAAGAACCTGTGGGAGAAGATGCGGAACCACGGACTGATCGGGGACGGCGACGCCGGGCCGGAATGATCCCCCGCGGGCCCGGCCAGGCTGCGACACGCTCGCGGCTGCGGCCCGGAAGTTGATGAAAATCAAGGAAATAATGAGCACGAAAAACCGTTAAGCCAGTATCATTTGCTGTGAATCGTTTCCGATCCGTCGGGCCTGTAGCCCCCCGGGGCCATGGCGCGGCGGACGACAGGGTTCGAGGGGAAACGCTCGGGCCTCCCGTGCTTGGAAAGGAAACGAGATGGCCGCGACGTCCCCGGATCTCTCGACCGCTTCCCGTGGCATCTACCTGCGGCTGTCGCTGACGTCGGCGTGCGATCTGCAGTGCGCCTACTGCCGTCCGGCCTCGCTGCGCGGGCACCGCGAGCCGCCGCAGCGGCCGCCGACCAACGACGAGCTGCTCGCGCTCGTCTCGTCGATCGCCGCGACGGTGCCGGTGCACAAGGTCCGGCTGACCGGGGGCGAGCCGCTCCTGCGTCGTGGCGTCGTCGATCTCGTCGCCGGCCTGCGCCGCCTGCTTCCGGAGGCGACGCTGGCGATGACCACCAACGGCCAGCGGCTCGCGGAGCTTGCCGTGCCGCTGCGCGATGCCGGCCTCGCGCGCGTCAACGTCAGCCTCGACGCGCTCGACGAGGAGCGCTTCGCACGGCTCTCGCCGACGGGCCGGCTCGGCGCGACCCTCGAGGGGATCGACGCCGCGGTCCGCGCCGGCTTCGATCAGGTCAAGATCAACACCGTGCTGCTGCGGACGGTCAACGGCGACCGGCTCGGCGAGCTGGTGCGGTTCGCTGCCGCGCACGGTGCGGAGATCCGTTTCATCGAGCTGATGCCGATCGGGGCGGGTGCGCCGCTCTATGCCGACGAGTACCTTTCGTCGCACGAGGCGCTGGCCCGCCTGAAGACCGTCGCGCGTCATCTCGGACCGCTGGGCTTTTCCGGGACCGCCCGCCGCCATGCATTCGACGTCGACGGCAGGCGCGTCGTCGTCGGTTTCATCTCGCCGGTCTCGCATCCGTTCTGCGACGGGTGCGACCGGCTGCGCATCGACGCGCGCGGCCGGCTGGTCGGCTGCCTGCGCGACGACGACGGGATCGACCTGCTTGCCGGCCTGCGTGCCGGGCGGTCCGCCTGGATCGCGGAGCAGGTACGCGACGTGCTCGCGGGCAAGGGCCGGGAGGCGACGCGCTGGCCGGTGCGCACGATGTACGGGATCGGCGGCTGACAGCCGCGGGGAGCATGACGATGACCGAACATGGACGGCTGACCTCGATCAACGTCTCGCCGACCAAGGGCACGGAGAAGTTCCGCGTTCCGGAAGCGATCATCGACGCGAACGGCATCCGCGGCGATGCGCATGCCGGCGACTGGCACCGGCAGGTCAGCCTGCTCGCGCAGGAGAGCATCGAGCGCTTCGGGGCGGAGGCCGGGCAGGCGTTCGTCGAGGGCGAGTTCGCCGAGAACCTCACCGTGCACGGCATCGACCTGACCGGCGTGTCGGTCGGCGACCGCATCGCGGTCGGACGGGCGGTGCTCGAGGTGACCCAGATCGGCAAGCGGTGCCATGGCAAGGGATGCACCGTGTTCCAGCGCGTCGGGCGCTGCGTCATGCCGCAGGAAGGCGTGTTCTGCCGCGTGCTGACGCCGGGGGCGATCCGCGTCGGCGACGCGGTGATCCTCGAGCGGCGGGCGGACACCGGCGAGGCGCGGAGCGCCTGACCATGGCGCGCCGGCCCGGCATCGGCGCGCTGCGTGACGGCCTGCGCGAACTGTCCGGCGGCCTCGGCGATCTCGGCACGTTCCTGCCGCTGGTCGTCGCGGCGAGCCTGGCCACGGGCCTCGACCTCGCGTGGGTTCTCGTGCTGGCCGGGGCGATGAACGTCGCCACCGGGCTCGCCTTCCGCCAGCCGATTCCCGTCCAGCCGATGAAGGCGATTGCCGCCGCGGCGATCGTCGGCGAGCTGACCCGCGGCGAGCTGGCGGCGGCGGGGATCATCGCCGGAGTGGTCGTGTTCGCCGTCGGGGCAGGCGGGCTCGCCGACCGGTTCGCCGCGGCGATCCCCAAGCCGGTCGTGCGTGCCATCCAGCTCGGTGTCGGCGCCAGGCTCGCCCTGCGCGGCATCGAGTGGGTCGCTGGACTTCCCGCCGGCGGGCTCGACGGCTGGGGCGTCGCCGTCGCCGTGTTCGCCGGCCTGGTGCTCGCCGCGCGCCTGCGCTGGCCCGGGGCGCTGATCGCGTTCGCGTTCGGCCTGCTCGTGCTCGGCGCGACGCACCCGGACGTATTCGCGGCGCTCGGTCCGTCGCTCGCTGCGCCTCGGTTCGTGCTGCCGGGCCCGTCCGAGTTCGTCGGCGGCCTGTTCCGCGGCGCGCTGCCGCAGCTCCCGCTCACGCTGCTCAACTCGGTGATCGCGGTCTGTGCGCTCAGCGGCGACCTGTTTCCCGGCCGCGGCGTGCCGCCGGGCCGCGTGGCGACGAGCGTCGGCCTGATGAACCTCGTCGCCGTGCCGCTCGGCGGGCTGCCGATGTGCCACGGCTCGGGCGGACTGGCAGCGCAGTACCACTTCGGTGCCCGCAGCGGGCTGTCGGTGGTGTTTCTCGGCACGCTGAAGATCGCGGGTGGACTGCTGCTCGGCGGCGGATCGGCCGTGCTGCTCGGCGCGTACCCCGCCGCGGTGCTCGGCCCGATGCTCGTGCTGGCGGGCTGGGAGCTGGCCCGCGTCGCGCGCGACGCCCGCGCACCGGTTGCCGCGGCGACGGTGATCTCGGGTGCGGCGGCGATCGTGCTCGTCAACACGCTGGCGGGATTTCTCGTCGCACTCGCGGCATGGTACGCGCTCAACGCGGCGGTGCGCGCGTGCGGGGTGCGCCCGGCGGAGCCGGCATGAGCGATGCGTGTCCGCCGGTCGTGCACGTCGTCGGCCGCAAGAATCACGGCAAGACCACGCTGGTCGTCGCGCTGATCGAGCATCTCGCCGCGCGCGGGCGGTCGGTCGGCGCGATCAAGCACACGCCCCACGAACACCCGCTCGACGTGCCCGGCAAGGACTCGGCCCGCTTCGGGGCCGCCGGAGCGCGTCGCTGGGCGCTGGTCACGGGTGCGGGGGCGGCCCTGTTCGCGCCCGACCTGCGCGGCCGGGACGCGCTGAGCCGCCTGCTTCCGCACTTCGACGGTTGCGAGCTGGTGCTCGTCGAGGGTCTGCTCGACGGCCCGGGGCCGCGCATCGAGGTGTTCCGCGCCGAGGCCGGCGGCGCGCCGCTCGCCGCGGAACGTGACGACATCGACCTGCTGGTCACC
>RFIB01000298.1 GCA_003695625.1 Acidobacteriota bacterium | reverse complement strand
TTCATCCCGACCGAGGACGGGCTCAACGACATCGACTGCGAGCGCTTCCCGCTGGCGACCGGGTACGCCGACGTGCTGGGGGCGCTCTCGGCGCTCTACAGCGAGGAGCACGAGTACCGGACGGTCGTCCTCGACAGCCTGGACTGGCTCGAGCGCCTGATCTGGGCCGAGGTCTGCGCCAAGCGCGGCGTCGAGAGCATCGAGGACATCGGCTACGGCAAGGGCTACGTTTTCGCCCTCACGCAGTGGCGCCAGATCCTGACGGGGCTCGACGCGCTGCGCAACGAGCGGGGGATGCAGGTGGTCCTGATCGCCCACGCCCAGATCGAGAAGTTCGCCAACCCCGAGACCGACACCTACGACCGCTACAGCCCGCGGCTCCAGAAGCTGGCCTCGGCGCTGGTCCAGGAGTGGTGTGACGAGGTCTTGTTCGCCACCTACCGCGTCCTCACCAAGACGACCAAGGAGGGCTTCGACCGCAAGCGCACGCAGGGCGTGGGCACGGGCGAGCGGATCATCCGCACCACCGAGCGGCCGGCGCACGTGGCGAAGAACCGCCTGAACCTGCCCGACGAGATCCCGCTCGACTACCGCGTCTACGCCGCGTTCGTCCGCGGCGAAAGCCCGCTCGCGACCATCGACACCGAGACCACCCCCACGACCACCCCTGAGCAGGAAGGAGCCTGAGCATGGCGAACCTCAACGGATTCGACGCGAGCAACGTGGAGCCGAACGTGGGCTTCGACCCCATCCCCGCCGGCAAGTACGTGTGCGTGATCACCGCCAGCGAGATGAAGGAGACCAAGGCGGGCAACGGCGAGTACCTCGAACTGGAGCTGGAGGTCATCGACGGGCCGCACAAGGGCCGCAAGCTCTGGGACCGGCTCACGCTCAGGCACCCCAACGACAAGACGGTGCAGATCGCCAAGGGCACGCTCAGCTCCATCTGCCGGGCGGTGGGCGTCATGGCGCCGCACGACAGCGTTGAGTTGCACAGCTTGCCGATGATCGTGAGCGTCGGGCTGAAAAAGCGTGAGGACACGGGGGAGCCCACGAACGTCGTGAAGGGCTACGCGAAGCGCGAGAGCGCGGCGGCCGCGCGGCCGGCCGCGACGGCCGACGGGAGCGCGCCCCCGTGGAAGCGGTGAGGACGATCACGCTCGAGCTTCCCTGGCCGCCGAGCGTCAACCGGTACTGGCGGTCGATCCCGCTTCGGCGGGGCTACCGCGTGGTGCTGAGCCGCGAGGGCCGGGCGTACCGCAGGGATGTGTGCGCCCGGCTCGCGGCCCGGCGGAGGGCGTTGGCGGGTCGGCTGCACGTGCGGGTGACGCTGTGCGCCCCGACGCGCCGGCCGCTCGACCTGGACAACCGGCTCAAAGGGCTCCTCGACGCCATGCAGCACGCGGGCGTCTACCGCGACGACGGGCAGATCGACCGCATCGAGGTCGAGCGCGGCGAGGTCGTCCAGGGCGGCGGCGCCCTGGTCGAGATCACGGAGGTGGCGGCCTGATGGAGCTGCGGGCGTACCAGCGCGAGGCGGTCGAGGCGGTGAACGAACACCTTCGCGCCCGCGACGACAACCCGTGCGTGGTGATCCCGACGGGCGGGGGCAAGACGCCGGTGATCGCGACGATCTGCCGCGACGCGGTAAACCTGTGGTCCGGGCGGGTCGTGATCCTTGCGCACGTCAAGGAGCTGCTCGAGCATGCCGCGGACAAACTGCGGGCGATCGCCCCGGACGTGCCCGTGGGCATCTACTCGGCGGGGCTGAAGCGCAAGGGCCTCGGCTACGCCGTCACCATCGCGGGCATCCAATCCATCTACCAGCGCGCCTGCGACCTGGGGCCGGTGGACTTGGTCATCGTGGACGAGGCCCACCTGATCCCGCCCGACGGCGAGGGGATGTTCCGCCCGTTCCTGGCCGACGCCAAGGTCGTCAACCCGCACGCGCGCGTCATCGGGCTCACCGCCACGCCGTTCCGGATGAAGACGGGCACAATCTGCGCGCCCGACACCATCCTCAACGAGGTCTGCTACGAGGTCGGCGTCCGCGAGCTGATCGTGCGGGGATTCTTGTGCCCGCTGCGGACCAAGGCAGGGACGGCCAGGGCCGACACCAGCGGCCTGCACGTGCGCGCCGGCGAGTACGTGGCCGGCGAGGTCGAGGACCTCATGGACGACGAGGCGCTGGTGGACGCGGCCTGCGCCGAGATCGTCGAGCTGACCCGCGACAGGCGGTCCGTCCTGATCTTCGCCTCGGGCGTGTGTCACGGCGAGCACGTCGCCCGCGTGATCCGTGAGCGACACGGGGCCGAGTGCGGGTTCATCGAAGGCGGGACGCCGACGAAGGAGCGCGATGCGCTCATCGATCGGTTCAAGCGCGGCGAGCTGAAGTACCTCGCCAACGTCAACGTGCTCACGACCGGCTTCGACGCGCCCGGGATCGACTGCGTGGCGCTGCTGCGGCCGACGCTCTCGCCGGGGCTGTACTACCAGATGTGTCTCGACATGGAGACCGAGGTGCTGACTCGCTCGGGGTGGCGCCGCTGCCACGAGGTCACGACCGGCGACGTGGTGGCGGCCTTCGACCTGGCCAGCGAAGACATCGTCTACGTGCCGGCCCTTGAGAAGGTGCATCGGCCGCTGGGAGCCGGCGAATCAATGTACGGCGTCGTGGCGCCGCACCTCGACATTCGTGTGACGGACCGGCACACGATGGTGGTGCGAGGTCGATCGCGCACCTGCCTGAACTGGCAGCTGCGGACGGCGGCGGACGTCTCAGCGCGGCGTGAGACGTGCACGATTCCGGTGGCCGGGCGTGGGGGCAACCACCGGCGCGACGCGGCGATCACCGACGCGGAGGTGGAGTTCATCGGCTGGTTCCTGACCGATGGCTACATGAACCGCGGCAAGGGCACGGTCACGATCAGCCAGTCCGCCGCAAAGTTCGCAGACGAGGTCCGGCGCGTCCTGGCCGCCTGCGGCTTGGGGTTCCGGGAATATGTGCTGGCGCGCGCCAGCGGACTGACGGACTACGCCGATGGTGTGCAGTTCGTGATCCCGCGGGGCGAGGGCCGTGGAGAGAACGCGGGACTTCCCGGGTGGGAGCGTCTGAAGCCCTGGCTCGACAAGGATGTTCCGCCGGTGTTCGACACGCTCAGCAGGAGGCAGTTCGCCGTCCTTCTGCGCGCCATGGACTTGGGTAACGGGAAGAACGGCGGGGCGGCGACGCGAGTCATGGCCATCGCGTGCGGGTGTCGGCAGCGGCTGGCAGACCGAATCCAGCAGCTGGCGATCGAACGCGGGTATCGGTGCAATATCGCCAGGATCGACCCGAAACCCAGCGGCTGGAACCGGAGCCCCCAGCCGCAGTGGATGATCTACATCAAGCCGCAGCGCACCGCCTATATCGGCGGCACACGAGTAGACCGCAACGACCTCGTGCCCCAACGCTGCCGCCTTCAGCCGGTCGCGCATCAACGCAACGAGTGGGTGTGGTGCCTGACGACGGAGAAGGGCACGCTGGTCACGCGGCGGCGCGGCAAGGTGGCCATCGTCGGCAACTGCGGCCGCGGCTTCCGCCTCGCGCCCGGCAAGAGCGAGTGCCTCGTGCTCGACTACGGTGGCAACGTGCTGCGGCACGGGCCGGTCGACGCGATCCGGCTCCGCGACCGCGAGACCGGCGGCGGCGAGGCGCCGGCGAAGGAGTGCCCCCAGTGCCACGCGCTGATCGCGGCGGGCTACCAGACCTGCCCGGAGTGCGGGCACCAGTTCCCCGAGCCCAACCGCCGGCAGCACGAGGCAACGGCCAGCACCGAGGGAATCCTCTCCGGGCAGACCACGCGCAGCGAGGAGCGCGTCAGCGACGTCTCGTACCACGTGCACCACAAGCGCGATGACCCCGACGCCCCGCCGACGATGCGAGTGGAGTACCGCCTCGGCTTCAACCGCTGACAGCGCGAGTGGATCTGCTTCGAGCACACCGGCTACGCCCGGCAGAAGGCCGAGGCCTGGTGGCGGGCGCGGTCGCGCGAGCCCGCGCCCTCGACGGTCGAAAAGGCGGTCAAACTCGCACTGGCCGGCGCGCTCGCGCCGACGCTGTCGATCACCGTCGAGCGCAAGTCGGGCGAGCGGTACGAGCGTGTCGTCGGCCACCGCCTGGGCGACAGGCCGCCGCGCCGTGAGGGCGAGGAGGGCCTGGCCGAGGTGCCCGAGCCGGTGGGCACCACCTACGGCATCCCGGACGAGGAGATCCCATTCTGATGGCCGGGGACGAGCGCAACCTGCTCGAGGCCGCGCGCTGGTACCTGGCGCGCGGGTACGCGCCCATCCCCGTGCCCGCGGGCGAGAAGAAGCCGCGCCTCAAGGGCTGGACCGGCCTTCGCATCACCGAGCCCGACCTGCCGGCGCACTTCAACGGCACGGGCAACATCGGCATCCTCCTCGGTGAGCCCAGCGGCTGGCTGGTCGACGTCGATCTGGACTGCGCCGAGGCGGTGGATCTGGCGGGCGAGTACCTGCCGCCGACGCCGGCGGTCACCGGGCGGCCGGGCCGGCCGGGCTCGCACCGCTGGTACGTCAGCCCCGGCGCCGCGACGGCCAGGCACCGCGACCCGGCGACGCGCGAGATGATCGTCGAGCTGCGGTCCACCGGCTCCCAGACGGTCGTCGGCCCGAGCGTGCACCCGTCGGGCGAGCCGTACGACTTCCTCGATGCCGAGCCGGCCGCCGTCCCCGCCGGAATGCTCGCCGCGTGCGTGCGGGCGCTGGCCGAGGCGGTCATCGTGGCAAGGCACGGCTCGTCGGCTCAGGCGAGTCCCCCCACGATGGAGCGTGGGCCAACGCGGGGCGACCACGCGCTGCCGGGCGACGCGGTCTTCCGCCGGGCGGCGGCGTACCTGGACGCCATGCCGGCGGCGGTCTCGGGCCGGGGCGGGCACAACGCGACCTACGCCGCCGCGACGGCGATGGTGCACGGGTTCGGGCTCGACCCCGCGTCGGCGCTGCGTCTGCTGCTCGAGCGGTTCAACCCGCGCTGCGTCCCGCCGTGGTCGGAGAAGGAACTGCGGCACAAGGTCGAAGACGCGGCGAGCAAGCCGCACGACAGGCCGCCGGGGTGGCTGCGCGACGCGCAGCAGCACGAGGATCTCGGCGGTGTCGACCTCTCGGCGCTGGTCGCCAACGGGCCGGCGCCCGAGGCCATGGGACCACAGGCATCAGACCCCGGTCCGCTGCCGGCCGAGATGCTGCGCGTGCCCGGCTTCGTCGGCGAGGTGATGGACCACTGCCTGGCGACGGCGCCGTACCCGAACCCGACGCTGGCCTTCTGCGGGGCGCTGGCGCTGCAGGCGTTCCTAGCGGGCCGGAAGGTGCGCGACGCGGGCGACAACCGCACCAACCTGTACCTGCTCGGGCTGGCGCACTCTTCCTCGGGCAAGGACTGGCCCCGGAAGGTGAACACGAGCGTGCTGCACGCCGTCGGGCTGGCCGACCGGCTCGGCGAGCGCTTCGCCTCCGGCGAGGGGCTCCAGGACGCGCTGCTGGCCACGCCCGCGATGCTGTTCCAAACCGACGAGATCGACACGCTGCTGCAGTCGATGAAGCGCGCCCGCGACGGGCGCTACGAGTCGATCATGGCCACGCTGCTGACGATGTACTCGGCGTCCAACTCGGTCTACCCGATGCGCCGGCGGGCCGGCAACCCCGAGCCCGGGGTCATCGATCAGCCGTGCCTGGTGCTCTTCGGCACCGCCATCCCGAACCACTACTACGAGGCGCTGTCCGAGCGCATGCTCACCAACGGGCTGTTCGCGCGGATGATCGTCCTCGAGTCCGGCCCCCGCCCGCCGGGGCAGGAGCCGGGTGTCATCGACCCGCCGGGGCGCGTCCTCGAGGCCGCGGCGTGGTGGGCCAGCCTCAGGCCGGGGCCGGGCAACCTCGCCGACGAGCACCCTGTGCCGAGGATCGTGCCCCACACTGACGAGGCGGGGCGGCTGCTCGCCGAGCTCCGCGAGCACGCCGAGGCCCGCTACGCCGAGGCGGAGGCCCGCTGCGACGCCGTGGCGACGACGGTCTGGGGCCGCGTCGGCGAGAACGCGCGCAAGCTCGCCCTCGTCTACGCCGTCAGCGAGCACCACGAGGCGCCCAGGATCGGCGCCCGGGCCGTGCGTTGGGCGTCGGGGCTCGTGCTGCACCAGACGCGGCGGATGCTCTTCATGGCCAGCTCGTACGCGGCCGAAGGCGAGTTCGACGAGCTGGCCCTGCGGCTGCTCCGCAAGCTGCGCGAGGCCGGGGGCCACCGCCTGCCGCACAGCGTGCTGCTCAAGCGGATGAAGCTCGACGCGAAGACGTTCCGCCAGGTCGTCGAGACGCTCGTGGAGCGCGGCGACATCGCCGTGGAGGTGGCCAAGACCGCCGGCCGCGACGCCGTCGCCTACCGCCTCGCGGGGAATGAGGGTGAAGAAGGCGTGAACGAAGTGAGGGCAGAATGCGCGTTGTAGATAAAGTAAAACTTCTTCTTTCTCTCTTTCACCCTACCCCCGCACTCACCCCCGCACCCCCGCGCGTGCGCGTGGGTGAGAGACCCGGGTGAAACGGGTGAAAGAGGGAAAGAAGCCCCTGGCGCGGCCGGGGCGGGGGTTCGGGGGCTCTCGACATTCACCGGTGTGGGAAAGAAGATCCCGCCGCTAGGTACTTCCCGGCCGGATCGGCCGCGAGAGGCCCGCGGGAACGGCCGCGCGGATGGACAGAGTTTGTTGCGCGGTCCGAAGGCCGCCCGGGCCACGACGTTGGCCCGTGTCGCGGCCGGCCCCGGGATCGGCCGTACCTACCGCCCGGCGGTCCCTTGGCCCACACGGGCCAACGTCGCCCAATGCTGGGCGTGGCGCACCCCGGGGAGGCGCCCGGTGGCCCGAAGCACCCGCCCGAACCTGTTCATGGGGCCACCGGATGGCCCCCGTCACCCATTCCTGCACGGAGGCACGTCGCCATGTCCGCCCTGAAGGTCGTCCAGCGGCCCATCGATGAGATCAAGCCCTACGAGAAGAACCCCCGCGTCAACGACCAGGCCGTCGAGGCGGTGGCCGCGTCGATCCGCGAGTTCGGCTTCCGC
>RFIB01000297.1 GCA_003695625.1 Acidobacteriota bacterium | reverse complement strand
CGCCGCTACGGGACGTTCTTCCGTAGCGGCGCCCCTTGGGGCGCCGACCGTTCATCCGCGACGATTTCATCTTCCGGAATGGAGGCGTCGCGGTTGAAGGCCGGGAGGGCGATCGCCTGCGGCGATCGGCCTCCCGTACGGCGCGGGAGGGCGATTCGCTGCGCGAATCGGCCTCCCCTGCGGCGGGGCAGGCCCCGCCCTCACGGCATCCCGAGCTGCCAGGAGAGGAACGTCAGCAGCTCGGTGGCGTCCTCGATCTGCTGGGAGAGCGGCGTGCCGCCGGCGTGTCCCTCGTCCTCGTGATAGCGCAGCATGACCGGACGTCGCAGGGCGCTCTTTGCCTGCATCAGCGCGGCCATCTTCCGGGCGTGCAACGGTGCGACGCGCGTATCGCCGTCGCCCGTGACGAACAGCACCGCCGGATAGTCGACTCCTTCCCGCACGTTGTGGTACGGCGAATAGGCCCGCAGCCACTTGAACTGCTCGGGATCGTCCGCGGTGCCGTACTCGGGGACCCAGTACCGGCCGACGAGGAACTTGTCATAGCGCAGCATGTCCAGCAGCGGATAGGCGCAGACCACCGCCTGGAACAGGTCCGGTCGCTGGGTCATCGCTGCTCCGACCAGAAGGCCGCCGTTGCTGCCGCCGTAGATCGCCAGGCGGCGCGGATTCGTGTAGCGCTGCGCGATCAGCCACTCGGCGGCCGCGATGAAGTCGTCGAAGGTATGCTGCTTGTTGGCCAGCATCCCCGCCTGGTGCCACGGCTCGCCGAACTCGCCGCCGCCTCGCAGGTTGGCGACGGCGTACACCCCGCCCCTGTCGACGAACGTCGCGCCCACTGCCGAGAAGCGCGGCAGCACGCTGACGCGGAACCCGCCGTAGCCGTAGAGCAGTGTCGGGGTGTCGCCGTCCGGTTCCCAGCCCTTGCGGTGCACGATGAACATCGGCACCTCGGTTCCGTCCTTCGACGTGAACCGCACCTGCTCGACGGCGAACCGGTCGGGATCGATCGGCACCTCGGGGGCGAACCACAGCTCGCGCTTGCCGGCGGTCAGGTCGTAGCGGTAGATCCGCGTCGGTACGTGGAACGACGAGAACGTGTAGAACGCCTCGTCCGAATCCCAGCGCCCCCGCATCCCGCCGATGGTGCCGATCGTCTCGACGGCGATCTCGTCCACCTGGCGGCCCGACGGGTCGTATCCGATCACGTGGCTCTGCACGTTCTCGAGGTAGTTGGCGTAGATCCGCCCTCCGGCGAGCGAGAAGCCCTGCAGGGCCGCGTTCTCCCGCTCGGGGATCAGCTCCCGCCAGCCCTCGACGGCGGGTCGCGCGGCGTCCGCGACCATCACGCGCCCGTTGGGCGCCTGCCAGTTGGTCTCGAGATAGAGCCGGCCTCCGGCCACCTGTCCGGAGAACGTCGCCTCGATCTCGGTGGTGACCGGCCGCGGCGCGCCCCGGCCCTCGAGATCGTGGAGCCAGACTTCGGTCTTCCTGCCGGCCGAACCCTCGAGCACGTGGATCACCAGCCAGCGGCCATCCTCGCCCTCGCGGGCGTAGATGATCTTCTCGGGCCCGTAGCCGTCGCCGAACAGCTTGCGGGCCTTCTTCTCACCGAGCCGCCGAAGGAACAGGCGGGGCCCTTGCGGTCCGTACTCGGTGTACGCGTAGGCGTGCAGCTTCTCCAGCAGCGCGATGCCGAAGTACCGCCGCCGCGGCAGCACGTCGGGCAGATCTTTTCCGCTGGCCACGTTGCGGAAACGGATCTCGACTTCGTCCTCGCCGCCGGAGCGGATCGAATAGGCCACCAGCTTCCCGTCCCTCGAGATGTCCTCGAGCGAGACCGCCTTCGAGCCGTCTTCCGAGAACTCCGCCGGGTCGAGCAGCACGCGTTCCGCGCCGTCCCGACCCTCGCGCACCCAGATCACCGGCTGGTCCTGGTCGGCGCCGCGCCTGGAATAGAAATAGCGGCCGCCGTGCTCGGTGGGCACGCCCATCACGTCGACCTTCAGCAGTTTCTCGAGCCCTTCGCGCAGCTCCTCGCGCCCCGGCCGGTTGCCGAGCAGCTGGTCGGTGTACGCGTTCTGCGCGGCGATGAAGGCCCGCGTCTCCGGACTGTCCTGGTCTTCGAGCCAGCGGTAGGGGTCCGTGATCTCTTCCCCGTGCAGCGTCTCGGTGACCGGTTCCGTTCGCGTCTCGGGAGGCGGCGGGAAGTCGGGCTCGCGGCTGCCGCCGCAACGAACGGCAACGAAAACGAACATCAGGACCAGCGCCGCGGGAACCGCGGGATCGAGACCCTTGAGCATCCTGTCGTTCCTCCGCGGTCGCCCTCGGGGGGGCGCCGCCGGCGGGCGAGGGACTGTATCAGACCGGGCGCGCCAGGCCGAAGGCGAGTCGCAGCAGGGGGCGAAGACCGATCCGATGAACGGCGAGATCCCGGCTGTGAACGGCAAGAAACCGCTCGAAGACGCGCGGATCGCGGGCCAGCGTCGCCAGGGCCCGTGCGCGCAGCGATGGCCGCCGCGCCAGGGCAAGGACCAGCCGGCAGAGGGTGTTGGGGACGCGGACGATGCGCCGGTGGACCCGCGGCCACGCATCGATTCTGTCCTCGCCGAGCAGGCGGACCAGTTCGCGGGCCTGATGCAGCGCCACCGAGATGCCTTCACCGGTGATCGCGTCGACGTAGCCCGCCGCGTCCCCGAGCAGCGCCACGCGACCCCGCACAAGGCCGCACGCCCGCTGGCGCAGAGGACCGGCGCCGCGCACCGGCCCCTCCGGCGCGGCCCGCTCCGTGCGACGGGCCAGGCTCGGAAAGCGGGCCAGCAGCTCGTCGAAGGATGGCATTCCGCCACGCTCTCGCGGAGGGGACGCGAGCAGCGCGACGCCGACCATCTCGTCACCGAGGGGCGTGACGTAGGCCTCGGCTCCGTCGGCGAACGTGACCTCCACGCGGTCGTTCCAGGGCGCGATCCTCACGTGCCGGCGAAGCCCGAACCGGCGCACGCCTCGCGAGCGCCCGCACGAAAGGTCGAGCGCGCGACGGGTCGGCGAATGCAGTCCGTCGGCGGCGATCACCCAGCGGGCGCGGATCGTTCCCCGGGCCGAGCCCACGGTCCCGTCCGGCCGGCACGCGGCGGTGGTCTCCGCCTCGAGCCGGACGCCGGCGCGCCCGGCCGCCTGCCACAGCGCCGCATGCAGCCGGGTCCTGGGTATCCCGAGTCCCGGCGTCGCCGGGAAGTCGCCGTCGACCCGGTGCCTGTCGTCGGCGAACGTGATTCCCCGGAACGGCCGGCCTCCGAGCCGCGCCGGATCCAGGCCGAGCGCCTCGAGCTGCCCGACGCCGTCGGGCATCAGGCCCTCTCCGCACGCCTTGTCGATCGGCGGGCGCCGCTTTTCGAACAGCACCACGCGGGCCCCGTCGTTGGCGGCCCGGATCGCCGCCGCCAGGCCCGCCGGCCCTCCACCGATCACCGCCAGATCGATGTCGTGCATGGGAAGCGAGGCGGCTACCGCGGCCCGCCGAGACGCTCGGCGAGGCGGCGGCGCAGTTCGGCGTCCCGAAGGGTCGCGGCGAACGCGAAGGCGTTTCGTCCGTCAGCGGTCACGCGACGCGGGTCGCCGCCCTGTTCGAGCAGCAGGCCGACGAGTTCCTCGCGGCCGCTGGCGACCGCCAGGTGCAGGGGCGAGACGCCTCCCGCCTGGGGCGCGTTGGGGTCCGCACCCCGCGCGAGCAGGCTGCGGGCCACGCGCCGATGCCCCCCGGCGATCGCCAGGTGCAGCGGCTGGGCGCGGGTGTCGTTCTCGGCGACCGCGGCGACGGACGCACCCGCAGCGAGCAGCCGCTCGACGATCTCGAGCGCGCCGGCGTACGCGGCGCGGTGCAGCGGCGCGAATCCCGCATCGTCGCGCTCGGCGACGAGCAGCGGGTTGGCGGCCAGGAGCGCGTCGAGGGACGCCATGTCCGCCCTCTCGACGGCATCGAACAGCGCTCTCGCGTCGCTCCCGGTCATGGGGATTCTCCCTCGGCGCGGGCCTGGCCGGTAGCGTCCGCGAGGGCCTCGTTCTCGACGCGCAGCCGGACCCGCAGCACCAGCGCGTTGAGGATGCTGAACACCAGCGCCGTCAGCCACGCGCCGTGCACCAGCGGGAGGGCCGCGATCTCCGCCACGACGGCCAGATAGTTCGGGTGGCGCAGGTAGCGAAAAGGACCGTCGCGCACCGGCGCCAGGCCGGGCACGGTGATCACGCGGGTCGTCCATCGCCACGAGAGCGTGCGGATCACCCAGATCCGCAGCCCGGCCGCCAGCGCGAGGACCGCCAGCATCGCCAGCGCCAGCGGTGGGACCAGCGGCCGGTCGAGGATCCAGACCTCCGCGGGCGCCGCCAGCAGGAACGCCGCATGCATCGCGACCATCGCCGGGTAGTGGGAGGCTCCCGCCTCGATCCCGCCGCGCGCCATGGCGATCCGCACGTGGCGCCGGGCGATCACCAGCTCGACGAGGCGCTGGACGCCGACCAGGCCCACGAGCCCGACATACAGCAGCCGGGAATCGAGGCCGCCGATCACCACCGCAGCAGGACCAGCTCGGAACAGAAGGCCGGTCCCATCGCCAGCATCAGTCCCCATGACCCGGGTGGCGGGCGGCGCTCGGCCATCGTCTGTTCGAGCACGAGGAGCACCGAAGTCGACGACAGGTTTCCCACGTTGGCCAGGCTGTCCCAGGTGAGTGCGAGCGCCTCCCCGTCGAGTTCCAGCGCCTCTTCCATCGCCTCGAGCACCTTCGGGCCCCCGGGATGGCAGACCCACGAGCGGATGTCCGCGCGGGTCAGGCCATGGTCGGCGAGAAACGCGTCGACGTCTTCGCGAACGTGATCGCGGACGACCCGCGGAACGCTCGAGCTGAGCACGATGCCGAGGCCCCGCTCGGTCACGTCCCAGCCCATCACGCGCTCGGTGTCGCGGTAGAACACCGAGCGCGAGGCGATGATCTGCGGGCCGCCCTCGAGACCGCTCTCGGCGCCGCCGACGACCACGGCCGCCCCGCCGTCGCCGAACAGCCCGCTGGCGATCATGTTCGGCACGGAGATCGACTCGCGCTGGAGCGTCAACGAGCACAGCTCGACGGACAGCAGCAGCGCGACGCCGTCCGGCCGGCCGCGCAGGAAGTCCGCCACGCGGGCGATTCCCGCCACGCCGGCGACGCAGCCGAGCCCGAACATCGGGATCCGCCGCAGGTCTCGCCGGAACGGGATGCGGTTCATCAGGCGCGCCTCGAGGGACGGCGTGGCGATGCCGGTCACGGTCGTCGAGACGACCAGGTCCACGCGCTCCGGGCCGATCCCGGCGCGCTCGAGAGCGGCCCTGATCGCCCGCCGGCCGACATCCGTCGCCACGCGGATCCAGGCGTCATTGGCGTCCCCGAAGTTCCGGAGGGCCACGTACTCGGGAATCGTCAGCGCGAGGTGACGACCGGAGACACGGACGTGCCGGTGAAAGGCCTCCAGCCGGCGGCGGGAGGGAAGCCGTTCGCCGAGGTGGTCGGCCAGGGCGGCGAGGATCGTCTCCTGGTCGTAGTAGTTCGGGGGGAAGGCCGAGCCGGTGGCCACGATTCGCGGACTGTCTGACATTTCCGATACAGGATAGGCCTGTCGCCGGAAGTGCGCCGCCCCCGGTGGAACGGCGCTTCAGGGACGCAGAACGTAACCGATGCCGGGCTCGGTCCCGAGGCAGGGGGCCAGTCGCCCGAGCTTCCTCCGCAGCCGGTGCACGTGCACGTCCAGCGTTCTCGGAGCGACGTCGGCCCGCCCTCCCCAGACGGCCTCGATCAGTGCATCCCGCTCGATGATCCGGCCCGCGCGTTCGATCAGGGCGTGGAGCAGCCGGCACTCGGTCGGCGTCAGCAGCACCTCGCGCCCCGCGATCCTGAGCAGGTGCTCGGCTGGAAAGAGCGTCAGTTGCCCGGCGGTCAGTTCGAAGCGGGGTTCGTCGCGCCGATCCTCGAGCAGCGGCCGCAGGACAGCCCGGATCCGCAGGACGAGTTCGCGAGGGCTGAACGGCTTGGTGACATAGTCCTCGGCACCCAGGGAGAGCCCGACAATCCGGTCCACTTCGTCCGTTCGCGCGGTCAGCATGATCACCGGAATCGATCGGGCCACCGGGTCCGCGCGAAGTCGCCGGAAGACTTCCAGTCCGTCCATACCGGGAAGGTTCAGATCGAGAACGATCAGCGCCGGGAGGGCCTTCGGTATTCCGGCAAGCGCGTCGTCTCCTCGCTCGAACCAGGTGACCCGGAACCGCTCGCGGGTGAGCACGTGTTCGAGCACCGCCGCAGTGTCCCGGTCGTCTTCGACCAGGGCGATCGTCCGCAGACGCCCCGTGGCCCCCCGTTGTCCGGAGCCCGCGGGGCGGGGGGCGCGGGGGGCCCGCATGCGCTTTGCACGGGACTGGTGGTCCTGGTCCACGGCGGCCTCGGAGTGCCCGCGGAGCCCCCCTCGGCGCCCTGATGCGGCGCAGGGCAAGAGGAGGCGAGCACGAATCTCCTCAAGGTAGAAGGGGCGATTGACGGGGGCGTGACGCCGATGTGACGGGACGGCGAACGCGACGGCGGCCCTGTCACTGTCTTCGCCTGCGCAGCCGGACCAGCCGCGTTCCGGCGCCGCGGTCGACAGGCTCGCTAGAATCAGGGGACCGGTGACCGGGCCGGCGAGAGAGTCCGGAGAATTCATGGCGATACGACTGCTGGCCATCGGCGACATCCACCTCGGTCGGCTTCCGGGGGGGCTGCCGGAGGACCTGGCCGAGACCGGGCTCGACGCCCGCAGCCTCGGTCCGGCCGCCGCGCTGGACCGCGCGGTGGAGGAGGCGCTCGATCGCCGGGTCGACGCGGTGCTTCTGGCCGGTGACGTGGTCGACCAGGACAACGCCTTCTTCGAGGCCCTCGAGCCCCTCGAGGGCGCGCTTGGACGGCTCGCCGCCGCCGGAATCCGCGCGTTCGCCGTCGCCGGCAACCATGATGCCCGGGTGCTGCCGCGCCTGGCGGCGGCGGTCGACGGCCTGCGGCTGCTCGGCGCCGACGGGCGCTGGGAGATCGCCGGAATCGAGCCGGAAGCCGGCGGGGGCCTGGCCATCGTCGGGCGCTCCTTCCCGGGACCGTGCTCCGGACCGGTGCCGGTCGAAGACCTTGAGGCGGTGATTTCCGGGAAGGGGGTTCCGGTTCTCGGGCTTCTGCACGCCGATCTCGACGGCCCCCCGGACAGCCCGTACGCCCCGGTGTCCTCCACGGATCTGCAGCGCGCACCTGTGGACCTGTGGCTCGTCGGTCACGTGCACCGGCCGTCCGCGGTCGCGCCCGGCGCGCGCCCCGGGTATCTCGGCAGCCTGTCCCCGCTCGATCCGGGCGAGACCGGCCGCCGCGGTCCGTGGCTCGTCACCTGGGAGCAGGGACGGCTGTCTGCCGAGCCGCTGGCGCTGGCGCCCCTGCGGTTCGAGGTCCTGGCGCTCGAGCCGCGCCGCGTGCAGAGCGCCGCGCCCGAGGCCGTGGTGCTCGACGCCGTGACCCGCCTGGTCGAGCGACTCGACCGGTCGGGTGAACTGGAAACCCTGCACGCGCTGGGCGTTCGCCTGCGCGTGGCGGGCGAGGTCGACGATCCGGCGCGCGTCGCCGACGCGCTCGGCCGGCTCGACGTCGAGCGGCTGCGGCGCTCGCACCGCGGCGTGAGCGTGTTCGTCGAGTCGCTGACGCTCGAGCTGAGCCCGGCGCTCGATCTCGACCGACTGGCCGAGGGGACCGATCCGCTGGGCGCGCTCGCGCGTCTCGCCGCCGCCGGGCCCCCCGACGACGCGTTGCGTGCCGACGTCCGCGAGCGGCTCGAACGGCTCGCCGCGGAGGTGCGCGGTGCGGGCGGGGACCTGGCCGTTCCCGGCGAGGACGCGCTGGCCGGCGCGATCCGCGGGGCGGCGGGCGCGCTGCTCGCCGAGCTGGCCGGCCGTGCAGAGGACGACGGGTGAGGCTCGCGCGGGTCCGGATCGCCCGCATGCCGGGGATCGACGAGCCGTTCGAGCTGGCGCAGCTCGACACGCCCCACGTCGTGATCGCCGGGCCGAACGAGGCGGGCAAGACGACCGTGCGCCGTGCGGTCGCGGCCGTGCTGTGGCCGGAGCTGGTCGACGCCGCGGCGGTCGACATCGAGATCGAGTTCCGCGCGTCCGGCCGGCGGCTCGTCGCACGCCGCAGCGGACGCGAGGTCGCCTGGTTCCGGGACGGCACGCCGTCGTCGCCTCCCGCCGTGCCGCCGCCCCGGTTCGCCCCGTGCTTCCAGATCGGCGTGGAGGACCTGATCGCCGCCGAGGGTGACGACGCGCGGTTCGCCGCCGAACTGCGTCGCCAGATGGCCGGCGGACTCGACCTGGACGCGGCGATCGCCGCCCGTCGCGAGCGTGCCCGCCGGCGCGTGACCCGCCTGCGCGAGGCCCAGCGCCTTGCCGAAGCCGAGCGCGAGGTGCGCCGGATCCAGGCCGCGCAGCGTGATCTCGCGCGGCGCGCCGGGAGGATCGCGGACCTCGAGCGGCAGCTCGACCGTGCCCGTCGGATCGAGCGCGAGCGCGAGCGCGTGGCGCTGGCCGTCCGGCTCGCGCAGGCGCGCCGGCGCCACGCCCGCGCCGGCGAGGAACTCGCGTCGTTTCCCTCCGGCCTCGACCTGCTGTCCGGACGCGAGCCCGAGCAGCTTCGTCGCCTCGACGCGCGCCGCGACGAAGCCCGCCGCGAGCGCGACGAGGCGGAACGGCGCGTGGCCGACGCACGCGAGCGATTCGCCAGGGAGGGGCTGTCGCGGGAGGACCTCGCACGCATCGACGATGATCTTCTGTCGGGCCGCGGCGTGGCGGTCGCCGCCGCGCCCGCCTGGCCGCTGCCGGTCATGCTCGCCGGGGCCGGGCTGGGTCTCGCCCTGCTCATGCTCGCGGTCGTCGAGCCGTGGGCCGGCTGGCGCGGAGCGCTGCTCGCGGGGACCGCGGCCAGCCTCGGCGCCGCGGCTGGCGCGTGGCTCGCCTGGCGCCGGGCCGCGCGGCACGCGGCGCAGTCCGCGCGCGAGCACGCCGAGCGGGGGCGCGATCTCGCGGCGCGCGTCGTGCGGGCCCGCGACGCGCTGGCCGCGATCGACCGCGCGGAGCGCGAACTGGCCGTCGCATCCCGAAGGCTCGGCGAGATCGAGCGCGAGCGGCGGGAGTTTCTCGATGCACTGGGGCTGGACGACGCCGGCACCCGCACCCTGGCCGAGCGCGTCGCGCGCCTCGACGCGTATCGCGGCCTGCGCGAGGAGATGCGGCTCGCCGAGCGCGAGATCGCCGACCTCGAGCCCCGCGTCGATCCCGCCCTGGCGCAGGCGCCGGCCGACGATCTCGCGCGGCGGCTGGCCGAGACCGAGGAACAGCGCGAGCGGATCGAGCGGCTCGTCGGCGAGATCGAGCGGCTGCGCGCCGAGGTCGACGGCGCGCGCCGCAGCGACGCACTCGCCCGCGCGCTCGCGGCCCGCGACCGGGCGCGGCGCGAGCTCGAGGCGCGGGCCGCGGACATCGCGCGGGCCCGGATCGAGATCGCGATCCTCGAGCACCTGCGCGAACGGCACGCGCGCGACGCGCTGCCGCCGGCGCTTGAACAGGCGCGCCGCATGTTCGCCCGGATCACCGACCATCGCTGGCGGCTCGATCTCGTCCGCGACGACGGGGGGCCCGGGTTCGTCGCGGTCGACGTGGCGCGGGGCGTGCCGTGCCCGCTCGACCGCCTGTCGACCGGGACGCGGATGCAGCTCCTGCTCGCCGTCCGGCTCGGGTTCGTCGCCACGCTGGCCGGGGGCGAGCGCCCGCCGATCTTCTTCGACGAGGCGCTGGCGCACGCGGACCCGCGTCGCGTGGGGGCGATTCTCGAAGGGCTCGCGAGAGTCGTCGCGGACGACTGGCAGGCGGTGCACCTGACCTGCCACGCGATCGACCCCGGGCGCTGGGCCGAGGCATCCGGCGGGAGCGAGCGGGTGCGCTTCGTCGACCTGGCGGCGCAGCGCCGGCTCGCGCGCCACGCGGACAACGAGCCGATCGGGCTCGGGCCGGCGGCGCCGGCCGAGCCGTTCGACCCGGCCGATCCCGAGGCGATGTTCCGGCGCGCCGGCGTGCCGCCGCTCGATCCCGATCAGCCGCCGCGGCGCTGGCACGTCTGGTACCTGCTCGAGGACGACCTGCCGCTGCTCGCGCAGGTGCTCGGGGCGGGGATCGAGACGGTCGGCCAGCTCGAGGCGCTGATCGATGCGGGCGGTGCCGAGGCGCTCGCCGGGCCGGGCCGGGTCGCCGACCTGCGAAGCCGGTGCGCCGTGGCCGGGAAGGTCGCCGCGGCCTGGCGCATCGGGCGGCCTGCGCCCCTGTCGCCCGGAGATCTCGAGGCGGCCTGCGACGAGGCCGGCGTTGCCGGCCGATGGCGCGAGCCGCTCGAGGAGATCCGGTCGGAGGTCGACGGCGACGCGGCGGCTCTGTGCGCGCGGCTCGAGCGCGGTGGCCGCGATCCCCGGCTCAGGAGGTTCCGGGCCGAGACGGCCGAGCGGCTCGCCGAGGTGCTCGAGGCCCGGGGCCATCTCGATGATCGCGAGCCACTTGCCGGCGACGAGATCGTCGCCGCGGCAATCGCTGCGGCAGGACATCGGGCGCCCGGGGCCGCCGGCACGATCGCGCCGCTGGTCCGGCTCGCAAGGGCCCTCGTCGAGCGCCTCGAGCGCGCGGTGGCCGTGACCGACCGCTAACGATCCGTCCCTGTCTCCCAGCGTTCGCCCGGCTGTCACGCGGTCGTCACGACGCCGCGCTAGCGTCGTTCCCGTCTGGAATGCGGGACGAGACCCCGAGCGAGGGTCACCGCGGCGGCACGCGGTGCAGGCAGCGCCCGGACCCGGGTTTCGTCCTCGGCTCGCTTCGCCCGGCCAAGCGCGAAAGCGAAGAGGAGAGGACGCAACATGCGAACCAGAGGCCTTCGAATCACCGCCGCGGCAGGGCTCGTGGCGGGGATCCTCGCCGCCGGGCCACTTGCCCGGGCCGCGACGATCCCGGTGAACAGCAACATCACCACAAGCACGACCTGGACGGCCGACAACGAGTATGAGCTGGGTCAGGTGATCTACGTCACCAACGGCGCCACGCTGACGATCGAGCCCGGCACGGTCGTCCGCGGCCAGCCGGAATCGTCTCCCGGTGCCCAGGACCCGGGCGCGCTGGTGATCACCCGGGACGCGAAGATCCGGGCGCTCGGTACCTTCCAGGCGCCGATCGTGTTCACGGACCTGTTCGACGACAACATCGGGGCGAACCCCGGGACCCCCCCGTACGACAGTCCGCTCAATGCGCTGTCGCTGACGAGCCAGTGGGGCGGACTGATCCTGCTGGGCCGCAGCTACGTGGCGTTCAACACGGCGGG
>RFIB01000047.1 GCA_003695625.1 Acidobacteriota bacterium | reverse complement strand
CTCGGCATCGTCCGCGCCCATCACGGCGCGATACGCATCGACAGCGCCGTCGGCCGCGGGACCACGGTGGAGGTGTTTCTGCCGCTGACCGACGCACCGTTGCCGGAGATCGACACTCGGCGCAGGGCAGGCAGCATCACCGACTGGCGGGGCGAGGGGACCATCCTGCTCGTCGACGACGATCACACCGTGCGCACCGTCGCGCGACGCATGCTCGAGCGACTCGGCTTCGATGTCCTCGAGGCCGAGGACGGCGAGGCCGCGCTCGCCCGGTTCGAGGAGCACCGCGATGCGATCCGCGTCGTGATCCTCGACCTGCTGATGCCCAAGATGACCGGCGAGGAAGTGCTGGCGAGACTGGTCGAGATCGATCCCGCGGTGCGCGTCGTGCTGTCCAGCGGCTACAGTCCGCAGCGCCCTGACGAGCGCGCGCGCGGTGACCGGCCGCCGGTCTACCTGCAGAAACCGTACACGTTCGAGGCACTCGAACAGGCGATGCGCTCCGTGCTCTCGGAGCGTTGACGTCGCCGCCCGGACACTGTCCGAACACGCGCTTCGGCCTGTCCGCCCGCGGGAAGGACACGTGCGGGCGCACGGATCGACGCCTCCCGCTCGATGCCGACATGCTCCAGGACGAGTGGCACCTGCGATTCCTCATGCGCGACGCCCCCCCGAGGCGCCGATTCATCTCGACAGTCCGATGGCGTCGGGCGCGACAGCGCGAGGCCGCCCGATCGCAGGCGGCCTCCGATCCGTCCGGTGCCCCGGGTGCTGCCGGGGGGACAGGTCCGTCTCTACTTCTCCAGCACGAACGTGACCTTGAGAACCACACGCCATTCGCTGATCTTTCCGTCCCTGACGACGACCTTCTGGCTCTCCACCCAGGCCGACCGCACCTCGTTCAGCGTCTTCGATGCGCGCTTGATTCCCTTGCGAATCGCATCCTCGAAGCCCTCGTTCGATGACGCGATGATCTCCGTGACTTTTGCGATGCTCATGACTCTCTCCTCGTCCGGTCGGACGACTTCTCCCCTGCAGCACGCGAACGTATCACCGATAGCAGCGCGCCGCCCGAACGCGACCGGAGAGGTTCCGCTCAGCCCTCGACCTGGACGATGAGATAGCGACCGGCACGCCAGAAGGCGACGGGATCGCGCAGCACGACGGCAAGCTGCCCGTCGCGGCGTTCGATGCGATACAGCTCGTCGTAGCCCCTGTGTGAGGAGACGATCCTCGCCTCCGTCACGCGGGGGCCGAGGTAGATCACCCGCGCCGACGGATCGACCTCGACGATGGTGCGCTCCGTCGCGCCGATCGGCAGCGCCCTGGCGGTCAGCTCGTAGTCGCTGCGCAGCCCGAGACGGCGGCGCAGGACATTGCCTCGTACCATCGCGCGCAGCTCGCCCGAGGTCGCCGCGATGACGAACGCCCGCGCGTGGTCCGCGAGCGCCTCGGCACGCCGGCGCTGTTCGCGGGCGGCGCCCTCGGCCGCCGCAAGCTTGCGCTCGAGATCGCGGCTCTTCGCGCGCTCCCTGCCGAGCGAACGCTCCGCGTCGGCGAGCCGGCTCCGCAGCACGGACAGTTCGGCCCGCAACTCGTCGAGACGCGCGACGGTCTCCGCCGTGTCCGCTGCGGTCGCCGGTGTCGTCGCGGCACAGCGCCGCTCGACCTCGGCCAGGACCGCGTCGACGCGCCTGTCGAGCGACATGGCTCCCTGCTCGCCGGACGGCGGCGCGTAGTCGGGAGCGAGACGCTCGAGACGCGCGAGGATCCGGTCGAAGGCGTCGGCGTAGGCGGCGAGGAACGCCGCGTCCTCCGGCGAGCGCCTGCCGGCATCCGCTGCCGGGGGCTCGGCCCGCGACGCGGCCGGCGCACCGGCCTCGCCCGGTCCGGTGCCGCGCGGGGCGTCCCCGCGACAGCCGGAGGCCAGCACGGCCAGCGCACAGAGAGGCACGAGCAGCGCAGCCGCGGGGCGGATCGCGGACGGCAAGGCGTCTGTCATCGCGGAGCCTCCTCGAGCCGTCCCTGCCACGGCGCGACGGCCGTCCAGGCCGTCGAACCGTCTGCGTCCCGCTCGCGGACGAATCGCACGCTGCCGTCGAGACGGAGCGTCGCGCTCACCGGGTCGAGATCGGCACGCCCCCGGACGAGCCACGTCGTCGAGAGCAGCGCGTAGTCGAAGCCGCGGGTCGGCGCGGAAGGGTCCGCGCCGGCGCGCCGGTCCGGCCCGCCCGGTTCGCGCAGCACCAGCACCGCCGTCTGCGGCGAGCGCCCCGGGACCGCCAGCGTGCCGACCCACCGTCCGGCGGTACGCCCCCCGCGACGATCGACGGCGAGTCCGGCCCCGGCCGAGACACCGTCGCCGGGCGGCGACGGTCCGGAGCGCCACATTCCGGTCGCGATCCACCCGAGCGCCGCGACGAGGACGAACGCGGCCACGGCGGCGGCGACCAGGACGCGCATGCCGCGCGCACGCCGGCCCGCCGCCCCGACCGGCGCCGTGACGAACTCGTCCGGAGGCGACGCCGGGGCCGCCTCGGCAGGCTCGTCGATTCGGGCATCGTGTCCGCTCACGGCGGCGGCTCCGCACTCCGGCCGGTCGCCGGCCTTTCCTCATAACGTAGGACCTTTCCGCCGGGGAGTCCGACACGCCAGTGCCCGGTGCCATCCGGCTCGAGCCAGTCGACCGGCACCTTGCCGCTGCCGTCGGGCAGGTCGACGACATAGCTCGGCATCGCCGGTCCGGGCAGCAGGGCACGCAGCGCACGCACGATCCCGCGACCGCGCTCGATCGCGACGTGGAAGCGCGCGGTGCCCGGCACGCGGTCCGGATGGTGCAGGTAGTACGGCTTGACCCCGCGCTCGTACAGGCCGCCGAACAGCGCGGCAAGCCGCTCCGGCGCGTCGTTGACGCCCGCGAGCAGCACGCTCTGCGAGAGCAGCGGGATGCCGTGCCCGCGCAGCCGCGCGACGGCCTCGTCGAACGCCGGGTGCAGCTCCGCCGGATGGCTCACGTGAATCACGACCCACGGCGGACGCCTGGCCGAGCCGGTGAGCGTCTCGACGAGGCTCTCGCTCACGCGCTCCGGCTGATGCACCGGCGCCCGCGTGTGAATCCGCACCGTCGCGATGCCCTCGACCCGCCCGAGATCGGCAAGCAGCGCCCCGAGCCGATGATCGTCGAGCGTCAGCGGATCGCCGCCGGAGAGGATCACCTCGCGCACGCCGTCGCGCGCGAGGCGCGCGATCGTCCCGACGGCCCGTGCCAGCTCCGCGGGCGACGGCTCGATGTCCACACCGGCCCGGAAGCAGAAGCGACAGTAGAAATGGCAGCGCGACGCGGCGAGCAGAATCGCTCGATCGGGGTACTTGCGGCGCACGAGCGGGTGCGGGGCACGTCCCGCCTCGCCGACCGGATCGTCCAGCCCCCCGGGGTCGGGAACGGTCTCCTCCGGATCGGGCCAGCCGATGCGTGCGAGCAGGTCGAGCGCACCTGCACGCTGGAGCTGGTCGACGTAGCTCCGGGGAAAGCGCAACGGCAGTCGCCGGGCCGCCCGGCGCACGTCATCCGTCACGCTAACCCCAAGTCTGCGTGCGACTTCGGCGAGGGGGACGGCGCGGCCGTCCGGCTGGTGACCCCGATTCACGGACCCTATAATGCGCCGGCCGTCGCCCACGGCGCACGGTACGGGACGAGGTGATCCGTGTACGAGACGAGCGACCTGCGCAAGGGTCTGAAGATCGAGATCGACGGCGAGCCGTACGTGGTCGTCGAGGCCCAGTTCGTCAAGCCGGGCAAGGGAAACGCCTTCACCCGCTGCCGGCTCAAGAGCCTCGTGACCGGACTGGTGATCGACCGCACCTGGCGCTCGGGCGAGAAGATCGACCGCTGCGAGCTCGAGGAGCGACCGATGGAGTTCCTCTACGAGGCGGACGGCCAGTACCACTTCATGGACACCGCGAGCTACGAGCAGCTCGCCCTGCCCCGCGAGCAGGTCGGCGACGCCGCGCGGTTCCTGACCGAGAACACGCAGGTCAGCATGCTGATCCACCGCGGCAAGCCGCTGTCGATCGACCTGCCGAACTTCGTCGAGCTCGAGATCGTCGAGACCGAGCCGGGAATCAAGGGCGACACCAAGTCCAACGCGATGAAGCCGGCGACGCTGTCGACCGGAGCGGTCGTCCAGGTCCCGCTGTTCGTCAACCAGGGCGAGTGGATCCGGATCGACACGCGGACCGGCGAGTACGTCGAACGCGTCAAGCGCTGACCGGTCCCGGAGACGCGATGCCGTCCGATCCGACGCGCCGCCGTCTTGCGGTGCTGCGTCGCCGCGCGCATCTGGTGCGCGCGATCCG
>RFIB01000046.1 GCA_003695625.1 Acidobacteriota bacterium | reverse complement strand
GACCTGGCCACCGATGGCGCCACGGCCGACACGGTAATCCGGGGCGTCGACGAGGGCGACGCATTCCGGGCCTACGCATGCACCGACATCGACGCGGACGGCTACGAGGACGTCCTGCTCGGCGCGCACTGGGCCGACGGCCCGCTCAACGACGCTCCGAGCACCGGAGAGGTACGCATCCACGCGGGCGGCCCGCGGCCGTGGCCGGCCGAGGTGAACCTGGCCACCGGCAGCCGCTCGGTGATCTACGGGAGGGATCCGGGAGATTTCTTCAGCGACGGACCGATCGATGCGGCCGACCTCGACGGCGACGGCACGGTCGATCTCGTGGTCTCCGCGGACTTCGCCGACGGACCGGGCAACACGATTCCCGAGGCGGGCGAGGTCTACGGACTGCGGGGCGCGGGCCCCGGCCTGCCCGCCGAACTCGACCTCCACGTCTCCGAGGCGATGCTGGTGATCTACGGCGACGACCAGGACTACGCGTACACGTGGCATCGCGGCATCGCGGACATCAACAACGACGGACTGTGGGAGGTCGTGATTCCCGCCACGAGGTACTTCAGCTGGGGGAAATACATGCTCGTCAGCCCGTTCGACGTCGACGGGGACGGGATCACGCAGCTTCCGGACAACTGCCCGCTGGTCGCCAACGCCGACCAGGCGGACGCGGACGGTGACGGGCGCGGCGACGCCTGCGCGACCGACTGGGACGGCGACGGCATCGACGACGCCGGCGACTGCGCACCGGCCACCTCGCGCGGCGGTCCGCCGGGCCCGGTCGAGGGGCTGACGTACAGCGCGGGGTCGACCTCGGAGATCACCTGGCAGCCGGCGGCGTTCGCGGACCGCTACGACGTGCTGCGCGGCGACGTCGCCGGCCTGGCGTCGGGCGACTACGGCGCATGCCGCACCGCCGAGGATCCCGACCCGACCGACACGGTCTTCGACGACCTCGAGGTCCCGCCGGCGGGAACGGCGTGGACCTGGCTCGTCCGCGCGCGCAACGACACCTGCGGACTCGCCGGAAGCTGGGGAACGACCTCGTCGGGCGACGAGCGCGTCAACGTGAATCCGGCGGGATGTCCATGACCCTGTCGTTCGGGGGGAGATCGCGGCGGGCCAGCCCCGCCGACCGTGCCTCGCGCGGGCGTCCGGCGCGCCGCGAACGAAGATGGAGGCGTTGCGGCTGAAGGATCGGCGCCGCAAGCGGCGCCCCTACGGCTCGCGCAGGAGAGGCGGATTCGTGCAGGCGGCAGCCCTGCCGGCCTGTACAGTGCCGTTCGACTCCGCTGATGCATAATCCGGACGCGGGAGGCCCACGCATGCGCGTTCTCGACGTCCGTCCCGATCACGAGCAGGAAGATATCGACCTCGGCCGCGCGATCGTGCGGTCGGAGATCGCTCACCCGGCGCGCATCGTGATGATCGTGCGCGGCGAGGGGCCGGAGGTGGCACGGTTCGCCGATCGCGCCGCCGGGCGCGCGGATCCGTTCCCGTATCGCGAGGTGCTCTGGCTGCGCGATCCGCGCGTGTTTCCGCCCGGGCTCGAGGACGAGCTGTTCGACGGCGAGGACGAGTGGTGCGCGGTGGTGCTCTCGCTCGAGGACGAGCCGGTGGTCTGGCTCGCGGCCCATGCCTCGCTGTGGGAGATCGAACTCGCGTTCCTCGACGCGCAGGCGGCGGGAGGCGGCCGGTGAGCCGACCGCGCGGCGGGTTCGTGCTGGCCGGTGTCCTGCTCGCCTGGCTGCCGGCGGCGGCCGACGCGCCGCGACCGGCCGACTCCGTCTCGTACCGCGAGCAGCAGGAAGGTCGGCGCGGGGCGCCGATCGCGCGGACGATTCCCGCCGGTGCGCCGGCCGGCTCGTTCGCGATCGACACCAAGAGCCGGCTGCTGATCGACGTCGACGAGGGGCGCCTGGCCGAGGCCGTGCTCCGCCTCGCGCCGCGCGCCGCGCGCGAGGGCGACGTCGCCAACCTGCTGGCGCGGATCGACGCGCTGCGGCCGCTGGTCGCCACGGTCCGCGAGCGGACCGAACGCGCCCGCGAGGCGTTCGTGCGGCTCGAGCGCGCGGGGGAGGCGGACCGCAAGGAGGCGCTGGTCACCGCGCAGCAGGAGATCCGCGCGACCGGACGCGTCGTCGGCGCGCAGCTCCGTGCGCTCGAGAAGGCCGTCGTGCTGCGCCTCGAGGCCGAGGGCCGCCCGGCCGAGGACGCGCGCAGGCTGCTCGAGCCGATCCTCTCCGGTCCGCGCGCCGCGCGCGACGGCTACGACTACGACGCGATGATGGCCGCGGTCGGCCGCGAGATCGCCGCGCTGACCGCCGCGCTGCCGCGCCGCGCCGACGGGCTGGCGCTCGAGGTCCGGGCGTGGCTCGTCGATCGCTCGGGCCGCGCGGTCCCGCTGTTCCTGCCCGGCTACAACGAGGTCGCTACCGGACCGCTGGCGCCGGTGTCGAAGGTGGTGTTCGACGTGCCCGGCGATCAGGCGCGGCTGTTCGACGAGTACGCCGCGCTGGCGCGCGATCTCGACGCGGCGCGCAGCGCGGCCGGGATCCTGCGCGGTCAGGTCGAGGCGGACGCGCGGCTGCTGCGCGCCCGGGCCGAGGCGACGCTCGCGCGGCTCGAGCCGCTGCGCGCCGAGCTGGACGCGGCACTCGCGCAGGTCTCCGGGTGGGCCGACGCCGCGCGCTGGCGCGCGTATCTCTCCGGCCGGCTCGACGAGGCGATCGCGGCCGACCCGCGGGCGAGCGCGGCCCGCGAGCGG
>RFIB01000296.1 GCA_003695625.1 Acidobacteriota bacterium | reverse complement strand
CTTGACGCTCGCGGCCATCTGCTCGACCAGCGCCGCCTGGTCGTCGGAGAGCACGGGCTTGCCGCGCCGCTCCGCCCACTCGGCGAACGCCTTCGTGTTCGAGCCGTAGGGCTGGCCCGTCCGCGGATTCGTCGGGCCGCCGACGGCGAATTCGGCCTCGTAACGCTCGCGGCCCTCGAGCACGAGCACGTGCGTCGCACGCCCGACGAGGTACGCGGCCGTGTCGCGGTCGACGATGAGCCCCTGCTCGCGCATGCGGAACAGCAGCGGGCACTGCCTGAACTCCGCGAGGCGGTGGGCGGTCAGGTAGCCGTGGCCCCGCGCGTGGTAGACGTCGGCTGGCTCGCGGACGAGGAAACGAAGGTCGAGCCGTGCACGCGGGTGCTCGCCCGCGGCGACAACGTCGGACATGGCAAAGGTGCTGGCGTGCATCGACCCTCTACATCTGCAGCAGGTGGCGATCTGTCGCACGGCGGCGGCTCAGCGCGCGGGATCGAGCCCGCGCTCCGACAGCGCCACCCGCAGAGCGGCGATCTCGCGGTAGACGGTGCTCCGGTGCACGCCGCGCTCGTCGGCGATCTCGCGAGGCGAGACCGTCTTGAGCGACGCGGCGAGCTGCTGCTGCTCGCGGGTGAGGCCGACGAGCGTGTCCTCGAGATCGAGCACGAGGTCCAGCGACGTCGGCTCGCACCAGCGGGGCGCCGCGGGCGCGAAGGCACGACCGTCCCGCTGGAGCTCGCTGAGCCGGATCGGCGACCGGGCGCCGTTGCGCCGCTCGTTGCGGATGCATCGGGCGTGGTGCGCCGCGGCGAGCGAGACGACGCGGGAGACGAACGTCCGCGCCGTAGCCTTCGCCGGGTCGAACCGTCTGGCCGCCGTGCACAGGGCGACGAAGAGGTCCTGGCGAAGATCGTCCTTGCGGTCTTCCGCGAGACGGAGCAGCTTGCCGAGGCGGGCGACGTGGTACTCCACGCGCTTCATGGCGTAGTCGTCGATCAGGGCGGCGGGGCTGATCCCGTCGGTGGTCGGCTCCTGGTGATTGCGGGGGCGGGTATCGGATTCGGCGTGCATGTTTCGGACCTGTCCACGAGGGTCGGGCCCACTGGGGACGACAGGTCCGGCGAGATGAGCCCCCAGCGGGCGGTGTGCCACACGACGGCCGCCGGCCTGTCGCCCCCGACTGCCGACATGTCGATCGGGCGCATGGACAACGGCCGCTCGACGCGCTCAAGCGGCTGGGGGGACGGCACTTACGCGATCAGAAAAGTGGCGGATTCTTCCGCCGCGGCCAGCGACATGTCGCCGGGGATCAGTCCGGCTCGATGGTGAACCGGGCGCGCCAGCCCTTCAGGTCGTCGTCGTACTCGAAGGGGTCGGAGTCGATGCCGAAGAACGCCTGTAGCCGCTGGGCCAGACGCTCCTTGCGCTTCTGGTTGTGCCGGGAAGCGTGGTGGCTTTCCCACGTGAGCTGCCCACGCCCCGCCGCAAACGCACGAAGGAGGTCCCACTGGACCGTCGGCTTCCGTGCGTTCGCGGTGCCGAGGCCCATCTCTTCGTAGGTGTACCGGCGGCTCACGCCGCCCACCGACACGCTCACCGTGTGCCCATCGAGGAAACGGATCTTGACGTCGGACCAGCATGCGCCCGGCGGCGTCGGGAACCGCGGCTGTTGCACGGCCCCGGCCGCCTGCGGCACATGCCGCCTGACAAACCCCGCCACCGAATCGCGCAGCGGCCTCGAGAGGATCAGTCCCTCTTCCGTCACCTCCAGCAGGCGCTCCAGCGCCACGGAGACCGACTCCCGATCGCGCAACAGCGATCTCACCTCCTCCCCGATCCACCGCTCGGTCGGCGTCACGAGAATGAGCGGCCCCGCCGTCCGAGCGGCGACCCGACCGGCCATGGCCGCCAGCTCGTCCCGATCGCGGCCCGCGGCGAAGTAGACCGGGAATCGCTCGCCCGAGATCGGCACGAACCGGCCCAGCAGCCAGACCCGGTGCGCGAGCCGCTCGGGATCGCCGTCGAGCCCCAGCGTGCGAGCGACGTCGTGCACGAGCAGGTCGCCGGGGAGCTCGTGCACGACCCGCGCCACGGGAGCGATCTCGACCGTCACGCCGGTCTCATCATCGATCGCAACGACATGGTCGTCGTGCTCCACGACTCGCAGCCACCGCCCGTCTTCGGCAGGAAGGGACATGGCCGGCTCGTCGCAAGGTCGGAGCCAGCGACGCACGTGCGGGAGCGCATCACCCAGATGACGCTCCCACGCGGCCTCGACACCGGCCCAGCACGCCCAATCCTCAAGCAGTCGCCACAGCGGCACCGCCGGCGCCCCCTCTCATGAACCCGCGCGCCGCGAGGAATCGTTCCACGAGGTCGCTGTCGCCGTCGCGGGTGTACGTCGCCCGGTTCCCGGAGCGGACCGTGACGGGCCTGGGCTTCTTCGAGTCGCTGAACTCGAACAGCAGCTTGGCCGCAATCGGGTCGGCGGTCCGCGGGATCGTCTCGCCGTCGCCCTCGAGGGCCTCGAACACGTCGTCCGCGGTGATGGTGTCGCAGCGGTGCTGCGGCCCGCCCTTGTCCATCGTCAG
>RFIB01000045.1 GCA_003695625.1 Acidobacteriota bacterium | reverse complement strand
TCCTCGTGCTGCACCACGGCCGCCTCGCCGAGCAGGGCACGCACGACGAGCTGATCGCGCGGGACGGCGGGATCTACCGCACGCTGTGGGAGCTGCAGGCGCGACGCAGCGCGTGAGCCCGGAGCCGGCCGCGTCGCGCCGGCAGCGTCCCGAGGTCCGCGGCTCCTAGTTGCCCGAGCGCTCGAGATTGATGAAGACGGCGTGGATCCCCGCCCGCGCCAGCCCGGGCTCCGAAGAGCGGTTGATTCGCACGGCCCATTCCTCGTTGTCGCGCCTGCCGTAGAGGGCCGCCCGCGACTTCCGGGAGTCCACGTTCCAGGAGGTGAGGCGGATTCCGACCTTCGCGAAGGCGTCGCGGAACTCCTCGAACAGGGCGGGCATCGGCCGGCGTGTCAGGTAGTGCGCCTGCCAGCGCTCGGTCCCGTCCCTCTCGCGCGTGAAGTCTCCCCCCGTGCGCACCAGCCCCTCGAGGCGCGGGAAGCCCGGCGGATCTTCTCCGGGGGCGTCCTTGTCCGGAAGCGCCACCTCGGCGGTCGACTCGGTGCTCTTCCCGGAGGCGAGCAGCTCGGCGAGCGGCGCGCCGAGATCGGCGCCGACGTCGCGCGCCCCCACGACCTGCGGCGATCCGGACCAGTTGACGCCGTACTGCACGAGCCGCCCGGTCGCCGCGCTGAAGACGATCAGCCGGCTCCCGTCCGCGTTGAGCAGGAGGGCGTAGTCGCCGGCCGACGCCCCCGCCCCGCCGCCGCGCGCGGCGGACGCGTCGTCCGCCCGCACCGGCATCGCGCCGCCGGACACGAGCCCGATCGCAACCATCACCGCCATGCCGCATCGCGTCACATACCGTCGATCGAACCTGTCCTGACCGCGGGTCATCGCTCGATCCCTCCACGGACACGCCGGAGCGGATCCCGGCCGGGCTCCCGTGCCTGGAAAAAACTCGTCGGACTGACCGGGTATCCGCGTGGCGTGGTCGTCTGGCGTCCCCGGCGCGATTCTAGCCGACCGGCTCGGCCCGCGGAAACCGGGCGGCCCGAGCCGCGCGCGATCGGCACCCCGCCCCGCGCAACATGTTGACCTTGAATGACTTGGGCAAGAATCCCCCGGCCCTGCCGTCGTCCCCGCACCGCCTCCTGCCGGGCACGGGCGGCGTGCGCCGGGACCGGGGTGCCTGCTATGGTCCCCGCTCGTCGGCCGCCCCGGCAGGCGGGACGGCCGCGCCGGGCCCCGGCTTGACGGGGCGCCGGACAGGGCCCATAGGTTGGCCACGCCGGGACGCCTGGTCCCGGCTGTTTCACATTGTTCGCCACAGGGAGTGAACCGGATGGGCAAGTCCCTCGTCATCGTCGAGTCGCCGGCGAAGGCGCGGACCATCAACCGCTATCTCGGCCGCGACTTCGTCGTCCGCTCGAGCGTGGGACACGTGCGCGACCTGCCGGTCTCGGGCCGCGGGCGGCGCCGCGCCGCCACGCGCAAGACCGGCGGCAAGAAGAAGAAGCTGACCCCGGCCGAGAAGGCCCGCGCCGAGCGCGAGAAGCTGATCCGGACGATGGGGGTCGACCCGGACCACGGCTGGAAGGCGCAGTACGAGATCCTGCCGGGCAAGGAGAAGGTCATCGCCGAGCTGAAGAAGCTCGCCGAGAAGGCCGACGCGATCTACCTCGCCACCGACCTCGACCGCGAGGGGGAGGCGATCGCCTGGCACCTGCGCGAGGTGCTCGGCGGCGACGAGGAACGCTTCCGGCGCGTCGTGTTCTCCGAGATCACGAAGAAGGCGATCGCCGCGGCGTTCGCGAAGCCGGGCCGGCTCAACATGGACCGCGTCAACGCCCAGCAGGCGCGGCGGTTCCTCGACCGGGTGGTGGGCTACATGCTCTCGCCGCTGCTGTGGCAGAAGGTGGCGCGGGGGCTGTCCGCCGGCCGCGTGCAGTCGGTCGCGGTCCGGCTGATCGTCGAGCGCGAGCGCGAGATCCATGCGTTCACGCCCGAGGAGTACTGGGAGGTTCACGCCGACCTTCGCGCGCAGCGCGGCGGCTTCCGCGCCCAGGTGGTGCGGAGGGCCGGCGAGGAGTTCCGGCCGGGAAGCGAGGAGCAGGCGAGCGCGGCGGTCGCCGAGCTGGAGAACGCCGCCTACGTCGTCGCCAAGCGCGAGGACAAGCCGACGACGGCGCGGCCGAGCCCGCCGTTCATCACGAGCACCCTCCAGGCGACGGCGAGCAACCTGCTCGGGTTTCCGGTCAAGAAGACGATGACCCTGGCCCAGCGACTCTACGAGGCGGGGTACATCACGTACATGCGGACCGACTCGACGAACCTGTCGTCCGAGGCGGTCCACGCCGCCCGCGGGTACATCGAGCGCACGTACGGCAAGCCCTACCTGCCGGACAAGCCGCAGGTCTACAGCTCGAAGAAGGGGGCCCAGGAGGCCCACGAGGCGATCCGACCGACCGACATCGGCCTGACCGCCGCGAGTCTCGAAGGCGTCGACAAGGACGCGCGACGCCTGTACGACCTGATCTGGCGCCGGTTCGTCGCCTGCCAGATGGCGCCCGCGCGGTTCGACACGACGACGCTGACGATCACCGCCGGCGACTACGAGCTGCGCGCCACCGGCCGCGTGATGCGCTTCGACGGATTCCGCCGCGTGTGGGACGCCGTCTCGCGCAACGGCAGCAAGCAGGACACCGAGCTGCCGGACGTCGCCGAGGGCGAGCGGCTCGAGCTCGAGGCTCTCGTGCCGTCCCAGCACTTCACCAAGCCGCCGCCCCGGTACACCGAGGCGAGCCTGGTGCGCGAACTCGAGAAGCGCGGCATCGGCCGGCCGAGCACCTACGCGGCGATCATCAGCACGATCCAGGAGCGCGGCTACGTCCGGCTCGAGCGGCGCCGGTTCCACGCCGAGAAGATGGGCGAGATCGTCACCGACCGGCTGGTCGAGTCGTTCGAGGAACTGCTCGACTACGGCTTCACCGCGGCGCTGGAAGAGAAGCTGGACCGGATCGCGCGTGGCGAGATCGACTGGAGACAGGCCCTGGACGAGTTCTACGCCGACTTCGAGAAGAAACTCGAACAGGCGCGCGAGTCGATGCGGCCGAACAGTCCGACCGAGACCGACATCCCGTGCCCGAAGTGCGGCCGGCCGATGCTGATCCGCACGGCGCGCACCGGCGTGTTTCTCGCCTGCTCCGGGTACGGCCTGCCGCCGAAGGAGCGCTGCACCGAGACGCTGAATCTCCAGCCGGGCGACGAGATGGTCAACGTCGAGGCCGAGAACGGCGAGGCCGAGGCGCGCGAGCTGCT
>RFIB01000044.1 GCA_003695625.1 Acidobacteriota bacterium | reverse complement strand
TCGCGCGCGGCGTTCCCGTCATTCCGCGCGCCGAGATGCTCGGCGAGCTGATGCGGATGAAGTTCGCGGTCGCCGTCGCCGGCTCGCACGGCAAGACCTCGACGACGTCGATGATCGGCGAGGTGCTGACGGCGGCGGGTCTCGACCCGACGATCGTGGTCGGCGGGCGCCTCGCCTCGCTCGGCAGCGGGGCGCGGCACGGTGCGAGCGACCTGCTCGTCGCCGAGGCCGACGAGTCGGACGGCTCGTTCCTGCGGCTGTTCCCGACGATCGCCGTCGTGACCGGCATCGACCGCGAGCACCTCGCGCACTACGGCGATCTGGCGCAGCTGCACGAGGCGTTCCGGCGCTTCGTCGCGCGCGTGCCGTTCTGGGGCGCCGCGGTGGTGTGCCTCGACGATCCGGGCGTGCGCGAGCTGCTGCCGCGGCTCGACCGCCGCGTGATCCCCTACGGTTTCGCCGAGGGCGCGCGCGTGCGCGGGCTCGACGTCGTGCAGGAGGGCTTCGCGACGCGGTTCGTCGCCGAGATCGACGGCCGGCGCCTCGAGGTGCATCTGCCGGTGCCGGGCCGGCACCAGGTGCAGAACGCGCTGGCCACGCTGGCCGTGGCGACCGAGCTGGAGGTGCCCGCCGGGCAGGCCGCCGAGGCGCTCGCCGGGTACCGCGGCCCCGACCGGCGGATGCAGCGGCTCGGCGAGTTCGCCGGCGTGCTCGTGGTCGACGACTACGGCCACCATCCGCGCGAGATCGAGGTCACGCTCGGCGCGCTGCGGCGCGCGATCGGCGCACGGCGCCTGGTCGTGCTGTTCGAACCGCACCGCTACAGCCGGCTCGACGACCTGTTCGACCGTTTCGCGCACGCGTTCGGCGATGCGGACGCCGTGCGGATCACCGACGTCTACGCCGCGGGCGAGCCGCCGATCCCGGGGCGGACGGGCGAGGCGCTCGCCGCACGGATCGCCGCGGCCGGCCATCCGGACGCGCGCTACGTCGGTCCGCTCGACGAGGCCGAGCGCGCGCTGGCCGCCGAGCTGCGCGCGGGCGACGTGCTGCTCACGCTCGGTGCCGGTCGCGTCGGCCGCAGCGCGCACCGGCTCGCCGAACGGCTCGGAGACGCCGCATGAACGCCGCGCCCCGCGCCCGGCGCCCGGCGTGGCGCTATCGCGAGCTGGCCGCCGATCTCGGCGTGCCGCTGCGCGAGAACGAGCCGATGGCGCGCCACACGACCCTCGGTGTCGGCGGCCCGGCGGACTGGTTCTTCGAGCCGCAGACGCCCGAGATCGCCGCGCGCCTGTGGGCCGAGCTGCGGCGCGGCCCGCTGCCGGTCCGCCCGCTCGGCGCCGGAAGCAACCTCGTCGTCGCCGACGAGGGCGTGCGCGCGGCGGTGGTCGCCACCGACCGGCTCGCCCCGCCGCCGCGCCGGCTGCCCGGCGCGCGCGTGCGCGTCGGCGCCGGACAGCCGGTCCCGGGGCTGGTCCGCTGGTGCGCCGCCGAGGGGCTCGCCGGCGTCGAGTTCGCCGAGGGGATCCCCGCGCGCGTCGGCGGCGCGGTGCGGATGAACGCCGGCGCCAACCGCGGCACGTTCGGGCAGGCGGCGCGGATCGTGCTCGTCGCGGGCCCCGAGGGGACGGTCGACGAGCACCGCGTCACCGACGACGACTTCGACTACCGCACCAGCTTCGTCGCGCGGGACGGGCTGTTCGTCGTCGGAGCCGAGCTGGCGCTGGCCGAGGACGATCCCGAGGCGATCCGCGAGCGGATCCGGGCGTTCCGCGCGCGGCGGCGGGCCAGCCAGCCGCTCCAGGAACGCTCGGCGGGCTGCGTGTTCGCCAACTGGCCCGACCAGAGCGTCGGCGCGCTCGTCGAGCGGCTCGGCCTCAAGGGTCGCCGGATCGGCGGCGCGGAGGTCTCGACGCTGCACGGCAACTTCATCGTCAACCGGGAGCAGGCCCGCGCCGCCGACGTGCTCGCGCTGATCGACGAGCTGCGCGAGGCGCTGCTGCGCGAGACGGGCCTCGAGCCGCGGCTCGAGGTCGAGATCTGGAGGGACGCATGAGCAGCGTCCTGCGCACGATCCGCCAGTCGCGGCGGCCGCGGCGGCCGTCGCGCCCGCCGTGGTGGCGCGTCGCGGCGCCGTTCGCCGGGGCCGCGGTGCTCGCCGGTGTCGCGATCTGGAGCGTCTGGGCGCTGGTTCACGCGCCGTTCCTGTCGGTGCGGACGATCGAGGTCGCGGGGACCGAGCGCCTCGACGCGCAGGAGGTCCGCGACCTGCTCGCCCCGCTCGTCGGCCGCCCGACGCTGCTCGTCCCGCTCGGCCAGGCGCGCAGCCGGCTCGCCGCGCTGCCGCAGCTCGCCGACGCGGTCGTCGCGCGGCGGCTTCCGGACCTGATCGAGGTGCACGTCGTCGAGCGCGTGGCCGTCGCGCGCGTTCCGTTCGGACACGGTGCGGTGCTGCTCGCGGACCGCGACGGCGCGCTGTTCGCACCGGGCCGCGGCCGCGCCGACGACGCGGCGCTGCCGACGCTGCACGGCGTCGTCACCGCACCGGGCGCCGCCCGGCTCGATCCGCGCGACCGCGCCGGACTGCGCGCCCTCGCCGCGCTGCGCGCGGCGGCGGACGGCCCGCTGCCGCCCGGCGTGGTGGTCGACGTGACGTACGACGACCGGATCGAGCTGCGGCTCGGCCCGGGCGCACCGGCAATCCGGCTCGACCGGCAGCACCCGGAGACGAACCTCGCGGCGCTGTTCGCGTGGCGCGAGACCGTCGCCGAGCTGGCTCCCGGACGCCCGGTGGATCTTCGATTCGGCAATCGGTTGACCGTTCTGCCCTCCGGGGCGGACACGGCACGGAGGTAGGAACCATGGCCCGTCACGCCGAGACTCTCGCCGTCATCGACCTCGGCACGTACCGCTGCTGCTGCCTGATCGCGGAGGTCACCGGCCCCGAGAGCGTCGAGGTCGTCGGGATCGGCTCGCGGCGCACCGACGGCATCCGCCGGGGCGTGATCGTCAACCTCGAGGCGCTCGTCGGCTCGATCCGGGAGGCGATCGAGCAGGCGGCGTCGATGGCCGGCCGCAGCGTGGAGACCGTCGTCGCCACCGTGCCGGCCGCCCAGGTGCGCTCGTTCACGTCGCGCGGCGTGGTGACGATCTCGAGCCGCGACCGCGTCGTCGGGCGCAAGGACCTCGAGCGGGTGCTGGCGACGGTGCGCGCGGTGCAGATCCCCGACGGCCAGTCGACGCTCCACGCGCTGCCGCAGGAGTACACGCTCGACGGCCAGGAGGAGATCCAGGACCCGGTCGGCATGACGGGCGCCCGGCTCGAGGCGAGCGTCCACGTCGTCACCGTGCCGCGCCAGGCCGCGCAGCACGTCGTCAGCGCGCTCAATCGCGCGCGCGTCGACGTCGCGGGACTCGTCTTCCCGCTGCTCGCCTCGGCGGAGGCGGTGCTCACGCGCGAGGAGCGCGAGCAGGGCGTGTTCCTGATCGACTGCGGCGGCGGGACGACCGACGTCGCGCTGTTCGAGCGCGGCGCGCTGTGGTTCACCGGCTCGATTCCGATCGCCGGCGAGCTGATCACCAACGACATCTCGATCGGACTGCGCACGCCGGTCCCCGACGCCGAGACGATCAAGCGGACCCACGCGCGCGCGACGCCGGGCGGCGACGAGGACCTGCCGCTCGAGGTGCCGCCGATCGGCGGCGGCCAGCCGCGGCTGGTCGCCAGCAGCGTGCTGACGCAGGTCGTCGCGCCGCGCGTGCAGGAGATCTTCGAACTGGTGCGCGCCAAGCTCGAGCGCACCAACCTGCTCGCCCGCGCGCGCGCCGGCGCGGTGATCGTCGGCGGCACGGCGAACCTCGAGGGTCTGCTCGAGGTCGCCGAGGACGCGCTCGGCATTCCGTGCCGGCTCGGCGTGCCGATGGGCGTCGCCGGCCTGGCCGAGGACGTGCGGGCGCCGAGCTTCGCGACGCCGGTCGGGCTGGCGCTGTGGGAACTGCGCAGCGGGCGCCCGCAGCGGGCGCAGGACGGCGTCACGCGGATCAGGAAGAGCGCCGTGATCGGCGGCATGCGCGCCATGGTGGACAGCGCGCAGCGCTGGCTGACCGGCATGTTCTGACAGGCCGCTCCGGCCCGAGGCCCGAGGCGGGAGGGCGGACGAACGGACCACCGGACGGGAGAACACGACGATGAAGGACGGGAAGCTCAAGTTCACGCTGGCGGACATCGAGGACGCCGGCCCGGCCCGCGAGGACGGCGCGCCTGCGCGTCCGATCGGCGCGGTGCTCAAGGTGGTCGGCGTCGGCGGCGGCGGCGGCAACGCGATCAACCGGATGATCTCGGCAGGCGTCGAGGGCGTCGAGTTCATCGCGGTCAACACGGACGCCCAGGCGCTGACCGCGAACCTCGCGCCGGTCAAGATCCAGATCGGGAGCCAGCTCACGCGCGGGCTGGGGGCCGGAGCGCGCCCGGAGATCGGCCGCGACGCCGCGCTCGAGGACACCGACAAGCTGCTCGAGGCGCTCTCCGGCGCGGACATGGTGTTCGTGACCACCGGTCTCGGCGGCGGCACCGGCACCGGCGCGGCCCCGGTGATCGCCAGCCTCGCCGCCCAGCAGGACGCGCTGGTCGTCGCGGTCGTCACCAAGCCGTTCGCGTTCGAGGGGCGCCGGCGCCAGCAGCAGGCCGAGGGCGGCCTCGACGAGCTGCGCCGCGCCGTCGACACGGTGATCACGATCCCCAACGACAAGCTGCTGCACACCGTCGATCGCCAGACCGGCATCCAGCAGGCGTTCGCGATGGCCGACGACGTGCTGCGCCAGGCGGTCCAGGGGATCTCCGACCTCGTGCTCGACACCGGCGACATCAACCGCGACTTCGCGGACGTGCGCACGGTGATGAAGGGCATGGGCATGGCGCTGATGGGAACCGGCATCGCCGAGGGCGACGACCGGGCGATCCACGCCGCCCAGCAGGCGATCAGCTCGCCGCTGCTCGAGGACACCTCGATCGAGGGCGCGCGCGGCGTGATCTTCAACATCACCGGCGGCGAGGACCTGGCGCTGCACGAGGTCAGCGACGCGGCAACGATCATCCACGACGCCGCCCACCCGGACGCGACGATCCTGTTCGGCTACGTCCAGAAGCCCGAGATGAAGGGCAAGGTCAAGGTGACCGTGATCGCCACCGGGTTCGAGCCCGGCCGGCGCGCGACGCGGACGCCCGGCAGCGAGCCGCGCGAGCGCGAGGTCGTCACCCGACCGTGGACCGGGACCCCGGAGCCGGAGCAGCCGGCCCCCGAGGCCGCCGAGCCGCCGCTGATCCCGCCGCGGCGCCCGCGCCAGGAGGCGACGCTGTTCGACGACCAGCTGTTCGCGGACGACGGCACCCTGCCGCACATGGACGACTGGATCGACAAGTCGGACTACGACGTGCCCGCGTTCCTGCGCCGGGCGCAGGACTGACCATGAGCGTCCCGAACGGTCATCGCCTTGCCGGCCGCGCGGGACGCGCACGCGATGGGGGGAAGGTCCGCTGCGGACGAACCCGCACCTTCCCGTCTTCCAGACCGCCCAGGGCGCTGCCGCCCGTCCACCCGTCCGGCTGCACACCGGCGCGCCCTCTCCCGCCAGGCGGCCTTCCCCCCACTCTTCCTCCGTGTCCCGGTCCTACGGACCGCAGCGATGGTCGTTCGGGCGCATCCGTGCCGCCCCGTCCTGGCCGAGCGCCCCTTCGGCCATCGCCACCGGCACGCCGGGCTGCCGGCCGTCCTCCATCATCCGGAAGCCGGTGACCAGCCAGTAGGCCAGGCGCCCCGGCGCCGGCACGAACGGATCGCTGACCTGCGACTGCTGGAGATCGCAGAACCGCGCCGCCTCCGGCACGAGTGCGGGATCCTGCGTGTATTCGCCGCTGTCGAGAAAGCGCTGCCAGTCGCCGCGGTAGAGGTGGAAGTGCCGGCGGCCGAGCGCGTCGGTCCAGCTCAGCTCGTCCTGCGCGGTGAACCGGAGCTCGAGCGGATCCGGACGGCGCGCGATGGTGAACGGACCGGAGCCGACGGCGACGTGTGTTCCGGAGGCGGTCGTGGCGGTCAGCCGCAGGTAGCAGTCTTCCGAGATCCGCGGCGGGACGTGCCACTGGTATCTGCCGTTGTCGGGAAGATCCTCGGCCACCGGCTCCCACGGACCGCCGGCGCCGCCGGTCGAGAGTTCGATGCGGATGCGCGCGGTCTGCC
>RFIB01000043.1 GCA_003695625.1 Acidobacteriota bacterium | reverse complement strand
GCGCTGGACGGCCGGCGGGCCGGAATGGGTCGGACCGTCGGCCGCGGTCGACGCGCCGCTGTCCGATCCCGCGGCGGCTGCGACCGCGCGGTCGCTGCTGCGAAGGGTGGTCCGGGTGCCCGGGGCGTCGATCGCCGGCGGATTCCGGGCCCGTTACCGGATCCTTGCCGACACGCCGCTCGGGCCGGGACGGCTCGAGGCCGACGTCGTGCGCGACGCGAGCGCCGCGGAGGTGCTGTTCGCCGCCGCGGCGACGGCGGGCGGCGAGGAGACGGGACCGTCGGCCTCGGTCCCTGCCGGGCTGCTCTCGTTCGAGCCGGCCTGGCTGCTGGCCTCGGCTCTCGACGGAGGCTGGTCGATTCTCGCCGGCGCGCCGGGCGACGACGGGGCGGGGAACTCGATCCGGCTGGTGGCGGGGGATCGCCCCGTCGAGGTCCGGATCGTGCCGGGCCGGCCGGAGGACAGGTCTCCGATCCGACGTCTCGAACTTCTCGTCGCCATGCCGGGGACCTCGGCCCCCGTCCAGGCTCTCGAGCCGCTGGCGTGGGAACTCCGCGGCCCGGCGCTCGTCGTCTCGCGGGCGCGTCTGACCGACGCGCTCGGGTTCGAGCGGGTGGTCGAGCTGGAGGATTGGACGCCGATCGGACTGTCCGTGCCGTCGGATCCGTGACGGCACGGCGCGGCGCTCCGGCCCGCGGCCCCGCCCGTGTCGAACGGCGCTCCGTCGTGAATAATGCGGGCGAACGAGGTCCGCCCCGCCGGTCAGACGGACCGCGGGGCCCGCTCCGGAGACCGTGAAGACGATGATCACACCAGGCGAGCCGCTCGCCTCGCGTCCTGTGCCCGAAGGGGGCTCCCGGGTGACGATCCGCATCGCCGGGGACTCGGGGGACGGCATCCAGCTCGCCGGCGGGCGGTTCGCCGGCGCCACGGCGCTCGCCGGGAACGACCTGGCGACGCTGCCGGACTTTCCCGCCGAGATCCGCGCTCCCGCCGGGACGCTTCCCGGCGTTTCCGGCTACCAGATCCAGTTCGCCTCGACCGAGGTGCTCACCCCGGGAGACCGGGCCGACGTGCTCGTCGCGTTCAACCCCGCGGCGCTTCGCGTCAACCTGCCGGATCTGCGGCCGGGCGGCGTGGTGATCGTCAACAGCACTGCGTTCGAGGACGAGACCGGGCTGCGCAAGGCGGGCTACGAGACGAACCCGCTCGAGGACGGATCGCTCGACGGCTACCGGGTCCACCCCGTCGCCATCGGCCGGCTGACCCGCGAGGCGCTCGCGGACAGCGGGCTCGGCGCGCGCCAGGTCGAGCGGTGCAAGAACTTCTTCGCGCTCGGGCTGCTCTCGTGGATGTTCGCGCGGCCGCTCGAGCCGACCCTGCGCTGGATCGAGCGCAGGTTCCGCGACAGGCCGGATCTCGCGGAGGCGAACCGCCGCGCCCTGACCGCCGGGTATCACTTCGGCGACACGGCGCGGCTGTTCGAGACGCCGCTCGAGATCCCGCCCGCCGAGGTCGCGGCGGGCGTCTGGCGCGCGCTCGACGGCAACGAGGCGATCGCGCTGGCGCTCGCGACGCTTGCCGAGCGCAGCGGGCTGGACGTGCTGCTCGCCTCGTACCCGATCACGCCCGCCTCGACGGTGCTGCACCGCACGAGCCGCCTCGAGGCGTTCGGCGTCACCACGTTCCAGGCCGAGGACGAGATCGGCGCGGTCGGGGCGGCGCTCGGCGCCTCGTTCGCCGGTGGCCTCGGCGTGACGACGACGAGCGGTCCGGGCCTGGCGCTCAAGGGCGAGTTCCTCGGACTCGCGGTGATGACCGAACTCCCGCTGGTCGTGATCGACATCCAGCGGGGTGGACCGTCGACCGGCCTGCCGACCCGGACCGAGCAGGCCGACCTGCTGATGGCGCTGTTCGGCCGCCACGGCGAGGCCCCTCTGCCGGTGCTCGCCCCGCGCTCGCCGGGGGACTGCTTCTGGACCGTGCTCGAGGCGGCGCGGATCGCCCTGCGCTCGATGACTCCGGTCGTCGTGCTCTCCGAGGGCTATCTCGCCAACGGCTCGGAGCCGTTCCGCGTGCCGGGCGAGGACGAGCTGCCCGAGATCCGGCCGCGCCGGCTGAGCGATCCGCAGCGGTTCGAGGGCACCTACGTCCGCGACCCGGAGACGCTCGCGCGGCCGTGGATCGCTCCGGGCACGCCCGGGCTCGAGCACCGGATCGGCGGTCTCGAGAAGGACGAGCTCGGCCGCGTGTCGTACGACCCGGACAACCACGAGCGGATGGTCGCGGCGCGTGCGGCGAAGATCGCACGGATCGCCGACGATCTTCCGCCGGCCGCGCTCGAGGAGGGCGAGCCCGGGGACGACCTGCTGGTGATCGGCTGGGGCGGGACGTGGGGCGCGATCACCGAGGCGGTCCGCGCGGAGCGGGCCGCGGGGCGTCGCGTGGCGAGCCTCCACCTGCGCCACCTCAACCCGCTGCCGCGCGGCCTGGCCGAACTGGCCGGGCGGTTCCCGCGGGTGCTCGTCGCGGAGCGCAACTGCGGGCAGCTCGCGCTGCTGCTCCGCGGTCGGCTCGGCCTCGACGTCGAGAGCTTCACGCGCGTGCGCGGCATACCGTTCGTGGTCGCGGAGTTGCGCGAGCGGATCGCGGCGATCGTCGGCGGAGGGGTGTCGTGATGGGCCGGGGACCGACGCGCAAGGAGTTCGCCACCGACCAGGACGTCCGCTGGTGCCCCGGCTGCGGCGACTACGCGATTCTCGCCTCGGTGCAGACCGCGTTCGCGAAGCTCGGCGTGCCGCGCGAGAAGTTTGTCGTCGTCTCCGGCATCGGCTGCTCGAGCCGGTTCCCGTACTACATGAACACGTACGGGTTCCACACGCTGCACGGCCGGGCTCCCGGCGTGGCGACCGGGATCAAGCTGACCCGCCCCGACCTGTCGGTGTGGGTGGTCACCGGGGACGGGGATGCGCTGGCGATCGGGGCCGGACACCTGCTCCACGCGCTGCGCCGCAACGTCGGGATCAGGATCCTGCTGTTCAACAACAGGATCTACGGACTCACCAAGGGGCAGGCCTCGCCGACGTCGGAGACCGGCAAGACCACGCCGTCGACGCCGGGCGGCGTCGCCGACCGGCCGTTCCGGCCGGTCGCGCTCGCCCTGGCCGCCGGGGCGACGTTCGTCGCGCGTTCGGTCGACCGCTTCGGCGCCCACCTCCAGGAGATGATCGAACGCGCCGCCCGCCACGAGGGCGCCGCGCTGATCGAGATCCTCCAGAACTGCAACATCTTCAACGACGGGGCGTTCGCCGAGGTCACCGGGCGCGCCGGGCGCGAGGAGAACGTGCTCTACCTGGAGCACGGCAGGCCGCTGCGGTTCGGTCCCGACGGCAGCCGCGGCCTGGCGCTCGACGGGGCGGGGGGCCTGGTCGAGGTCGATCCCGGGCAGGCACCGGGGCGCGTCCTGGTCCATGACGAGCGGGCCCCGGATTCCGCCGTGCCCGACCTGCTCGCCCGGCTCGACGCCCCCGTGCCGCTCGGCGTGTTCCGCGACGTGTCCGCGCCTGCCCTCGAGCAGGTCCTGCGCGAGCGCCGCGAGGCGGCGCGCCGGGCGCGCGACGGGGGCCTCGCCGAGCTGCTGGCGGGTCCGAACGCGTGGACGGTGCCGTGACGGCGACACGTCAAGTGCCCGGCGATCAGGGTCTTTCGAGTCCGCGCGGGCGGCGGTTGCTTGACACGCCCGGGGGCACTCGGTAGCCTCTCCAGCCGACGGCCGCACGCCCGGAGCGGGGTGTGGACCGTTTTTTTGCGCCCTCGACCGGGCGTTCAAGGACCGCACGATGAAGACCTTCTTCCCCTCGGCGGGAGAGATCCAGAGGAACTGGTGGGTCGTCGACGCGACCGGCGTGCCTCTCGGCCGGCTCGCGTCGGTCGTGGCGACGCGCCTGCGCGGCAAGCACAAGCCGGAGTTCACGCCGTTTCTCGACTGCGGCGACCACGTGATCGTGATCAACGCCGCGAAGGCGGTGCTCACCGGGCGCAAGGTCGACCAGAAGCGCTACTACCACCACAGCGGCTATCCGGGCGGACTGACCGAGATCCCGGCGCGACGCCTGCTCGCCGAGAAGCCGGTGCGTGCCGTCGAACTCGCCGTGCGCCGGATGCTGCCCAAGAACAGGCTCGGCCGCCGGATGTACACCAAGCTGAAGGTCTACGCGGGTCCCGAGCACCCGCACCAGGCGCAGAAGCCCCAGCCGCTCGACGCGGCGGCGCTGTCGACGTCGAGGAGCGCGTGATGAGCGTGACGCAGTACTACGGCACCGGCCGGCGCAAGGAGGCCGTCGCCCGCGTCTACCTGCGGCCGGGAACCGGCGAGGTGCGGATCAACGGCCGGCCGTTCGACGAGTACTTTCCCCGGGCGACGCTGCGGCTGATGGCCGAGCGTCCCCTCGAGCTGACCGAGACGAAGGGACAGTTCGACGTCGTCGCCAACATCCGCGGCGGGGGCCTGTCCGGGCAGGCCGGGGCGTTGCGCCTCGGCATCGCCCGGGCCCTGCTGCAGTTCAACCCCGAGCTTCGCGCGGCGCTCAAGCCGGCGGGGCTCCTGACGCGCGACGCCCGCGAGGTCGAGCGCAAGAAGTACGGTCAGCCGGGCGCCCGCAAGCGCTTCCAGTTCTCGAAGCGCTGATCGCCTCGGCCGGCTGACGACACCCCAAGGTGGACCGCGCCGACGGGGGCGCGCCACCTGCACCTGGAGGAACCGTGGAGAGTTCCGTTTCGGTCTCCCTGCGCGAGCTGCTCGAGGCTGGCGCGCACTTCGGTCACCAGAAGTCCCGCTGGAACCCCCGCATGCGGCCGTACATCTTCGGCGCCCGCGGCGGGGTCTACATCATCGACCTGCAGAAGACCGTCGGTCTGCTGCGCGAGGCGCTCGCGTTTCTCGAGCACATCGCCTCGCAGGGCAAGATCGTCCTGTTCGTGGGGACCAAGCGGCAGGCCCAGGAGGTCGTCGCCCGCGAGGCGCAGCGCTGCGAGATGTTCTACATCCACCAGCGCTGGCTCGGCGGTCTGCTGACGAACTGGCAGACGGTGCGCAAGTCGGTCGAGAAGATGCGCGACCTGGAGAACATCGACACCGACAAGCGGTTCGCGCATCTGAAGAAGAAGGAGCGCCTGTCGCTGCAGAAGGACTACGAGCGGCTGCACAAGGTGCTCGTCGGCGTGCGCGACCTCAACCGCCGGCCGGACGCGCTGTTCGTCGTCGACGTGGTCCGCGAGCACATCGCGGTCGCCGAGGCCAGGAAACTCGGCATCCCGGTGGTCGGCATCGTCGACACCAACGCCGACCCGACACCGATCGACTACCCGATTCCGGCCAACGACGACGCGATCCGGTCGATCGAGCTGATCACGCGCCTTGCCGCCGACGCGATCGTCGAGGGGCGCAACCGGTGGAAGGCGCAGCGCACCGAGCGTGCGGGCCGCGCACCGCGCCGCCGGGCCGCGGGCGGTTCGCGCCGCGCCCCCGACGCGCCGGCCGACGCGCCGGCGGCCGAGCCGGCCCAGGCCGAGTCCGGTCCGGAGACCGGCGGGGC
>RFIB01000295.1 GCA_003695625.1 Acidobacteriota bacterium | reverse complement strand
GCGGACGGATCGCGGAGGCCCGTGATGGCCCAGGACGCAACCCGGCACTTCGTCGTCACCAACCGCTCGACCGCGCGCCGCCGGCGAGGCGGCCGCCTCGTCGAATACGTCGACGACCGCGCGCACCGCGCGCTGCCCGTGTTTCGCGTCGCGCGCTTCGCGCCGTTCGCGCGTCCGCCGGGCCGGGCCGCGGACGACGACGCGTTCACCGCCCGGGTCTCGCTGGTTCCCGACGCGTTCGTCGAGTCCTACGAGGGGCTCGATCCCGGCGACGACCCGGATCGCCACCCGGGCACGCGCTGCCTGTTCCTCGAGCTGTACCAGCGCATGTCCCGGGCCCCCGAGGGCAAGGGCGACGCGCTGTTCTTCATTCACGGCTTCAACACCGACTGGCCGGCCTCGCTGCGCCTGCTGCAGCGTCTGCACGAGCTGTACGTCACGCCGGCGTCGAGTCCCGTCTCGGTGATCGTGATGTTCTCCTGGCCGTCGTACGGCAGCCTGCTGCGCTATCCGTCGGACCAGCGGACCGCACGCGAGTCCGGCCAGCTTCTCGGCCGGCTGATGGCCAAGCTCGCCCAGTTCCACCGCGACTTCTTCGAGCCCCGGCCGGGCGGAGCGCCGCCGCACTGCGGGCGGCAGATCCACCTCGCCGCGCACTCGATGGGCAACCAGGTGCTCGAGGCGCTGTTCGAGGCGATCCGGCGCGCCGAGGACGCCCGCGGGCCGTTCCTCGGCGAGGCGCTGCTGCTGAGCGCCGACGTCGACTGGACCGCGCTCGATCCGGGCCGGCCGCTGCACGGGCTGCCGGACGTCTGCGATCGCGTCCACGTCTACAACCACGACAGCGACGACGCGCTGCGCATCTCGGAGACGTTCAAGAACCGCGAAAAGCGCCTCGGCCGCCACGGCCCGCGCGACCTGCGGCGGCTGCCGCCGCGGACGCTCGTGGTCGACGCGTCGGACCTGCGACTGCCCGCGGGCCGGCCGCCGCGCGACGCGTTCGCTCCGACCGCCGAGGCGATCGTCGCCGCGCGCACGTCGTCGACGCGCGAGCGGCTGTTCGACCACTGGGGCTACCTGTACCGTCCGGAGGTGATCGCCGACATCCGCGCGGTCCTGCGCTGCGAGCCGAGCGCGAAGATCCGCGGTCGCGAGCGCAAGGACGAGCGGCTGTTCCGGCTCGTGCCGCGCCGCCGCCGCTCGTCCTGATCGCAAGGCCGGCCGATCTGGCGACCCCCGGGCAGAGGCCCTATTCTCCGGAAACGCCGCGCCGCGACGGCGCGCCGAGGAGGCGCCGGACCGATGGGCAACGCCGCGGCCGTACCGCCGATGACCGCCACGCCGACCCGGAACGCCGGCGCGCTCGCCCGCCGGGCGGGCCGGGTCGCGGGTCTGCTGCTCGGCCTCGCGTTCGCGCTCTCGTCGTGGGCCAAGGCGGTCGATCCCCGCGGCTTTGCGGAGGAGATCGTCCGGCAGGGCCTGCTGCCCGACGCGCTGGCGCACCCCGCGGCCCTGGCGGTGATCGTGCTCGAGGCGGCCCTGGCGGCGGCGCTGATCCTCGGCCTGCGGCAGCGACCTGTTCTCGGCGTCGCCACGGCGCTGATGGCGTTCTTCCTCGGGCTCGCCGCCTGGCAGCTCGCGTTTCCGCCCGAGGACGCCGCCTCGTGCGGCTGCTTCGGCAACGTCGTCCCCCAGAGCCCGGTGCAGCACGTGATCACCAACGCGGTCCTGTTCGCGCTGGCGCTCGCCTCGTGGCTCGGTCGCGGTCCGGTCGCGCGGGCCCGGCTCCGCGGGATGCTCGCGGCGGCGGTCGCGCTCGCCGCGCTCGTCTTCGCGCTCGCCGCGCCGCATCTGCCGATCGACGGCTGGCCCGGCGTGACGCTGCTGCGCGAGGGCGTGCCGCTCGACGCGCTGCCGATCGCCGACGCCGTGCCCGAGGCGTTCGAGGGCACGTGGCTCGTGCTGCTGATCGACCGCGCCGACGAGGCGACCCGCGCCGCAGTCCCGGTGATCAACGAGCGTCTTGCGCTCGTGCCGGGCGAGACCGGCGTGGTCGCGCTCGCCGAGGAGAACCCGGAACTGGAAGGCGAGTTTCTCTGGACCGCGGGCCCGGCGTTCCCGGTGCACTCGGTGCCGTGGAGCATGATCAAGCCGCTGTACCGGTCCCTGCCGCGCGCGTTCGTCGTCCGCGACGGCCGCGTGGTGCGCGTCTGGAACGGCCTGCCGGACGGCGACGAGCTGGCCGCGCTCGCCGAAGGGAGGATTCCGTGACCGCGCGGACGAGACGATCCGTCCCGGCGCTCGCCGTCGGGCTGGCCTGCGTCTGCGGCGCCGCGCTCGCGGCGTCCGCGGAGGGCGACGCGCTGGTGCTGCTGCGCACCGGCCACTTCCAGGTCCGCGTCGGGGAGGCGATCGACCCCGACGCGAGGATCTATCAGTCCGAGGGTGTGCCGCGCCTGCTGATCGACGCGCCCCGTCTCGGCGCGCCGTGGCTCGTCGTCGCCGGCGAGAAGGTGGCCCGCCGCCTCGATCCCGCGTCCGTCGCGCCCGTCGCGGACGATCCCGACGCGGTCCGCGTCGGAGCGGGCAGCGACGGGACCGAGGTGCCGATCACGATCGAGGGGATCCACCTCGTCTTCGAGACGGAGCGCGGCAGGGTCGTCGTCGAGCCCGCCGAGCCGCTGACCGGCGATCTCGAGCCGCGGACGCTGCTCGCCGCGCTTCCCGAGTACCGCCGCGGCGCCGCCGCCTACGAGCCGGGGGCAGGCGAGCTGCGCCTGCTCGCCCGCGTCGAGCAGCCGGTCGTCGTCGACGTGTTCTTCGGCAGCTGGTGCCCGCACTGCGAGAAGATCGTCCCGCGCATCATCAAGCTGGCCGAGCGGCTCGACGGCAGCCGGATCGCGTTCCGGTTCCACGGTCTGCCGCGCAAGTTCGACGAGGACCCGCTGGCGCGCCAGTACGAGATCGGCGCGGTGCCGGTCGTGCTCGTCAGCCGCGGCCCGACGGTGCTCGCCCGCCTCGAGGGACGTGTGCTGTTCCGGCCCGAGCAGGCGCTGACGTCGGTGCTGTTCGGCTCGTGAGCGCGGCGGCACCCGGGGGCCGGCCCCACTCCGCGGGTCTGCTAGGATCGGCGGGATGGAACGGCCCGAGATGATCGTCATCGAGGTCCCGAGCAGGCTGGTCCACCTCGACTGGCTCCAGGAAGCCGCGGAGAAGATCGCCGCGCTCGCCGGGTTCGACGACGACGGGTGCCTCGATCTCGGCCTCGCGGTCCGCGAGGGCGCGATCAACGCGATGAAGCACGCGCACGCGTTCGACGCGAGCCTGCCGGTGCGCGTCGAGTTCGTCGTCCGCGTCGACGCGCTCGAGATCCGCGTGCTCGATCGCGGCCCCGGCTTCGACCCCGAGGCGACACCCGATCCGACCGCACCGGAGAACCTGCTGCGCACGTCCGGACGCGGCCTGCTGCTGATCCGCAGCCTCGTCGACGAAGTGCGGATCGAGCGCCGCGCGCAGGGCATGCAGGTGACGCTCGTCCGGGCCCGGCCGCAGCCGGTGGACGGCGCCTCGGCCGGCGAGGCTGGCTGATGCTCAGCGTCGCGTCGGTCGGTGACGTGGCGGTCGTGCGCGTGTCGGGACGGCTGACCATCGGCGAGGGCGTCGACGAGCTGCGCTCGACCGTCGAGATGCTCGCGGCCGACGAGCCGCGGCACGTCGTGATCGACCTCGATGAGGCCACCTGGCTCGATTCGGCCGCGCTCGGCGAGATCGTCGCGTGCCGCCGGCTCGTGCAGGAGGCCGGCCGGAGATTCGCGCTCGCCGGCGCGCGCGGCAGGGTTCAGGACCTGATCGAGCTGACGCGGCTCGACCGGCTGGTGGACCTGCATCCGGACCGGGAGGACGCCGTGCGCGCGGTCTCCGGCGACACCTGCTGAGGAGGCCGTCGCCGCGGTCCGGACGATGCCGCGTCCCGCTCACTCGCAGACGAAGACGTGCTCGGCGAGGATCCGCCCGTCCGGAGCCACCGCGCGCACGGTCCAGCGTCCCGTCGCCGGCGGTTCCAGGGTGCGCCGGCTCCAGGTCCGCCAGTGGGGGCCGCCGACCGGCAGCGTGGCCACGCCGACGAGCCGGCCGTCGTGCAGCCACACGTGCCGGATGCTGTCGCCCTTGCGTCCCCCGACGACCCGCGTCCAGAACCAGACGGTCTCCCCCTCGGCGAAGCGCTCGGTCCGGTCGGCGAGCGTGCGGTTGACGACCGCCCGCCCGACGCCGGAGTCCGCGACGCGCAGTCCCTGCCCGGGGGGCGCCACCGGCTCGGCCGCGCCCGTTCCGGCCGCGGTGCGGGGCGGGGCAGCCTCGGGCTCGGGCTCGGGCTCTGCCGCAGGCTCGCGACGGCCTGTCGCCGGCGCGACGTCGGGCCGCCGCGTCCCGGCCCCGGCGTCGCCCGCGGGCGGCTTGCGGCCCGCCCGCGGAGACGCGGACGGCGTCGGCGGGGCGGGAGCGACCGCGTCCGCCGGCCGCGACGCGGCGCGCGTGCCGGGGGCGCGCAGCGTCCACGGCCGGGTCAGCGCCAGCCAGGCCAGCGCCGCGCACGCGACGAGCACCAGCGCCGCGGTCAGCGCTCCGATCGCCCGGCGCCGGGACAGCCCGGCCCGGCCCCGCTCCGCGATCCTCGTGCGCAGATCCTCGACGAGGTCCGGCGGCGGGGTGATCCGCCCGGCGGCGATCGCCTGCTCCTCCTCGCGGGCGTACTGCTCGAGCAGCGGTGCGGGGTCGAGGTCGAGCAGGCTCGCGTAGGTGCGGATGAAGCCGCGCACGTAGGTCGAGCCCGGAAGGTCCTCGAGCCGGCCCTCCTCGAGCGCCTCGAGGAACTCGCGCCGGATGCGCGTCTCGGAGGCGACCCGCTCGAGGCCGAGGCCACGACGTTCCCTGCAGGCCTTGAGCGTCTCGCCGACGGTCGCCAAGGACCGAGCCTCCGTGGTCCGGCGATTGTATCCCCGGAGACGCGCGGCGGATCGCTAGGAGTCGGTTTCCGGTCGCCGGCGCAGCCTGTCGACCAGTTCGCAGAGCAGCCGGTGCGCCTCGCGCGGAGACAGCTCGTCGGGGTCGATCGATTCGAGCCGCGCGCGCAGCTCGCGGGCCACGGGGTCCTCGCGGGGGCCTTCCGGCGCCGGCGTTCCGCCGAACAGCGGGAGCTGCGGCGAGCGGCCGGCGCCGGCCTCGACGTGCACCGCGTGCGCGCCCCGCCGCACGAGGTCGTCGAGGATCTCCCGCGCGCGCTCGACCACGCGGTCGGGAAGCCCCGCCAGGCGTGCGACGTGGATCCCGTACGAGCGGTCTGACGGACCCGGCTCGACGCGGTGCAGGAACACGACGTCCTGGCCGTACTCGCGCACCGCGATGTGCACGTTCGCCAGGCGCGGCAGCTCGGCGGCCAGTTCGGTCAGCTCGTGGTAGTGCGTCGCGAACAGCGCCTTGGGCGACAGCCGCGGATCGTCGTGCAGGTGCTCGACGACCGACCAGGCGAGCGCCATCCCGTCCCACGTCGCGGTGCCGCGGCCGATCTCGTCGAGGATCACCAGGCTGCGCGGCGTCGCGTTGTGCAGGATGTTCGCCGTCTCGGTCATCTCGACCATGAACGTCGACTCGCCGCCGGCGAGGTTGTCCGACGCGCCGACGCGGCAGAACACGCGATCGACCAGCCCGATGCGCGCCGCGCGCGCCGGCACGAACGCGCCGATCTGCGCGAGGATCGTGATCAGCGCCACCTGACGCAGGTACGTGCTCTTCCCGCCCATGTTCGGCCCGGTGACGATCAGCAGGCGGCGCTGCGGATCGAGCCGGCAGTCGTTGGGCACGAACGCGCCCGCGGGCAGCAGGCTCTCGACCACCGGGTGGCGCCCGTCCTCGATCTCGATCCGGTCCTCCTCGTCGACCAGCGGCCGCGTCCAGCCGTCGACCGCGGCGCGCTCGGCGAGTCCGGCGAGCGCGTCCACCTGCGCGACGGCCGCCGCCGTCGACTTGACGCGCGAGGCGTGAGCGCCGACCTGCGCGACGAGATCGTCGAACAGCGCGCGTTCCCGCTCGGCGAGCCGGTCCTCCGCGGACAGGATGCGCGTCTCCAGCTCGCGCAGCTCGGGCGTGACGTACCGCTCGGCCGAGGCGAGCGTCTGGCGCCGCTCGTAGTCGTCCGGCACCCGGGCCAGGTTCGCCTTGCTGACCTCGATGAAGTAGCCGAAGACGCGGTTGTAGCGGACCTTGAGCGAGCCGATGCCGGTCCGCGCGCGCTCGCGCGCCTCGATCTCGGCGATCAGCCCGCGCCCGCCGCGCGCCAGCCGCCGCGCCTCGTCGAGCGCCTCGTCCCAGCCCTCGCGGATCACCCGCCCCTCGCCGACGGCGGACCCCGGCTCGTCGGCCAGTGCCGCCCGCAGCGTCGCCACCAGCTCGTCGAGGGTGTCGACCGCCTCCGCCAGCTCCCGCGACCGCGGCGAGGCGAGGTCGACGAGCGCGGCGCGCAGCGCGGGAAGCCGCTCGAGCGAGGCGCGCAGCGTCGCCAGCTCGGCCGGCGTGACGAGGCCCAGCGCGGCGCGGCCGACGATCCGCTCGACGTCACGGATGCCGGACAGCGCCTCGCGCACCTGCGCGCGCAGGTCGGCGCGCTGCACCAGGTCGTCGATCACGTCCTGGCGCGCGCGGATCTCGGCCGTGTCCCGCAGCGGCTCGAGAACCCAGCCGCGCAGCAGGCGGGCGCCCATCGGCGTCCGCGTGCGGTCGAGCACCTCGAGCAGCGTCGCGCGGCGCGTCCCGTCGCGCAGGTTGGCGACCAGTTCGAGGTTGCGGCGCGTCGTGCGGTCGAGCGTGACCACGCGTCCGGGCTGCTCGACCCGCAGCCGGTCGAGGTGCGCCGGCCGCACGCGCTGCGTGTCCGCGAGATGGGTCAGCGCGGCGGCGGCCGCGGGAAGCGCCGGGTGGTCGTCGGGACAGCCGAAGCCGGAGAGCGTCGCCACGCCCAGTCCGTCGAGCACCCGCTCGCGGGCGAGACCGGCGTGGAACAGGTCGTCGTCGAGGGGCGTGAGCGCCGGCTGGCGACCGCCGATCTCGGGCAGGTGCGCGCCGACGCGGTCGGCCGCGCGCTCCGCCGCGAGCACCTCGCGCACCTCGTAGCGGGCCAGCACGTCCTCGAGTCCCTGCGCGTCGTCCGCCTCGCTCAGCACGATCGATCCGGTCGAAAGATCGACGAGCGCGATCCCGGTACGTCCGTCGGCGGTCTCGTGGACCGCCGCGAGCCAGTTCGCCGCGGTCGGGTCGAGCGAGCGCGGATCGACGACGGTGCCGGGGCTGACCACCCGCACGACCTCGCGCCGGACCATCTTCTTCGTCTTGCGGGGGTCCTCCATCTGCTCGCAGATGGCGACCTTCAGGCCGCGCTCGACGAGCCGGGCGACGTACTGGTCGACCGCGTGGTGCGGCACGCCGCACATCGGTGCCTCGGTCTCCGTCCCCTTGCCGCGCCGGGTCAGCGCGATCTCGAGGATCGGCGCGGCGATCTTCGCATCGTCGAAGAACAGCTCGTAGAAGTCGCCCATCCGGAACAGCAGCAGCGCCTCCGGGTGCTGCCGCTTGGCCTCGAGCCACTGCCGGAACATCGGCGTCAGCCGGGAAGGCAGCGACCGGGGCAGACCCGGACGCGGCCGGGGGGCCGGCGGGGGCGGTGCGCTCACTCGTCCGCCGCTCCGGCGGCCGGCGCGGCCTTTGCCGCGCGCCGCTTCTCGGCGCGCTGGGCGAACAGCTTGGTCCAGCGGTGGTGGATCAGCGGCGCGTAGCCGCCCTGGACGGCCCACTCGCGCAGCGGCGCGCCGCGGACGACCGCCTCGCGCAGCAGGCCCGCGAACTCGGCCTCGACCAGCAGCAGCTCGCGCCGGGCCTGTGCAGACGGCACGAGGCGCACGCCCTTCGCCTTCTTGCGCGGCTTCTCGACCGCCTCGCCGTCGAGCGCGGCGAATGCGCGCGCCGCGGTCTCGCGCAGCGCGCCGGCCAGGTCGTCGACCTCGGCGAGCGGCGTGCCGTCGGCCAGGCTCGTCGCCGGCTCGAGGTCCGCCTTGCGCACCTCCTCGATCCGGTCGATCACCATCGCCGCGTACTGGGCGGCCATGCCGAGGTCGCCGCGCCGCCGCCGGAGCGCGTTGAACGCGGCGCGCGCCTCGTCGAGCCGACCCTCGGCGAGAGCCGTGCGCGCGGCGCGGAGCAGGTTCTCGGGGTCGCCGGGACGGCGCGCGTCGAGCAGCGCCTGCGCCCGTCGCGCGAGAGCCGTGTCGCCCGCCGCACGCGCACCGTCGGCGATCCGCTCGAGGTAGGCGTCGCGCAGCGTGCCGGGGTGCGCCACCTCGGCGTCGAGCGCGCGCCGGAACGGTTCGAGCGCCCCCTTGTCGTCGCCCGCATCGCGGAACCGCTTGCCCAGCCGGAACCACGCGTCGGGCCGGTCCTGCGCGACGGTCAGCCGGCCGGCCTTCCAGCGCGCGACCGCTTCGCCCGCGGCGCGCCGGGCCTCCTCCACGCGCCCGAGGTTGAGCAGCGCGTTGACCAGGTAGAAGTGCGCCTCCTG
>RFIB01000294.1 GCA_003695625.1 Acidobacteriota bacterium | reverse complement strand
TGCCGCTGCCGGTGTCGTGACGTCGGACAGGAGAACGGCGCGGGCGGCGCCTTGCGGGGCGCCGCCCGCGCCGGAAGCGATCAGTCGCCGGCCGCCGCGATCTGGGCCTTGATCCACTCGGTGGTGACGCTCTTCGGTCGTTCGAGCGGCAGGCCGAGGGCGCGGTCCCAGGTCAGCGAGGCGAGCGTGCCGAGGGCGCGCGAGACGCCGAACAGCACGGTGTAGAAGTCGTACTCGGTCAGGCCGTAGTGCGTCAGCAGGCAGCCGGAGTGGGCGTCGACGTTGGGCCACGGGTTCTTGGCCTTGCCCTGCTCCTGGAGGATGCGCGGCACGACGGCGTAGAGCGTGCTGACGACCTTGAACAGCGGATCGTCCGGCAGGTGCTTGAGGGCGAACTCGCGCTGCGCCATGTAGCGCGGGTCGGTCTTGCGCAGCACGGCGTGACCGAATCCGGGCACGACGCGGCCGCTGTTCAGCGTGTCCCAGACGTACTTCTCGATCTGTTCCTTCGTCGGCACCTCGGCGCCGATCTCCTCGCGCATGGTGGAGATCCAGCGCAGCACCTCCTGGTTGGCCAGACCGTGCAGCGGCCCGGCGAGGCCGTTCATGCCGGCCGCAAACGACAGGTACGGGTCGGACAGGGCCGAGCCGACCAGGTGGATCGTGTGCGCCGAGACGTTGCCGCCCTCGTGATCGGCGTGCAGGAACAGGTACAGCCGCATCAGCTCCTTGAATTCCGGGTCGTCGAAGCCGAGCATGTGCGCCAGATTGCCGGCCCAGTCGAGCGTGCTGGGTGCCGGCGGCACGTGGTCGCCGCCGTGGTAGGTGCGCCGGTAGATGTAGGCGGCCAGCAGCGGCAGGTTGGCGATCAGGTTGTTCGCGTCCTCGAACGCGTACTGCCACAGATCGGTCTTGGCGACGCCCTCGCGGTACTTGCGCGCGAAGATCGAGCCGCGCTGCAGCGCCATCACGCCGATCGAGAACTGGGTCATCGGGTGCGTGTCGACCGGAAGCGCGTCGAGGGTGCGCGTGCAGTCCTCGGGCAGCCCTTCGCGCGCCCGCCAGTCGGCGCTGACCTGACGGACCTCGTCCTCGCCCGGCAGGTCGCCGGTGACGAGCAGCCAGAACAGTCCTTCGGGCAGCGGCTCCTCGCCGCCTTCCGCCTTGGGCAGCGTGCCGCGCAGCTCGGGGATCGTGTGGCCGCGGAAGCGGATGCCCTCGTTGGGGTCGAGGGCCGACGTCTCGGTGACCATGCACTTGACGCCGCGCATGCCGCCGTAGGCCTGGGCCACGGTGACATCGGAGATCTTGAAGTCGCCGTGCTCGCGGATGATCTGCCGGATCTCCTCGCGGAGTGGCGGAATCTTGCCGGCGAGCACCTCCTTGAGGCTCGGCATCGGTCCTCCTCTCGACTCGCGCGGTCCGGGGCCGGATCGGGGGCGGGGAGCCGATCAGCGGTCGGGGCGCGCCGGGCGGCGCGCGACGGCCGGAACGTTCTGCGTTGGCGAGCTTACAAACAGGATAGCCGGACTCGCTGCTCCGGCCAAGCGGGGGCGGACCCGCGCCCGTCAGCCCGGATAGCTGCCCGCGATGTAGTCGCGCAGCGTGTCGATCTCGACCTGCCGGTCCGCGGCGAGCCGCTTGACCAGGTCGCCCTGCGAGACGAGGCCGACCAGGCGGCCCTCGTCGATCACGGGCAGGTGGCGGATGCGCCGCGCGGTCATGATCGCCATGCAGTCCTCGATCGTGTGCTGCGGACCGACGTACACGACGTCGAGCGTCATGATCTCGCGGACCGGGGTCGTGCGCGACGAGCGTCCCTCGAGCGCGACGCGACGCAGGTAGTCCCGCTCGGTCAGGATCCCGACGATGCGGTCCCCGTCCATGACCAGCAGCGAGCCGACGTTGTTCCTGACCATCTTGCCGATCGCGTCGAACACGGTCTCGTCCGGCCCGATGCGGTGCACCGCGTGGCCCTTGTTCTCGAGAATCGAAGCGACCGTTCCGGGCATCGCGAACCTCCCTGACCTCCCGTCGCCTTCCAGTTTGTCACGGTCGGGGGGCAGGTGACAGTCCCCCCTTGCCGCGGGGCGGCATGCGGTCCGGGGGACGCGGGAAGGCCAGCAGCCGCGCCGGAGTCAGTCTCGCGCGGAGGTCTTCCTCGAGCCGGATCGCGGTCCAGCCCCCGGGGTGCTCGGCGAGCGGGCGCACGAACGCGCGGTGCGGCCGGCCGGCACGATAGTCGGGTTCGCGCGGCGGGTGCGGCAGATAGCGCTCGATCAGCGCGACGTCGGCGTCGGCGAGCAGCGTCAGTCCGTAGTGCAGCAGGTCCTTCGCGCGGTGGATGCACGAGCCGCCGATCTTGCGCCCGTCGAGAGCCAGGTCCGAGACCCCCTCGCGGCGCACGCCGCGGATTCCCAGCTCCTCGAGCTCCGCCGCGATCCACGCCGAGATCCAGCGGAAGTGGCTGTGGATCCCGCCCAGTCCCGCCACCGGGAGCGCGATCGAGACGACGACGTTGCCCGGGTCGAGCACGACCGCGCATCCGCCGCCGCGGCGGCGGACGATCGGCACGCCGTCGGCGAGGCAGATCCCGGACCGGACCTCGACTGCCGGGTCGCTTCCGCTGCCGAGCACGACCACCGGCCCGTCCACGCGGTAGACGCGCACCGACGGGCCGCCGCCCCGGCGGACGGCGGCGAGCTGTGCGTCGTCGTGCTCCCAGCGGCCGATCTCCGGCGTCACCGGGACCTCCCGGATCAGCCGTGCCGGCGCGCCAGGTGCACGACCGATCCGAGGGCGACCTCGGCGGCCTCCATCAGCGCCTCGGAGAGCGTCGGATGCGGATGGATCGTCACCGCCAGATCCTCGAGTGTCGCCCCCATCTCGAGCGCCAGCGCGCCCTCGGCGATCAGGTCCGACGCGTGCGGTCCGACAATGCCGACGCCGAGCAGCAGGCCGGTCTCCGGCTCGGCGATCACCTTGACCAGCCCCTCGGCCGCCGCCATCGCGCGGGCGCGACCGAGTGCCGAGAGCGGGAACTTCCCGACGGTGACCGGGCGTCCGTCCTCGCGCGCCTCCTGTTCGGTCAGGCCGACCCACGCCAGTTCCGGCTCGGTGAACACGACCGCCGGCACGGCGACGTTGTCGAATGCCGCGGGATGCCCTGCGATCACCTCGGCGGCGACCTTCGCCTGGCGGCTCGCACGGTGGGCGAGCATCGGGCCCGGCGTGACGTCGCCGATGGCGAAGATGTGCGGCACGGAGGTGCGGCAGCCCTCGTCCACGGGGATCAGGCCCCGCTCGTCGACCGTCACGCCGGCTGCGTCGAGTCCCAGGTCGTCCGTGTTCGGCTTGCGGCCGACCGCGACGAGCACGCGCGAGAACGTCCTGCGGCTCGTCTCGCCCGCCTGCTCGATCGTCGCCGAGAAGCCGGTCTTCGTCTTCGCGATCCGCGTGACCTTCGCCTCGAGCAGGATGTCCTCGAAGCGCTTCTTCGCCCGCTTGGCGACCACCGCGGCCAGATCGGGGTCCGCTCCGGTCAGCAGCTGGGGCAGCATCTCGACCACGGTGACCTTCGAACCGAGACCGGCGTAGACGAAGCCGAGCTCGAGACCGATGTAGCCGCCGCCGATCACCAGCAGGCTCTTCGGGACCTCGGGGACCTCGAGCGCCGACGTCGATGTCCACAGGTCGAGGTCGTCGCCGAACGGCAGGCTCGCGACGCGCGAGCCGGTGGCGACGATCGCGTGCCGGAACCGGATGCTCGCCACGTCGGCGCCCTCGAGCCGGACCTCGTTCGGGCCGGTGAACCGGGCCCGCCCGCGGACAACCTCGACGTTGCGGTTGTCGAGCAGGCTGCGCACCCCGGTCGTCAGCGTGCGGACCGTCTGCTGCTTGTGGCGGCGCAGCGCGTCGAGATCGTAGCCGACGTCCTTCGCGACCACGCCGAGACGCTTGCCCTCGGCGGCGGCACGGCCGACCTCGACGGAGTGGATCAGCGCCTTGGACGGAATGCAGCCCTCGATCAGGCACACGCCGCCGAGCTGGTCGCGTTCCTCGACGACGATCACCTCGCGTCCGAGATCCGCGGCGCGCAGCGCGGCGACGTAGCCGCCGGGCCCGGCCCCGATGACGAGGACGTCGGTCTCCTGGCTCAGCGATCCCATCACCATCGGGTCAGACCTCCACCAGCCACGACAGCGGCCGCGAGAGCAGGCCGACGAGACGGGCCATGAACCGGGCCGCGTCGGCGCCGTCGGCGACGCGGTGGTCGAACGTCAGCGTCAGCGGCAGGATCGTCCGCACGACGATCTCGCCGTCGCGCACGACCGGCTGCTGGCTCGCGCGGCCCATGCCGAGGATCGCGACTTCGGGGTAGTTGATGGTCGGAATCAGCCCCTTGCCGCCGAGCGGACCGATGTTCGTGATCGTGAACGTCCCGCCCTGCAGGTCGGCGACGTCGATCCGTCCGTCGCGCGCCGCCTCGGCGAGCCGGATGATCTCGGCCGAGATGTCCAGCACGCTGCGGCGATCGGTGCCGCGCACGACCGGAACGATCAGCCCCTTGGGCGTGTCCGCGGCGAATCCGACGTTGTAGTACTTCTTGTAGACGATCTCGCCGCGCGCCGGGTCGAGGCTGGCATTGAACATCGGGAACTCGGCCAGGCAGCGGGTCACCGCCTTGACCACGAACGGCAGCAGCGAGAGCCGCGCCCCGGGATGTCCCTCGCGGCGCGTGCGCTCCTCGCGCCGGAAGCGCTCGAGCTCGGTGACGTCGCAGTCCTCGAACAGCGCGACGTGCGGGACGAGGATCATCGACGTGGTCATCTTGCGCGCGACCTTGCGCCGGATCGAGCGGATCGGCTCGCGCTCGACCGGGCCGAGCTGCGCGAAGTCCGGCAGCGGCTCGATCTCCAGGAACGGAATGCCCGAGACCGAGGCGACCGGTTCGGGGGTTCCGGCGGGCGCCGCAGCGGCCGCCGGCGCGGCCCCGGCGCCGCCCGCCGCCGCCCGCCGCACGTCGTCCGCGGTCACCCGGCCGCCGGGTCCGGTGCCCGGCACCGT
>RFIB01000293.1 GCA_003695625.1 Acidobacteriota bacterium | reverse complement strand
TTGCCCGGCCGATTCCTCAACCGCGACGATTCCATCTTGGCGACGTCGTGCGGACGGGTTCGCGTTCTTCGCACCATCGGCGGGGGTAGCGGCCGGGCTTGCCCGGCCGATTCCTCAACCGCGACGATTCCATCTTGGCGACGTCGTGCGGACGGGTTCGCGTTCTTCGCACCATCGGCAGCCGTAGCGGCGCCCCTTGGGGCGCCGATTCTTCAACCGCAACGATTCCATCTTCTCGCGCGCAGCGCACCGATCGGCGCCGCAAGCGCGCTTCGCGTACGGGCAGGGTTCGCGTGCAGCGCACCGATCGGCGCCGCAAGAGATGGTCCGTGGGCACCATCGGCGGGGCAAGCCCCGCCGCTACAGGGCCATCAGGTCGTCGCCGTGCTCGTGGATCGTGCGCTGGACGGCTTCGACGAGGGGCTCGACCTGGTCGGGCTCGATGCCCAGGGCCGCGGCCGCAGGCTCGATCGACTCCCCGTTCTCGGGCGAGACGATCCGGTCGGCCAGCGCGATCAGCGCGACGACGGCGCTGTCCGGGCCCTCGAACTGCTGGTCGCCGTGATGCGAGCCGCAGGTGACGATCAGCGCACGCGGCATGTTCCACTGCTTCATCAGCGCCGCGCCGATCTCCTCGTGGGTCACGCCGAGCATGATCCGCTCGCGCTCGGGCAGCGGCAGATCGTTCTCCGACTCCGACATCAGCGCGATGTAGTCGTCCGTCTCGAGAGCCAGCAGCACCTGCCGGCCGCAATCGTGCAGCAGGCCGAAGACGAACGCTTCCTCGCTCCACTCGAGTCCGAGACACTCGGCGAGCGTCCGCGCCGCCAGTGCCGCGCGCACGGAGTGCTGCCAGAGCTGGTTGCGCTGGGCGGTCGCCTTGCCGGGCACCAGCGAGCGCAGCCCCGAGACGACCGTCGTCAGAACAAGCGAACGCAACCGGAAGAACCCGATGCGCATGATCGCCAGCGACAGGTTGGCCACGCGCTGGCGTGGCGCGAACAGCGAGCTGTTGGCCAGTCGCAGGACCGACGCGGCGAGCGACTGGTCATGCTCGATCACGTTCTGCAGGTCCTGGGCCGTGGTCGTCGGATCCTTGAGCATCGCCAGCACGCGCTGGGCAGGCTCGGGCATCGTCGGCAGCGTCTCGAGCCGGGCGGCGTACGCCTCCGGGATCATCATCATCGCCTTCATTCCTGGTTCTCCTTCCGCTCGTCCCTGCGCATGCGGCTCGCGAGACGCGACGCGTTCTTCGATCCGCGCGATGCCGCGGCCCGGTTGGCATCCTCGACCTGGTCATGCAGCTCCTGGCGCACGATCGCCACGCTGTCCGGCGCATCGATTCCGATCCGCACCTGCTGACCCCGGATCTCGACGACCTTGACGACGATCTCGCCGCCGACGAGAAGCGCCTGTCCGGGCTTGCGGCTGAGTACGAGCATCGCGGGACCTCCCTGTCCCCCTCGGGCGGACACGCGGCCCGGCCCGGCGGCTTGTGTTCCGTCAGCCTCCGACCTCGATCGGATGCCGCATCGACAGGTCCGACCGGTCGAGGATCACCTGGGCGCCGCGCATCGTGCGCGGGCAGATCAGCAGCGGTGCGCGCAGGTTGATCGTCGCCGAGCCGTCGGGCTCGACGTTGACCACTCCGAGCACGACGAGGGGATCGTCCGGTGCGGCGCCGACGGCCTCGAGTGCCGGCGGGCCGAACTTCGGCGCGTACGACGGCTCGACGTGGCGCGGATCGAGCACGAGAAGCCGCGTGTCGCCGCCGTCGGCGGCCGCGAACCACATCAGCGGATCGATCTCCGCATCGACCAGCAGCTCCCAGTCGTGCAGCCCCGGGAATCCCGGAATGCCGTCGCGGACGAGAATCCGCGTCCGCTCCTCCGATCCGCTCTGCTCTCGGCCTGCGGTCGCGGCCGGCGCTTCGACAGTGCTCATTGACGTCACCCCAGGTAATCGAACAGCGTGGGACCGAACAGACGAGACGTGGCCGCCAGGGTCGCCTGGTAGTGGGCGTCCCCCTGCTCGGCCGCGGTGATCGCCTCGGCGAGATCGGCGGCGCCCAGCTCGTCCGCGCGCGCCGCGAGACGCAGCTTGCGATCCTCGAGCCGCGTCGTCGCCTGATCGATCTCGATCAGGCGCGTCCCGACCTGCGCCAGTGTCGTCGAGTTGGCCGCGAGATCCGCATCGAGCGCACCCGCCGCGGCCTGGATCCCGGCGATGTCGTCGGCGCGCAGCGCCGCCTCGAGGCGCGCGAGCGTGTCGAGCGGTCCGCCGACGCCGACCTCCCCGAACACGGCGTTGCCGGGGAGATTCAGCGCGACCGCCTGACCGTCGAGCCGGATCTCCACGGCATCCGCGTTGCCCTGGTAGGCGCCCGCGGCGTCGAACGGCGCGGTGTCCGTGCGCGTACCGCTGAACACGAACCGCCCGTCGAGCTGCCGCTCCGACATCGCGATCAGCTCGGCACGGATCCCCGCAATCTCGTCGGCGAGGCTGGCGCGCTGGGCGCTGGTCAGCGCCGTCGACGCGCCCTGGACGGCGAGCACGCTGGCACGCGTCAGCCGCTCGCCGATCGTGCTGACGACGTCCTCGGCCAGCTCGAGCCACGGCCGGGCGACACCGGCCGTGCGGAGCTGGCTGGTCACCGCGGCCGACTCGTCGGCCAGCGCGAGCAGCTCGCGCGCGGCGCGCGGATCGTCCGAGGGACTCACGACGCGCCGGCCGGAGGCCATCTGCAGCAGCGCGTCGTCGCGCCGGGCACGGGCCCGCGCCATCAGCTCGAACAGCGCCTGCTGGGTCATCGCATCCGGTACGCGCATGGCGGCATCCTCCCGTCAGCGCCCGAGCTGCAACGCGACCTGCGTGACCTCGTCGACGGTCTGCAGGAAGCGCGCCGCGGCCTCGTAGCTGCGCTGCCAGAGCACGAGCTGCGCCGCCTCCTCGTCGAGCGACACGCCGCTGGCCTCGGCCCGCCGCGCCTCGAACGACTGGACCACGGCGGCGCTGGCGTCGCGCTCGGTCGAGGCGGTCTCGACGTCGCGACCGACGTCGGCGATCAGCTCGGAGACGAACCCGGTCAGCGACGTCCCGCCGAGTCCGGCCAGGTCGAGTCCGCGCAGCTCGGACAGGGCCAGGGCGGCGCGGTTGTCCCCCGGCGCGCCGGCGGCACCCGCGGCGGCGACCAGGCGCGGGTCGGCGAGGATCGCGGCATTGACCGAGATCGTCCCGGCGGCATCCGCGCCCGGCGGGTCGGGCTCGAACAGCGGCAGCCCCGCGTTGCCGTCGAGGTCGAATCCGGCGGCATGACGCGCGTTGACCTCGCCGATCAGCGCCGAGGCGAAGCGGTCGAGTTCGGAGCGATACGCGGCGACATGCACGTCGCGCGTCTCGATCAGCCCGCCGAGCTCGCCCTGCCCGCGCAGCAGGTCGGTCACGTCGAGTCCGCTCGAGGCGCGGCGCGCGAGCACGCGGTGCATGCCGGAGCCGTCGATGCCGAGCTGCAGCGGGCGCGCTCCGGTGGCCGTGACGAGGGCATCGCCGGAGTCGGTCAGGTAGACGTTGGCGACTCCCTGCTCGTCGATCACGACCCGCGCCGGAACGAGCTGCGAGAGTTCATCGAGCAGCCGTCCACGCTCGTCGCGCAGGTTGGCCGCCTCGGATCCGCCGGCCTCCTGGGCGGCGATCTGCCGGTTGAGCCGGGCGATCCCTTCGAGCAGCCCGTTGACACGGTCGACCGTCTCGACGATCCGCCCGTCGACCTCCTCGCGCGCCGCATCGAGCTGGCCGGCCGTGTCGCGGATCGTGCGCGCGAGATCGCGGGCAGCCGCGGTGAACTCGGTGCGCGACGCGAGGTTCTCGGGATTCGCGGTCAGACCGTCCGCGGCGTCGAAGAAGCGCGACAGCGCCTGCTGGAGCGGCGCCGCATCGACCGGGCCGAACGCGGGCTCGAGAATCCCGAGCATCCGCGCCCGCGCGTCGTCGGCGCCGAGTCGGGTCATCTCGCGCCGCACGGCGAAGTCGAGGAACGGATCGTGCACGCGGCTGACCTCGGCGCGCACGCCGAAGCCGGCCTGCAGCATGCCGCCGGCGTTCGGGTCGTAGAGGCTGCTGAGCGAGACCCGCCGGCGCGAGAAGCCGGGCGTCGTCGCGTTGGCGATGTTGTACCCGGTCGTGTCGAGTCCGAGCCGGAATGCGCGCAGCGCGCTGAGTCCGATCCCGAACGGATTGAACAGGCTCACGGTTCAGACCCCCACGTCGAGCCGTCGGCGACGCCCCTCGTCGTCGCGGACCTGTCCGCTGGGCAGATAGACCTCCCCGAGAGCGGAGAGCACGGCGGCGGTGCGCAGCGGGACGACCTCGCCGATGCGGGAGACGATGCCGCGCAGCAGCGCGGTCTCGCGCAGCAGGCGCGCGAGGGAGCGCTCGGCCTGCTGCCGCGCCGCCTCGACCGCCTCGTCCGGCCCGATCTCGCCGTCCGCCTCGAGGCGCGCGCGCTCGCGCTCGAGCAGGCCGTGGCGCGTCGCCAGCGTCTGGCCGCGGGCTCCGAGTTCCTCCAGGGCGTCCGGGTCCGGACCGAGCACGGCCTCGCGCTGCGCGGCGACGATCCGCGCCAGCTCGTCGAACACGCGCGCCTGCTCGCCGAGGATCGACCTCAGGGCGCGGGCCGCTCCGTCCGCCCCGGGACGGGTCATGGCGCGGAGGGCGCTCCGGCGCGAGGCCGCGCCAGGTCGATCTCCCCGAGCAGTTCGTCCGCGATCCGCCGGGTGTCGACGACGTAGCGCCCCTCGGCGATCTCCTCGCGGAAGCGGTCGACCAGCTCCCGACGCACGTCGGGAAGCCGGCCGATCTCCTCGGCGAGTCGCGCGAGTTCACGGGCCCGCTCGGACAGGCGCACGCTGTCGCTGTCCGGGCCGGTCGTCTCCTCCCCCGCGGCACCCGCGGGGACCGGTGCACCGTACCGCGCCGCCCGGCGCGCGGCCTCGGCCGCGGCCAGTCGGAGCTGGAGATCGGCAGGTCCTGGAATCTTCATTTCGTCTCCCCTCCACCGCCGGGCGAGGCCCGGCCGTGCATGGGTGTCCACCGGCCTTTTCGGCCGATCGCGGGGAAACTTGAGTCCGCGTGCCGCAACGTTTCGTAAGCGTTCGCACCTCGCCGCGCGGGGACGTCCAGCTCGCCGGCCGGAATCTCCCGGACCAGCGCCTCGATCGTCCTCCGGCGCGACCCGTCTCCGGCGAGCTGGTCGACGATCCGGTCGGCCAGCCCGAGCGGGGCGCGCTCGGCGAGCGCCTCGGAGACCAGCAGCTCGAAGGTGGTCGCCATCGTCCCCGTGCCCGGCCCCTGGCCGAACAGGCCGTGCTCGAGCTGGGCGCGTTCCATCGCGGCGAGCACCTGGCGGATCAGCACGGCCTCGAGGCCGCGCGCGGCGCGCAGCGCCTCCTCGCGCCCGGCGGCCGCCGGCGGCACGGCCGAGACGCCGTCCATCAGATCACCACCAGCGCCGCATGGAGCGAGCCCGCCGCGCGCAGCGCCTCGAGGATCGCGATCATGTCCCGCGTGGTGACCCCGAGCCGGCCGAGCGCCTGGACGAGGTCGGCCACGCGGGTGCCGTTCTCGATCGTCAGCGAGCTGGTCGGCTCCTCGGCGGTCTCGACCTCGCCGCGCGGGACGACGACGGTCTGGCCGCCTTCCGAGAACGGCAGCGGCTGGCTGACGTCGGCGGTGCGCGTGATCGCGACGGTCAGGTTGCCGTGGGAGATCGTCGCCGCCGACAGGCGGACGTCGCCGCCCATCACGACCGTCCCGGTGCGCTCGTTGAGCACGACGCGGGCCGGGACCGTCGGCTCGACGCCGACGTCGAGCGCCGCCGCGAGAAACTCCATCGGGCGGTCGCGCAGCGCCGCGGGCACCTTGAGTTCGACGGTCCCCGGATCGAGCGCCGAGGCGAGTTCCGGACCGAACGTCGCGTCGAGAGCCCGCTCGATCCGGAACGCGTTCTCGAAGTCGGGGCGCCGCAGCTCGAGCCGGAAGCTCTCGCGCCCCGCCAGCGAGATCTCGGGCGCGCGCTCGACGAGTGCGCCGCCGGGAATCGTGCCGGTCGTCGGGTGGTTCTTGGCGACGCTCGCCCCTCCACCCTGCGCCGCGAAACCGCCGCCGAGGCTGATCGCTCCCTGCGCGATGGCATAGACCACGCCGTCGGGACCGCGCATCGGGGTCATCAGCAGCGTTCCGCCGGTCAGCGACTTGGCGTCGCCGAGCGACGCGACGTTGACATCGAGCCGCGTCCCCGGTCCGGCGAACGCCGGCAGGTTGGCGGTCACCATCACCGCGGCCGCGTTGCGCACGCGGATCGACGCCGCGGGGACGACGACCCCCATCCGGCGCAGCGCGTTGGCGATGCTCTGCACCGTGAACTTCGCCTGGGTGCCGTCACCGGTGCCGTTCAGACCGACGACGATCCCGTAGCCGACGAGCTGGTTCTCGCGCACGCCGTGAATCTGCACCAGATCGCGCAGCGGGACGGCGCCCAGCGCGTTGCCGTCCGCGGGGGCCGGAACGTGCTCGTAGCCGCCGGCGGGCGGCGTCGATTCGGCCGCCGCCGGCGCATCCGCCGGGGCCCCGGTCCCGTCCGCGACCGGCGGCGCATCCTGGGCGAACGGCGCCGTCGGCAGCAGCACCAGCAGCAACGAGATGACAAGGCCGGCTTTCCAGCGTCTCATGGACATCCTCCGGATCAGAACGGCCAGATCTTCGACATCACGCGCTGGAACCACGGCTGGCGCGTCGCGTCGGCGACGTCACCGGTCCCGCCGAAGTGGATCGTCAGCTCGGCGATCCGCGACGAGGGGATCGAGTTGTCGGCCAGCACGTCCTCGGCGCGGACGATTCCGACCAGCGTGATGTACTGGTGCTCGCGATTGACCGAGATCTTCTTCGTTCCGGCGATCAGCAGCTGCCCGTGACTGCCGACGGCGAGCACCCTTGCCGCGACGGTGGCGGTCAGGCTCGCCTTCCGGGTCGTCTCGCCGGTCCCCTCGAAGCTGCTCTCGCTCGCGGTGTCGAGCGCGAGTGTCGGGTCGAAGTCGGGACCGAGCTTGCCGGCGACCTTGTTCTCCCAGCCGAGGATCACCGGGGCCTTGTAGGAGCTGTCGGACTTGCGATCGAGCTTGTTGTCCGCCGAACTCGACCCCAGTGCCGACTCGGTGATCCGGATCGTCAGGACGTCGCCGACGTGCCGGGCGCGGAAGTCCCCGACGAGATCGGCCGCACCGCCGTCGCGGTACAGCGAGCCCTCGGAGACCGGAGCGGCGGGGATCGCCGGCTCGAGGTCGGGCAGCTCGGGCGGCTGCATCGTCGGCCCGGCGCGGCGACCGCTCGCGCAGCCGGCGAGCAGCGCCACCAGCGCGAGAGACGGGAACACGACGCGAAGCATGCGGTTCATCTGCGGCTCTCCTTGCGCGATCCGACGATCTCCACCAGGCCCGGGGCGAGCACCCGCGCCTCGAGCAGGCCGCGACCGCCGAGTCCTCGGACCCGGACGATGTCGCCGACGTCGCCGCGACTGCGGGCGACGGTGTCGAGGGTCAGCACGACCGATCCGCGGCGCAGCCGGGCGACGACCGGCTGGCCCGGCTCGACGGCGTCGGGCCGGTCGACGTCGCGCCGGGTCACGGGCCGTCCGGCGCGGACGAACGCGCGCAGCCGCAGGCCGACGACCTCGGCCGGCGCGGCGAACACGCGCCGGCGCGCGGGCAGCACGCCCTCGCGCACGACCACGTCGCCTGCCGCGACCGTCTCGCCGGGCCGCAGATCGCGCGTGGCGACCAGCATCGGCCCCGACAGCTCCAGCCGGGCGCGCACAGGGATCGTCCGCGTCCAGCCCCGCGGGCCGACGAGCGTCGCCCGGAACGTGGTCGTTCCCGTCGCAGGTCCGGCGACGCGGTCGAAGCGCACCTCGACCTGCCCTTCCGGAACGAGCACGCCGCGCGGGACGACCAGGTCGCGCAGCGCGACGCGCCGACCTTCCGGAACGTGGGTGCGCACCGCTGCCAGCAGGGGCCCGGCGACCCGCTCCGTGTCGAGCGGCACGCCGGTCGCGCGGAGGCGCACGGCCTCGGCCCCCGCCCATTCGACCGCCACACCGGGGAAGCTGCGCCCGACCAGCCGCGCGATCTGCGTCCGCGCGAACACGCGCTCGCGGCCGGGATCGAGCGGCGGACAGAGTTCGAGCGACGCGAGCTCCTCGGCCAGCGGACCGTCGATCTTCGTGGCGTCGCCGAGGACGATCCGCCGCGCCGCGGGCACGTCGCGCTCGGCCGGCAGGCGCACGACGACCGTCGCGTCCGCGGCCGGCGCCGCGAACGCGCCGGCCAGCAGCAGCATCACCGCGAGCGCGCGCGCCATCGCCGGCTACTGCACGAGCTGCGCGAGCTGACGCAGCATCTCGTCGGCGGTGCGGATCGAGCGCGAGTTCAGCTCGTAGGCCCGCTGCGCCGAGATCATGTCGACGAGTTCGGTGACGATGCTCACGTTGGACGTCTCGAGGAATCCCTGGGAGATCTCCCCGAGTCCGTCCTGTCCCGGCGTTCCGCTGACGGCGTCGCCGCTGGCGATCGTCGAGACGAACAGGTTGCCGCCGATGCTCTGCAGGCCGGCAGGATTGATGAAGCTGACGAGCTCGATGCTGCCGAGCTGCGTCACCGTCTCGTCGGCGAGGCGCGCCGAGACGGTCCCGTCGCGGCCGACGGTGATCGACTTCGCGTCCTCGGGGATCGTGATCGGCGGATCGAGCTGGTAGCCGAGGCTGTTGACGACGTTGCCGTTCTCGTCGACCGAGAACGCGCCGTCGCGGGTGTAGGCCTCGGTCCCGTCGGGGCGCAGCACGCGGAAGAACCCGTCGCCCTCGATGACCAGATCGAGCGGATTGTCCGTCGGCTTGAAGTCTCCCTGCTGGAACAGCCGCTTGACGGCCGCCGTGCGCGCTCCGAGACCGATCTGGATCCCGGCCGGGATGTTCGTCGTCGCGGTCGACGACGTGCCGGGGGCCGTGACGGTCTGGTACAGCAGGTCCTGGAACTCGGCACGGCTGCGCTTGAAGCCGGTCGTGTTGACGTTCGCCAGGTTGTTGGCGATCACGTCGAGATTCGTCTGCTGGGCGGCCATGCCGGCCGCGGCGGTCCACAACGAGCGTTCCATCGTGTCTACCTCACGCCGGCAAGCTCGAGCGCTCGCCGGGCCACGGTGTTGGCGGTGACGTCGATCAGCCGCTGGTTCATCTCGAACAGCCGCTGGGCCTCGATCATCGCGACCAGTTCCTCGGTCGCCTCGACGCCGGACTCCTCGAGGTGCCCGGCGCGGATCCGCACGCCGGCCGGATCGATCGGACGCGGCGTGCCCGCCGTCGAGCGCCACAGCGTGCCGCCTTCGCGCACGAGCGCCGCTTCGGGGATGTCGACGACGGCGAGCTGTCCGGCAGGCTGGCCGTCGACCGACAGCGTGCCGTCCGCCGCGACCTCGAGCGTCCCGTCCGGCAGCGTGATCGGCCGGCCGGCACGGTCGAGCACCGGATGCCCGTCCGGCGTGACGAGCCGGTTGCCCTCACCGCGCGTGAAGTTCCCGGCGCGCGTGAGGCGGATGCCGGACGGGGTGCGGACCTGGAACCACCCGCGGCCGTCGATCGCCATGTCGAACGGGTTTCCGGTCGCGCGCAGCGGCGGGGTGCGCACCGGGTGCCAGACGTCGGCGAGGCGGACGCCGACCGGTACGGTCGTCATCGGCGGCGGCCCCGCGGCCGGGGCCGGCTGCCCGCCGCGAACGGCGAAGATCGCCCGCGCCGGACGGAAGCCGGGCGTGCGCACGTTGGCCAGGTTGTCCGCCACGATCTCCAGCTCGCGACGCGACGAGATCAGCCCGGAGGCGGCGGTGTAGAGGTGCGGATACATCGCGTGTCACTCCCCGGAAAGCCGGCGGCCCGGCACGGAAACGCGGTCCGGGCTCTGCGAGCCGGTGCAAGGACCGTTCCTGCGGATACCGGTCCCCGGCTGCTCGCGACGGCCGCGCGGGCGGCAACTGTTGCCGGGGGGCCCGGCAGGATCTGCCGACCGGAACGTGCCGCGCCGCTGCGTCATGACGCCGCCTGCCGCGCCCGGAACCGCGCCAGGCGCTCGCGCAGCGCCGCCTCGGCGGCCAGTTCGTCGCGGTTGGCGCGCTCGACGAGCGCCCCGAGATCGGCGGGGCGGTCCGGCGACGGCGGAGCCGGCGCGGGCGGCGCCGTCTTCGTCTTCGGCGCGCCCGGCCGGCGCATGGTGCGGACCGCGCGCGCCGGCGCCCGGCGCGGACCGCGCCACGCGAGAACGATCAGCGCCGTCAGCACGATGATGTTGAAGCCGAGCTGGAACACGATGAATGCGGTGTTCATGGCGTCTCTCCGCTGCCCTCGAGCAGCTCCTGGACCCGGAAGCCGAACCGTCCCTCGACGACGACGAGGTCGCCCCGCGCGTACGGACGGCCCTGCACGAACAGCGTCACCTGCTCGCCCTCGGCGTTGCCGACCGGCACGGCGTCGCCCTCGCGCAGCGCCAGCACGTCCTCGAGCGTCGCCCGGTGTTCGCCGAGCCGGACCTCGACGGGCAGCTCGAGCGCGTCGAGACCGGACAGCGGCGGCGCGGAGCCTTCCGCGGCGGCCTGCGGCGGATCGGTCACGGCGGACTGGTCGTTGCTCATCTCGTGGCTCCCCTCGCCGCACTGTCGGCGGCGTGAGCGGACCCGGAGGTCCGGCGGACGAATTCCTCGATCGCGAGTGCGGAGCCCGCACCGTCCTGGCGGAGGCGGCCGCGGGCCAGCGGCCCGCCGTTGACCTTCAGCGCCAGCAGGTCGGTCTCGCGGACGTCGAGCTGGAGCACCTGGCCCGGCGCGAGACGCCGCAGGTCGCCGTAGCGCGCGGTGGCGCCCTCGACGCACAGCTCGAGCCGGACCGGCACGCGCGTGAGCGCGGCGGCCAGCTCGACGGAAGGTTCCGGCGATCGCTCCTTGCGCTCCGGAGGCTCGACGATCCAGTCGATCAGCTCGGAGGTGACGAACGCGCGCAGCAGCGCCTCGCCGAACGGCGTCGTCACCCGGTACTGGACGGCTGCGAACACGCCACCGTAGTCGGCCAGGCGCCCGTCGGCGGGCTCGGTCTCGACACCGGCCGCGCGCGGACCGTCGCCGGGCCGCTGCCGGGCGACGGCTCCGACGAGACGCGCGAAGCTGACGGCGAGCAGTTCGCGTTCGACGGGCGTGAGCGCCCCGCGCTCGCCGGCCTCGCCGCGCCCGCCCTGCAGACGGTCGAGGATCGCTGCCGCCAGGCTGGGATGCAGCGCGAGACCGCCCCAGAGCTGTTCGCCGGGACCGTCGATCAGACCGAGCGTGTCCGGCGCACTGTCGCCCTCGAAGATCTTCGCTGCGGGGAGCTGGACGATTCCCGCAAAGCGCACCGTGACCGGCTCCTCGCTGCACAGCAGCCCGGTCAGCTCGCGCGCCAGCTCGGGAGCGAGGCGCTCGAACGCCTTCTGCGCGGCGGCCAGCCGCTCGGCGGAGAGCACGACCGGGTTGCGCAGGCTGAACTCGACGGCCGGCGCCCGGGCGTCGTCCGCCGCGTCGCCACCCTCGCCCTCGGTCTTGAGCAGCGCGTCCATCTCCTCCGACGTCAGCAGTCGGCTCATGCGATCGTCTCCGGTACGGACACGCGCGCCGCGATCCGCGCGCGCAGGCGCGCCACGGCGCGGGTGTGGATCTGGCACACGCGCGATTCGGTGACGCCGAGGATCTCGCCGATCTCGCGCAGCGAGAGACCCCGCTCGTAGTACAGGCTCAGCACCAGCTTCTCGCGCTCGGGCAGGCCGGCTATCTCCTCGCTGACCAGGCGCCGGCGCTCGTCGGCCTCAAGGCAGTCGAGCGGACTCTCGCCGTGATCGACCGGCTCACCGCCTTCGTCGTCGGTCCACGAGGTGCTGATGCTGCTCGCGCGGGCGCGCAGGTAGACGCGTTGCAGCTCCTCGACGCTGATGCCCAGTTCCTCGGCGATCGCTTCGTCGTCAGCCGCCTCGCCGGTCCTGCCCTCCACGGCCGCGATCGCCGTGTCGAGCATCCGCGCCGCGCGCCGCACCGAGCGCGGCGCCCAGTCGCGACTGCGCACTCCGTCGAGAATCGCGCCGCGGATGCGGGTCTCGGCGTAGGTCTTGAACCGCACCTTGCGCCTCGGATCGAAGCTGTCGACCGCCTCGATCAGCCCGAGCATCCCGTCGCCGACGAGGTCGTTGAGGTCGACCGTGCCGGAAAGCCGACGCGCGATCCGGTGCGCAAGGAACTTCACCAGCGGCGCGTGGGCGAGCAGCAGCGCGTCACGCTCGGGAGAGCCCGGCGTGCGCGCGGCGGGCGTCCAGCGCACGTCGGGATCGACGAGAACCGTCTGGCCGGCCGCGCTCAATGGACGATCTCTCCCGTCCGGGTCCCTTCTGACCATCGTTCCCCCACCGCGGCGCCCCACGGACGCCCGACGTAATGCAGGAAGTGCGTCGCGAGCAGCTCGATCTGGCGGCTCGACGGCGCCATCGGCTCGGCGAGCAGCACCGGGCGCTGGTCGATCGCCGCCTCGCGCACGGCCCGGTCGTCCGGCACCCAGCCGTCGAGCCCCAGCCGGCGTCCGAGGAAGCGCTCGCTCGCCGTCGACAGCCGGTGGTGCACGCGGCGCGCCTCCTGCTCGCTGCGTGCGCCGTTGACCAGCAGGCCGACCGGCAGCTCCGGCTTCCGCCGGGCGAGGACCTTGAGCGCCGCGTAGGCATCGACCAGCGCGGCCGGCTCGGGCCAGGTCACCAGCAGGGCGCGGGACGAGCGCGCCGCGATCTCGCTGACCTGGGTCCCGATGCCGGCCGCGTTGTCGAAGATCAGCACGTCCGATGGATCCTCGAGGCACGCCAGCGCGTCGAACAGGCGATCGAACGCCGCTTCCGGCAGCTGTGTCAGCTCCTGCAGACCCGACCCCGCGGCAACGACGCGCACGCCGCGCGGCCCCTCGACGACGATCTCGTCGAGCGTCGCGTCCCCGAAGAACCAGTGCTCGATCGTCCGCTCCGGAATCACGCCGAGCAGCACGTCGAGGTTGGCCAGGCTCAGGTCGCCGTCGACCAGCGTCACGCGTGTCCCGAACCCGGCCAGCGCCATCGCCAGGTTGGCGGCGATCGTCGTCTTGCCGACGCCGCCCTTGCCCGATGCGAGCGCGATCGAGAAGCAGGGGCGGCGGGCCCGGGGCGGCTTGCGACCGGAGGTGTTCATCGAGGCTCCTTCGTCGCGACGTCGTGCGCCGTCGCGGGTCGTGATGGAAGCGGCGCGTGCGGGATGGCCCAGGCGGCGAGTCCGCGTGCCGTCGCCCGCGCGAGATCGTCGGGAATCAGCGGACCGGTCGACACATGGCGCACGGCGAGTCCGGTCCGCACGAGAACGCTGAGCAGACCGCCGCCGCGCGGCGCCTCGTCAAGGCGGGTCAGTCCCGCGCAGCGCGGCGCGAGGCGCGCGAACCGGCGGACGCTTTCGGTGATCGCGTGCCGGTCCGCATCTGCCGCCAGCAGCAGCTCGACCTCCCGGCGCTCGACCCCGCGCGTCAGCGCGTCGATCCGGTCGAGCACGGCGGAGCAGCCGCGCGAGACGCCCGGCGTATCGACCAGCAGCAGCCCGCGCCGGCCGGCGCGCCGACGGGCGGCGGCAAGATCGCGCTCGTCACGCAGCGGGAAGAACGGCACGCCGAGCACGCGCGCCGTCGCCTCGAGCTGCTCGAGTCCGCCGAGGCGCTGGTCGTCCATCGACGCGAGGACGACACCCGCCCCGCGTCGCGCCGCCTCGCGGGCGGCGATCTTGGCGATCGTGGTCGTCTTGCCGACGCCCGGCGCGCCGACGAGCACGAGGGCACCCGGGCCGGGATCGGCGGTCTCGACACGCAGCCAGACGGCCAGGGCGTCGCGGAGCGCCACCGCCGCCTCGGCCCGGCCGTCCGCGACGCGCGCGGCAGCGGCCGCGGCGATCCGCGAGGCGAGCGCGTCGGCGAACCCCTCGGCGCGCAGCCGCTCGTGCAGTGCGGCCCACAGCGCATGGACCGGGTCCTCGACGCGGGGCGGCTCGGCGCCAGGCGGCGACGGACGCTCGGCGGCGACGAGGACCTCGATGCCGGTCGTCGTGCGGCGCGTCTCGAGCACGCAGGCGTCCTCGCCGAGCCGGTCGCGTGCCCGGGAGAGCGCTTCGGCGGCGGTCCGGCCATGGAACGTATGAATCAGCATCTCAGGACACCGTCGCGATCACCCGCAACCGGACTTCGGGCGGGATCTCGGCCGTCGACAGCACGGGCGTGTGGCTCAGGCGCGGGCGCAGCAGTGCGGCGAGCACCGGCCGCAGTTCGGGACCGACCAGCACCGCAGCCTGCGATCCGGCGCCGGAGACGGCGGAGACGAGACGCTGGACGACGCCGCGCGCCCGCTCGGGGTCGATGCCCGCCGGTTCCTCGCCGCCGGGGCGCGGGACGAGCGCCCGCACCAGCTCCTGTTCCGTCGCCGGGTCGAGCGTGACCGCCTTGAGTTCGCCGTCCCCCTCGATCAGCGGCGCGACGATCGTGCGCGCGAGTGCACGACGCGCCGCCTCGACGAGCTGGTCGATCTCGCGGGTCGTCGCCGCGACGTCGGTGATCGCCTCGAGGATCGCCGGCAGATCGCGGATCGGGATCCGTTCGCGCAGCAGGCCCTGCAGCACGCGCTGGACCTCGCCGACCGTCAGCCGCTCGGGCACCAGCTCGGCGACGGTCTTGGGGTGCGTCTTCTGGAGCTGCTCGATCAGCCGCGCCGTGTCGTCGCGGCCGAGCAGCTCGTCGGCATGGCGGTGGATAACCTCCATCAGGTGGGTCGAGAGCACCGACGGCGGATCGACGACGGTGTAGCCGGCGGCGGCAGCCTCGTCGGCACGCGCCGGCTCGATCCACAGCGCAGGCAGCCCGAACGCCGGGTCGCGCGTCTTCTCGCCTTCGATCGGACGCGACGCGCCGGCATCGAGCGCAAGCATCCGCTGGCGCGGGATGCGACCGTCGGCGATCGGCGTGCCGCGCAGCAGGATCCGGTAGCGGTCGGGCGGAAGCTGGAGATTGTCGCGGATCCGCACCGGCGGGACGACGAAGCCCATGTCGCCCGCGATCTGTCCGCGCAGCGCGCGGATCTTGTCCAGGATGCCGCCGGCACGCTCGACCCCCACCGTCTCGAGCAGGTCGTAGCCGAGTTCGACGCACAGCGGATCGACCGCCAGCAGCGGCTCGACGAGATCCTCGCCGGCCTCCGGCTCCGCGGCCGCCTCTTCCGGCTCGGCTTCCGCCTGCTCGCGCTTCTCGGCCGCCCGCGACGCGGCGAACGCGCCGGCCGCGAGCACGAGGAACGCCACCGTCGGCAGCCCGGGCACGAGACCGAGCAGCAGCAGCGTCGCCGCCGCGATGCGCAGCGGGCGCGGCGAGAGCAGCAGCTGCGCGACGACGACGTCGCCGAGGGCGCCCTGCTGCGCGGCGCGGGTCGTGATGATGCCGCCGGCGACGGCCACGAGCAGCGCGGGAATCGCGGTGACCAGACCGTCACCGATCGTCAGCACCGAGTACGTCTCGACCGCGCGGCCGACGGTCATGTTCTTCTGCAGCACGCCGATGCCGAGCCCGGCCACGATGTTGATCAGCGTGATCAGCAGCGAGGCGACGGCGTCGCGCTGGGTGAAGCGGACGGCGCCGTCCATCGAGCCGAAGAACTCCGCCTCGCGCTGGATCGCGTTGCGCCGCTCGATCGCCTCGCGCTCGGTGATCAGCCCGGCGTTGAGATCGGCGTCGATCGCCATCTGCTTGCCGGGCAGGGCGTCGAGGGTGAACCGGGCGGTCACCTCCGAGATGCGCGTCGAGCCGTGGGCGATGACGACGAACTGCACGACGAGCAGCACGAGGAAGATCACCAGCCCGACGGTGAACGAGCCGCCGACGACGAAACTGCCGAAGGCGTTGATCACGCGTCCCGCGGCAACCGTGCCCTGCTCGCCGTGGAGCAGGATCAGCCGTGTCGACGCGATGTTGAGCGACAGCCGGAACAGCGTGGCCAGCAGCAGGATCGACGGAAATGCCGAGAACTCGGTCGGCCCCGGCACGTACATCGCGGCGATCAGGATCACCAGCGACGCGGCGATGTTGCAGGTGATCAGCAGGTCGAGCACCGGCGTCGGCAGCGGCACAAGCACCAGGGCCAGCATCACCAGCACGCCGACCGGGATCAGCAGATGCGCGCGGGAGCCGGCGGCGCCGGGGATCGCGACGGCGGTGCTCATCGCGTCGTCCTCGCGCCCGCCTCGGGCTCGAGCGGCAGGTCATGGGCGGGCCGGTAGCGCCGGCGCCCGCGCTGCGCGACCCAGGCGATCACCTCGGCGACGGCGCGATACAGGTTCGCCGGAATGACCTGACCGACGTCGCACAGCTTCTCGAGCGCGCGGGCGAGCGGCGGGTCCTCAACCAGCGGCACGCCGTGCTGCCGCGCGATCTCGCGGATCCGCGCCGCGATCGCGCCGCGTCCCTTGGCGACGACGACCGGGACCGGCGCGTCGCGACTGTCGTAGCGCAGCGCCACGGCGACGTGCGTCGGGTTGGTGACCACGACGGTCGCCTCGGGCACGGCGGCCATCATCCGCCGCTGGGCGAGCTGGAGATGGCGCCGCCGCCGCTGGCTTCGGATCAGCGGATCGCCCTCGCTCTCCTTGAGATCGTCGCGGACCTCCTTCTTCGTCATGTACAGGCCGCGGTACCACTGGCGGCGACTGAACAGGACGTCGATCGCGGTGATCGCCAGACCGAGAATCAGCGTCTGGCGCAGAACGTGCACGACCACGCGGTCGGCAACGACGGCGATCTGCCACACCGACGAACGGGCCAGCGTGACCAGCGTGGGCCACGAGTCGACGATGACCCACGTCACCACCGCGGCGTAGAGCGACAGCTTGACCGCCGCCTTCGCCGCGGCGACCAGCTTGGTCGCGTTGACGAAATTGCGCAGACCGCGGACCGGATCGAGCTTGTTCCAGTCGAACTTGAGCGGCTCCTTCTTGACGTGGAAGCCGGTCTGGACGAACTGGGCGGCGATGGCCAGTCCGAGCAGCGGGACGAGCAGCGGCGCCATCGCCAGCACGCCGGCCTGGCCGCCGTCGGCGAGTCGCCCGAGCAGGTTGGCTTCGTCCGGCGCCCGCCCGCTGAACGCGAGCGCCCGGCGCGTGTACGCCGCGATGTTCGCGGCCATCGCCGAGCCGCCGAGCACGAACCAGATCAGCAGCACACCGAGCGAGACGAGCTGCGCGACCTCCTGGCTGCGTGGAACGTTGCCCTTCTCCCACGCCTTCTCGATCCGACGGGGTGTCGGCTTCTCGGTGCGTTCGCTGCGCGGTGCCTGCTGCTGAGCCATCGCCAGCCTCACGCCGCTCCGCCGAGGGCGGAGAGCAGCCTGCCGACGTCACCGAGAACGGCGTCGAGCGAGTCGTCGACGACGAGCGCGAGCACGCGCAGGGAGAACGCGAGCGCGAGCAGTCCGGCGGCGAGCTTGATCGGCGCACCGACGATCAGGATGTGCATCTGCGGCGCGGCGCGAGCCAGCAGCATGAAGCCGAGGTCGACCAGCAGGCTGGTGATCACCACCGGAGCCGCGATGCGCACGCCGAACTCGAGCACGCGCCCGGTCAGGGCGACCGCATGCGGCAGGAACGGACCGGACAGGTCCGCCGCGCCGGGCGGCACGAGTTCGTAGGAACGGCCGAGCACGGCGAGAAGCTGCCGGTGCCCCCCGATCGAGATGTAGACCAGCACGGAGAGCAGCCGCTGGAAGATGCCCAGCGTCGGTGTCTCGATCTGCGTGACCGGATCGAGCACGTTGGCCAGCGACAGGCCGGACGACAGTCCGGCAAGCGAGCCCGCGAACAGCGACGCGTCGAGTGCGAAGCGGCCGGCAAGACCGATCACGAGTCCGACGAGCGCCTCGCGGATCACGAGCACCGGCAGCACCACCTGCGCCGGCGGCGGCGGCGAGACGACCAGCGCCAGCAGCAGCGCAAGGCCGATGCGCACCCGGGCGGGCACCGCGCGGGCGCCCACGACCGGCGCGGTCATCACGAAGGTCGTCGCCCGGATCGCCAGCGCGAAGCCGACGACCAGGTCGTCCCAGGGAAGCGCGAACACCGCGGGGCCGCTCATACGGTGCTCACCACGAGATCGAAGATCGTCCGTGTGAAGCTCAGCAGGACATTGAGCATCCAGTGCAGCGAGAACAGCAGCACGAAGAACACGGCGAGGATCTTCGGGATGAACGTGATCGTGATGTCCTGGATCGACGTCGCGACCTGGACGATGCTGACCAGCACGCCGACCGCCATCCCGGCGATCAGCATCGGAGCGGCGAGCAGCAGCGCCGTCTTGAGCGTCTCGTAGCCGATCGTCACGACGAGGGATTCGTCCATCGCACCCCCCGTCACTGGAGCCCGGCGACGAGCGAGCCAGCGATCAGGCTCCAGCCGTCGACCAGCACGAACAGCAGGATCTTGAACGGCAGCGACACCATCGCCGGCGGGAGCATCATCATGCCCATCGAGAGCAGGATCGACGCGACGACGAGGTCGATCACCAGGAACGGCAGGAACAGCAGGAACCCGATCTGGAATCCGGCGCGCAGCTCGGAGACGACGTAGGCGGGAATCACGACCCGCAGCGGCAGCGCCTCCGGTCCCTCCGGCCGCTCGAGCCGTGCCATGCGGACGAACAGCTTCAGGTCGGCATCGCGCGTCTGCGACAGCATGAACTCGCGCATCGGCTGCGCGGCGGCGCGGATGCCCTCGATCTCGTCGATCTCGCCCTGCTCGTACGGCACCCACGCCTGGTCGTGGACGCGGTCGATCGTCGGCCCCATCGCGAACAGCGTCAGGAACAGCGCGAGCCCGATCACGACCTGGTTCGGCGGCATCTGCGGCGTGCCGAGCGCCTGGCGCAGGAAATGGAGCGCGATGATGAACCGGACGAAGCAGGTCATCAGCAGCAGGATCGACGGCGCGACGGTCAGCAGCGTCAGCAGCAGCGCGACGCGCAGGGCCGAGTTGCCCAGACCGGTCCCGCCGTTGACCGACAGCTCGATCGAGCCGGGCTCGCCGAGTGCGAGACCGATGCCCGCGCCCAGCACGAGCGCGACGGCGGCCAGCCGACGCCGCCCGAGCGTCACGGCGCGCTCCGCCGCGCGCGCAGCGCGTGTCCGAGCACGCCGCGGAACCGCTCCGCGGCGGCGAGCAGCCCGTCCGCGGCGCCCGCCTCGTCCGGCGCGGCCGGCGCACCGGCCGGCTCCGGATCGAGTTCCGCGATCAGCGACACGCCGCGCTCGCCGGCCCCGACGAGCAGTCGGCGCGAGCCGACCCGCAGCAGCAGCACCTGGAGGTTGCGCGAGACGACCAGTCGCTCGTCGATTCTCAGCGCGCCGGAACCGCCTCCGCCGATCCGGCGACGGAGCAACCACCCGGCGACGACGACGACGGCGAGCACCAGCCCGAGCGAGGCCAGCCCGCGCAGCAGCGGGAGCAGGTCGGGCGCGAGGGACGTCTCACTCATCGTCGGCTCCGAAGGCCGCGACGCGCAGCGCGAGTTCGCCGCGGCGCTCGGCCAGCTCGCCGCGTCCGATCGGACAGCCCTCGGCGAGCAGCAGCGCCGGCTCGCCGAGTTCGGTCTCGAGCCGGACGACCGTGCCGGGAGCGAGCCGGCGCAGGTCCCCGATCGGCACGCGGCCGCGGGCCAGCCGCACCGACAGCGTCATCGGCAGCGCGGCCAGCTCCGGACGGCGCAGCGCCGCCGCCAGCAGGTCCGCTCCGCGGACCGGCTCGGCCGCCGGTGCCGTCTTCGCGTTCTCGTCCGCCATCTCGCGGTCTCCCGTGGTCCGCCCGCGGGAAAGCAAGCGGCGTGCCGGGACGGCGGCGAGAGCCAACATGCTGATCGGAAAAGACTTGCGCCCCAGACCCCCCGCGCCGCCGACGGATCGCCGGCGGTGGGCGGCAGCAAGGCGTCAACGGGCCGACACCGCGCCGGGATGGGGGCCGCGCGAAGTCGACGCGCCCCCGGGGCGGGGCCCGGGGGCGCGTCGGAAGGAAGGAACGAACGTCCGCCGGCGCCGATCAGCGCTTGATCGACAGCGCCTCCTGGACCACCTCGTCCGTCGTCGTGATCACGCGGCTGTTCGACTGGTAGCCGCGCTCGGCGATGATCAGGTCGGTGAACTGCTCGGTGATGTCGACATTGGACAGCTCGAGCGCCTGGGCGGCGATCGAGCCCCGGCCGCCGAGACCGGCCTCGCCGATCACCGCCGCCCCCGAGCCGACGGTGGCGACGAACTCGTTGTCGCCGGCCTTGAGCAGGCCGCCGGGGTTGTTGAAGTTGGCCACGGCGACCTGGGCCAGTTCCTGCGTCTGGCCGTTGGAGAACGTCCCGGTGATCAGGCCGCTGGCGTCGACCGACAGGCCCTGCAGCTCGCCCGGCGGGAAGCCGTCCTGGAACGTGTCGCTCAGCACCGAACTCTTGGCGTAGCTGGTGACCACCGGATCGCCGCTGTCCGGATCGAACAGCTGCCAGGTCACCGTCTGTGCGTTGGCGCCGTTGGCCCACGCCGGGATGCTGATCGACTGATCGGTCGTCGGGCTGACGAGCTGTCCCGTTCCGTCGAACTGCAGCGTCCCGCTGCCGACCACCGTGTCGCCGGTGCCGCCGCCGGCCAGCTCGCTCGCCGGGAGCACCGCCTCCCAGAGCCACTGGTCGATCGTCCCGTCGGCGTTCGTGTCCTGCGGGGTGAACCGCATCGTCAGGTCGTGCTCGGCGCCGAGGCTGTCGTAGATCGACATGCTCGTCGCGAACGGCGGCGCGGCGAGATCGGCCTCCGCATCGAGGTTGAGCAGCATGCGCATCACGCCGGTCGCCTGCGGGTCGGACTGCAGGCCGAGCGGGATCAGCACGTCACCGAGATCGCCGCTGGGCTGGATCCGCCCGAGGGCGTCGCGCTGGGTGTAGGCCTGGACGCGGTGGCCCGCCGGATTGACGAGATAGCCGTCCTTGTCGAACTGGAAGTTCCCGGCGCGGGTGTACATCCGGGCTCCGTTGGCATCACGCAGGACGAAGAACCCGTTGCCCTGGATCGCCATGTCGGTCACCAGACCGGTCGCCTGCAACGCGCCCTGCGAGAACTGGCTCTGCACGCCCGCAAGACGCACGCCGAGCCCCGCCTGGAGCACGTTGCCGGCACCGTTGGTCGCCGTGCCGAACGCCTGGCTGACCAGCTCGGCGAACTGCGCACGGCCCGACTTGTAGCCGATCGTGTTCAGGTTCGCGAGATTGTTGCCGATCACGCCGAGCGACGACGAGTAGGTCTTGAGTCCGGTCAGACCCGCGTAGAACGAACTGAAGCTCATCTCCGATCTCCTCCGCTGGACGGTCGGCCGACGCGTCGCGTCAGCCGCCGAGAATCTCCACGATCTCGGGGAACGTGATCTGGCGGGCTCCGGCGAACAGCCGCTGACCGTCGGGCCCGTAGTGGATGCCTTCGCTGTGGACCCGCACGAGTCCCGGAATCGTCACCTGACGGCCCGCCCCGTCCGTCGCCACGACCCGGAAGCCCCAGGTGCCGGGATCGAGCAGATCGCCGCCTTCGTCGCGCCCGTCCCAGATGATCTCGTGACGCCCGGCGACCGCGTCGCCGTCGAGCGCGACGGTCCGCACCACCTCGCCGGAGGCCGGATCGAGAATCTCGAGCCAGGCCGAGGCGTGGTCCTCGGGAAGCTCGAAGACGACCGGTTCCGCGCCGTCCTCGGTGAGCAGCAGCGTGCCGTCGGTGGCGACGAGCAGATCGCGGCCGACCAGGTCGAGCGCCTGGTTCTCGAGCATCTGACCCTGGGCGAGCATCAGGTCCGTCTGCCCGGCGATCATCGTGTCGACGCGCTGGTTGAGGCCGATCAGCTGCTCGAGACTCGAGAACGTCGCGAGCTGGGCGACGAACTCGGCGTCACTCTGCGGGTTGAGCGGATCCTGCTGCTCGAGCTGCGCGACGAGCAGCTTGACGAACGCATCGCGGCCGAGCGCCTGCTCGATGCCGCCGGTCGCCTGGCCGTCGGTGACGGGCTTCCGGTCGATCTCGACGGTCGCGACGTTCTGGATCGTGGGCATCGTTGCCTCCCGGTCGGGGACGGTCCGCCACGGGTCTCGCAAGCTCCGTGCCACGATTCCGCGCCGGATCGCGGGGCGCGGAGCCGGCCGGTGCGGCAGGTCCTTCCGGGTCGGGGGAAGAACTTGCCGGGTCGGGGGCGCGTTACGCGAGGACGTCGAGCATGCCGCGACGTCCGGGCACGCCGGTGCGGCGCTCGACGGGCGAGGTAGAGGAGCGGTCGCGTGATGTCCCGCCTGTTTCCGGCGCGGCGCGTCCGTGCGCGTCGGCGGCCTGGTCCGGGTGCGGATGACCGCCGGAGGCGAGGTCGACGTCGACGCGGGTTCCGCTTGCCGAGAGCGCCTGGCGGAGATGCGGCAGATCACGCGCCAGTTCCGCGGCGTGCGCCGGATCCGCCGCCACGAGCTGCACGCGCAGCGCGTCGCCGTGGCGCCGGAAGCGCAGCAGTACGGTGTCCCGGTCGGCATCGCCGATGCGGACAGTCACCGTGCGCGAGCGTGCCTCACCGCGGCGGACCTCGGCCACGACGTGCTCGATGATCCGCGCGAGACGCGCCGGATCGGGCGGCGCGTCATGGGCGACCGGCGCGTTCGGGAAGGGTGCGCCGCCGCGCACGCCCGGCGCCGCGGCGGCACGGTCGTCCGTCGCGGTCGCGGGCGAATCGCCCCGTTCCCGATCCGCGTGGAGCGTGTCCGCCGGCGAGGCGCTCCGGGGCGTGCTCCGTCCGGAAGGCGCCGCCGACGCGACGCGGCGCGCTGCGGGGGCCGCGCGGGCGGATCGTCCGCCGGTGTGTCCTTCGGCGGGCGGGACCGATGACCCGGCCGCGGGCTCTGCGGAGGGCGGCTCGGCGGGCGCCGCGGCGGTCGGCGACGGCGCGACCGGCATGCGCGAGGAGACCACCGGCCCGGGCATCGGACGCGGTACGGCCGGCTCCGCGGCCGGAGCCTGCACGGGCGCCGCGTGCCG
>RFIB01000292.1 GCA_003695625.1 Acidobacteriota bacterium | reverse complement strand
CGCCGCTGGAGACTCGTCCCCGGGCTCTGGTGAGTCCCGGGCGCACTGGTCGCTGCCCGGCGTTCGGCGTATCTCCCGCGTGGAGTGCGGCGGGCATGACGGTCCGCCGCCACCCTGCGTGCCCACCGGAGACCGCCGATGCAGCGCCGGACTGTTCGTTGCACCCCGTTTCTGCTTCTTGTCGCATGCCTCGCCGCCGGGAGCGCCGCGTCCCTGGCCGCCGACGGCCCGGGCGACGCATCCGCCGCCGTGCCGCGCATCGAGGACCGGCGCCTCGGCGAGGAGGAGCAGATCCTGCGCCGGCTCGAGTGGTTCTACGGACCGCGCCGCGCCGGCACCTCCTCGGACGCCGAGATGGCGCGCCTGCGCCGTCGCGCGGTCGAACGGACGCGCCAGGCGATCGAGCAGTCCGCCCGGCGACGCGCGCTCGGCCTCGGCGAAGCCGCCAACTTCTGGTACGCCACCGGACCGTCGCCGTCGCATTTCGGCGGCTGGGCGTTCGGCGACGTCGCGGGGCGCGTCCCGGCGCTCGCCGTCGACTGGACGAGCGGCACTGTGTGGGCCGGCAGCGCGTCCGGCGGCCTGTGGCGCTCGACCAACGACGGCCTGAGCTGGGACGAGATGCTCTCCGGCGCGGGGACCCAGACGGTCGGCGCCGTCGAGCTCGACCCCAACGACCCGGACACGATCTGGGTCGGCACCGGCGAGAACGTCCAGGGCTGCGAAGGCTACTTCGGCATCGGCATGCTGGTGAGTACCGACGGCGGGCTGACGTGGGAACAGCGCAACGGGACCGACGGCCAGACGCTCGAGGACCTGTCGTCGTTCGCCAGCATCGTCGTCGACCCGCGCGACTCGAGCCACGTCGTCACCGGCGGACGGCATCGCGGCTGCTCGTCCGGCGCATCGCTGCTCGGCGGCGTGTACACCACCAGCGACGGCGGACTGCACTGGACGAAGAGCCTGGGCAGCCTGGCCGTCTACGAGATCCAGCAGGACCCGCAGGTGCTCGACGTCTGGTGGGTGGCCACCGGCCAGGGGATCTGGAAGTCGACCGACAATGCCATGACGTGGACCAAGCAGACCGCCTCGGGCCTGCCGGCGAGCGACACCGGCCGTACCGAACTCGCGATCGCGCCGTCGAACGGCAACGTCGTCTACGCGCTGTTCGCCAGCGGCGGCAGCGGCAATCCGGAGTTCTGGCGCACGACCGACGGCGGCGCGAGCTGGACGCTGATGTCCAGCGGCTCGGACGCCTGCGACGGGCAGTGCTGGTACAACATGACGGTCGCGGTCGACCCCGCGAACCCCGACACGGTGTACCGCGGCACGGTGCACATCTTCAAGTCGACCGACGGCGGCGCGAGCTGGACCGACTTGTCCAACAACTGGGGCTCGTCGCAGAAGGTGCACCAGGACACGCACATGCTGCTGATGGATCCGGACACCCCGGGGACGTTCTGGGTCGGCTGCGACGGCGGCGTGTGGAAGTCGACCGACGGCGGCGCGACGTTCCTCAACCGCAACGGCAACATGAACCTGACCCAGTTCTACGCGGTCGGCGTCCATCCGACCGACAACGGGATCATCTGCGGCGGTGCGCAGGACAACAGCTCGCTGGCGCGGACGACGAGCGACGTGTGGGACCTGCAGGCGGTGACCGGCGACGGGTTCGTCTGCCACGTCGATCCGCAGAATCCCGACTATGCGTACATCGCCTCCTACCCCTCGGGCGGCTATCCGAACGTCAGCCGATCGGAGACCGGCATTCTCGGCTCGTTCCACGGCATCACGCGCAGCTCGAACGGCATCATCGGCGGCGACCGGATCAACTGGGTCACACCGTACGTCCTCGACCCGACCAGTCCGAACATCCTGTATCTCGGCACGCACCGGGTCTACAAGTCGGTCAACTACGGTGACTGGTGGGATCCCGTGTCCGGCGACCTGACCAACGGCTCGGGCAGTCTCGTCTCGCTCGACGTCAACAGGAACTTCCCCGAGGTGGTGGTCGCCTCGTCGACCAACGCGACGGTCTGGCGCACCACCGACGGCGGGGCGACCTGGCAGAATCTCAGCGCCGGGCTGCCGTCACGGTCGATCAACGACGTCGCATCGGACCCGGTCGATCCGGACCGCATCCTCGCCGCGGTCAGCGGCTTCGGCACCGCTCACCTCTGGGAGTGGCGCGCCGGTGCCGGCTGGACGGCGGTCGGCGACGGCCTGCCGAACGTGCCCGCCAACACCGTGCTGATGCTCACCGACCAGAAGGTCTACGTCGGCACCGATACCGGCGTGTTCCGCAGCCTCGACGGGGGCCTGACCTTCGAGCCGTTCATGAACGGCCTGCCGGAAGGGCTGGTGATCGACGACCTGAAGTACAACCAGTCGCTCGACACGATCACCGCAGGCACCTACGGCCGCGGCGCGTGGCAGGTGCAGGTCGATCCGCTCGAGCCGATCGTGCTCTACGACTCGATCGAGCTGCCGATGTTCGAGGTCGACGGCGACGGGGACGGCTCGGTCGAGCCGGGCGAGACGTGGGAGGTCCGCCCGCGGCTGCGCAACGTCGGCAGCCAGACGGCCAGCGGAGTCGAGGCGACCCTGGCGACGGCCACACCGGGCGTCACGATCGAGAACGGCGACCGCCGCGCCTACGGGGACATCGTCGCGGGCGCGGCCGCCGGCGCGATCGAGCGCTACCGCTTCGCCGTCTCGCCGTCGTTCCCCTGCGGCGACACGATCGTGTTCGACATCGTGAACATCACGTCGACCAACGCGCCGGGGACCTACCGCGACCAGCCGGGTGCGTTCACCGTGCGCGTGCTCGACCACGGCGACGCGCCGATCCGCACGACGCACCTCGACGACACGCTCGATCCGTCACCCTCGGCGAACTGGACCCACGAGGGGTACGACCCCGGGCTGATCCTGTGCAACCTGAACTACGTCGACGAGTGGCACCTCGACTCGAAGGACGCCGCGCACGGGCAGAGCTGGCTCGCGGGCAGCGGTCCGGGCGGCTCGTACGCACGCGCGAACTACGCGTGGCTCTATCTCGAGGGACGCGACTCGACGAACGGACCGGGCATCGACATCCCCGCGGACGCCCGCACCGCGACGCTGACCCTCGTCCATCGCTACCAGATCGAGTTCGGCAACGACGGCGGGCAGGTCGTGATCGACGCGGTCGATGACGGACAGGACGTCTACGAGCCGCTGGTCCCGGACGGAGGCTACGACACGACGATCGCCTCGAACCGCTGCAACGGTCTCGAGGGGCAGGACGCATTCAGCGGCGATTCCGGCGACTGGATCACCAGCACGTTCGACCTGAGTGCCTACGTCGGCAGAAAGGTGTACATCGCGTTCGTGTTCGGCTCGGACAGCGGCGCCAACACGCAGGAGGGGTGGTGGATCGACGAGGTCCGGATCGAGTCCGAGAAGGACGGCCCGCCGATCTGCGACACGACGGAGTGGCCCGGCGAGGTGCCGCCGACGGCGCTGTTCGAGCGGCTCGCCGGCGGTGACGTGCAGGCGACGTGGGAGGCCTCGTGCAACGAGGCGGGTCTGCCGGACCAGACGTACGCGATCGAGGAGGGCGATCTCGACGCGCTGTTCTCGACGCGGACCTGGACGCACGCACCGGTCGCCGGCCGCTGCGACCGCCTGTCGCCGGACACGTTCACGCCCGGCGCCGGCAACCGCTACTGGCTGATCACGCCGACCACCGGCACGCGCGAGGGCAGCCTCGGCTACGGCCGCCCGCACGCCGACACCACGTGCGGCGCCCCCCGCGAAGGCGCCTGTCCGTAGCGGCCAGGCTTGCCTGGCCGATGGTGCGCTGCGCGGAGACCCTGCCCGTACGCGGAGCGGGCTTGCCTGGCCGATGTTGCATCGCAAGCGGTCCAGAAAGTACGCCGTCGCCAGGATGGAGGCGTCGCGGTTGCGGAATCGGCGCCCCAAGGGGCGCCGCTACGCAATCGTCCTGTAGCGGCGGGGCTTGCCCCGCCGGTTTTCCATCCGCAACCCCTCCATCTTCGCGACGCCGTGCGCACGGGATCGCGGGCGATGCGGCATCGGCGCCGCAAGCGGCGCCGCTACGACGAGGCCCGGCGTTCGCGCCAGAGCAGGACCACGATCGCGCCCGGGACGAGGAACCCGAGCACGCTGACCCACTGCGGGATCGCCACGTCGCCGACGGTGATCGGCAGGCCGAAGACGACCCGCAGCAGATGCAGGATCGCGACGATCGAGAGCAGGATCATCGCCAGGGTGCTTCCGATCCTCATTGCCTTCCCTCCTCCGGATCGAGCCGACGCGGCTCGCGGACGGTGTGCTCGTTCCGCACGTCACCCGTGTTGACCGTGGACGCCGGCTCGAACAGCATCACCAGCGCTTCCGGTTCGGCGACCGGACGGTGCTCGACGCCTCGGGGCACAACCAGCAGCTCGTTCTCGCCCAGCTCGACCGATCGATCGCGGAACTCGATCCGGAGTTGGCCGCGGACGACGTAGAACAGCTCGTCCTCGTGCTCGTGCCGGTGCCAGACGAACGCCCCGCGCAGTCTCGCGAGCCGGACGTGCTGCCCGTTGAGCTGCGCCGCGACGCGCGGGTCCCACGGCTCGGTGATCCGCTCGAACGCCGCGAGCACGTCGACCTTGCGCATCGCGCCCCCCGCTACCTCCGCGCGATCGTCATCGCGAAGTCGGTGCCGAATCCGCGCTGAAACGCGAGAAAGATCCAGCCCATCGCCATCGCCTCGGCATAGCGCGCGTGGGCCAGCGGACCGAAGTCGACGGCCTCGAATCCGAGCGCCGCGGCCAGCTCGACCACCGCGGCGCGTGCATCGTCATCGTCGCCGGCGACCGTAAGCAGCGCGCGGCGCTCGCCGAAGCAGGGGTTCGCCATCACGCTCGTTCCGACGGTGTTGAACGCCTTGACGACCCGCGCGCCGCGCGCCAGACGGGCGACGGTCTCGCCTCCTGAATCGTCACCGGCGACCGCGAGTCCCGACAGGTCGGCG
>RFIB01000291.1 GCA_003695625.1 Acidobacteriota bacterium | reverse complement strand
GTTCCCTGCTGCGCGAGCGTCGTGGTCTCGAACTCGCGACCGCGGCAGGCGGAGCACACGTCGCGGGGCGGGAAGTGGATCTTGCCGCAGTTGCGGCAGCGCGCCGCCTCGTAGCGGTACCGCTGGGGGATCTCTCTCCAGTAGCGTGGCGAACCGATCATCACCGCGTCTCCCTCGGACTCAGATCCGCTCGAAGATGTGAACCACCGAACTCGCGCCGGTGCCGCCCATGTTCTGGGTCAGGGCCCAGTGCGCGTCCTTGACCTGGCGACGGCCCGCCTCGCCGCGCAGCTGCAGCACGACCTCGCGCACCTGCGCCACGCCGGTCGCGCCGACCGGATGCCCCTTGGCCTTGAGGCCGCCCGACGGGTTGACCGGAATCCGCCCGTCGAGCGCGGTCTCGCCCGCTTCGACGAACGCGCCGCCGCGCCCGCGGTCGACCAGTCCGAGCGCCTCGGTGATCATGATCTCGGCGATCGTGAAGCAGTCGTGGACCTCGCAGAACGACAGCTTGTCCGGTCCGATGCCGGCCTGCCGGTACGCCTGCTCCGCCGCGCGCTCGGTGGAGGTGATCCGGCACAGTTCGTCCCGGTCGTGAAGCGCGATGGAGTCGGTCGCATGGGCCGACGCCGCGATCCGGACCAGCGGCTTGTCCGTGATCCTGCGCGCCAGCTCGACCGGCGCGAGCACGGCGGCCGCGGCCCCGTCGGTGATCGGCGAGCAGTCGAGCAGTCGCAGCGGATCGGCGACCATCGCGGAACCGAGCACCTGGTCCGCGGTGATCTCGTGCTGGAACTGCGCCCGGTCGTTGAGCGCGCCGTGCCGGTGGTTCTTCTCGGCGACCAGCGCCATCTGGCGCCGCGTCGTGCCGTACTGCTCCATGTGGCGGCGCGCCATCATCGCATACAGGCCGGGAAAGGTGATCCCGTGGTAGCACTCGTATTCCTGGTCGGCGGCGGTGGACAGGGCATAGGTCGCGGCGCCGCCGTCGACGTCGGTCATCTTCTCGACGCCGCTGGCGAGCACGATGTCGTGTACCCCCGAGGCGACGGCGATCCACGCCTGGCGCAGCGCAAGGCCCCCCGATGCGCACGCGGATTCGACGCGCGTTCCCGGGATCGGTCCCATGCCGAGCTGGTCCGCCAGCAGGGCACCGAGGTGCTCCTGTCCGACGAACAGGCCCCCGCTCATGCAGCCGACGTACATGGCATCGACGTGGTCCACGCCGGCATCCTCGATCGCCTCCAGCGCGGCTTCCGTCCAGATCCGGCGGTGCGACATCTTCCAGAGTTCGCCCCAGCGGTTCATGCCCACGCCGATGACGGCAACCTCACGCATCGCGACGTTCTCCCTCGGCGGGATGCCGCCGGCCCTCAGTCGGCCTTGCGGATCTTCCCGCGGAACTTGGCATACGTGCCGTAGTCGATGTAGATCGGACGATCCTCGAGCTGGGCCCTCGTCTGCGGAGCGCGATCCCGGACCTCCCGGATCCTGTCGGTGACCCGCCAGATGAACCCGTCGCTGCCGGCGCCCGAGCCGAAGCTGACCATCAGCACCCTGTCGCCCGGCTCGGCGACGTCGAGCACCGCCGTCAGCCCGAGCGGAGAGGCGCCGGAGTACGTGTTGCCGAGCGTCGGCGAGAGCAGGCCCTGGCCGAACTGCTCCTCGGAAAAGCCGAGCGTCCGCGCCGCCTTGGCCGGGAACTTGCCGTTCGGCTGGTGGAACACCGCCCAGCGCAGGTCCTTCGCGGTGACGCCGGCGCGCTCCATCAGCCCGCGGGCGCAGGCCAGCGTGTGTCCGAAGTAGGCCGGCTCGCCGGTGAACCGGCTGGCGTGCCGCGGATAGAACTGGTGCTCGCGACGCCAGAAGTCGGGCGTGTCGGTCATGTACGAGTACGTGTGCTCGCACACGGCGAGGAGCCGCTCGCGCCCGAAGATGAACGCCGCCGCGCCGGCCGAGGCCGAGTACTCGAGGGCGTCGCCCGGCGCGCCCTGGGACGTGTCGGCGCCGATGCCCAGTGCGTAGTCCATCTCCCCGGCGCGGACCAGCGAGAGCGCGATGAACATCCCCTCGCTGCCGGCCTTGCACGCGAACTCGAGGTCGGCGCAGTGGATTTCCGGCGTGGCCCCGAGGGCCTCGGCGACGACCGTCCCCGACGGCTTGACGGCGTAGGGATGCGACTCAGACCCGATGTAGATCGCGCCGATCCGCGCCGGATCGATCTCCGCCCGGCGGACGGCGTGCCGCGCCGCCTCGACCGACATCGTGATCACGTCCTGGTCCGGTGCGGGGACGGACTTCTCGCGCAGGTTCAGGCCGCGCTTGTACGTCGGAGCATCCGCGCCCCAGACGCGGGCGATCTCCTCGACCTTGATCCGGTGTCTCGGGATGTACGCGCCGTACCCGACAATGCCGACATCCATCGCTGATCTCCTGCGGGACGCCACGGGATCGTCCCCGAGGCGGCAGACGCTGACTGAATACCTTGTCGTCGAAGGCTAATCAATGATCTGCGAGCCAATAAAAGGCGAAGGGATGCGCGCCAGTCCGGCCACGGCGGTTCGACGTGCGACGATCGTAGTTCTGCGACAATCCTGCAGGTAAGGCACAGCGAGCTGCGCCGCGCCCGCGCTCAGCGGTCCTCGGGAACGGGCTCCGGGTCGATGCCGCGCTCGTGCAGGGCACGGCGCGCCTCGATCACCAGAAACGGGGTCACGCCGAACAGCACGGCGGCCGTCTCGACCGGCGGATCGAGCAGGCAGCGCAGCCCCAGCGGGTGGGCGCGGGCGTGCTCGATCAGCTCCTCGGGCGAGCCGGGGAGGGCGCCGCGGGACCGGCGGACCGGCTCCGGGGGACGTGCGCGGGCCGTGCCGAGCGAGCGGCGAAGTTCCTCGAATGCCGCGCTCCCGGACTCGTCGGCAAGGAACGCGCGAGCCTGCTCGATCAGGTCGGGACGGACGCCGAAGACGACCGCGACGCACTCGAGCGGCCCGCGGTCGAAGAACTCCCGTCCGTCCGGCCACAGGGCCAGGCGCTCGAGCACGGTCCGGATCGCGGGGGGCACGCGGCCGATCGGCGGCTCCTCCGCGGCGGGGCGGGGATGAGGCAGAGGCTACGCCTGTCCCGCCGGACCGGACAAGAGGCCCGCCGCGAGCGAGTCGCGAAAGGCGACGGGAGCGTCAGTCGCGCCGCGCGGCGAGATCGTCGACGAGCAGCTCGAGCCGGCCGAGCACGCGCTCGAGCGAGGCGGTGATCTCCGAACGACGACCACGCTCGGGAATCCCGACGGTCTCCCACAACGAGCGCTTCTCGTCCTCGACGATTGCCGTGCGGAGCCGGAGACCGTGCTTCTCGAGCAGAGGTTCGATGCGTCCGCGATGGGCGCGCAGCCACGCCATCGTGGAGGCGTAGGCGTGCTCGAGAATCTCCTTGCGCTCGGAGAAACTGAAGATGTTCGTGAAGAACATCCGGTAGTCCTGGCGGCTCGGCTCGACGAGCAGGATGTCGGCGTGCGGGTAGCGCGGCCGGTACGTTGCCATGCCGACCTGCATCCGCGAGTAGATCAGCGTCCGCAGCGCCTGGGCGATCACCGTCGGCAGCCCGCGGTCGACGAGCTTGCCGCGCTTCATTACGCCCTCCTCGACGGCGCGCGCGGTGTCGACCGGGACGATCGGATTCAGGCAGAACAGCAGGTCGACGCCGTGGTCGAGAGCCACCGAGGCGTGGACCGTCTTGAGCAGCACTCCGTCGGCGTAGTAGCGGCCGTCGATCAGCACCGGCGGATACAGACCCGGAAGGGCCGTGCTCGCCTGGACCGCGCGCGAGATCGGCACGTGGTCGAGACCGTTCTCGCCGAAGCGGACCGCCTCGCCCGAGTCGAGGTCCGCCGCGACGATGATCAGCCGCGTCGACAGTTCGCGGAAGTCGTCGGTGCGTCCCTTGAGCGTGAAGATCCGCTCGAGAAAGCGGCGGATCGGCTCGCTGTCGAACATTCCGGTCGGAAGCGCCCGGGCGAACCGTGTCATCGACTCGACGAGACTCAGGTCCGTCGGATCACGCAGGTACTCGCCGATCGCCTCGACCATCAGCCGCGGGAGCATCGTCGCGCGGGAGACCATCTCCCCGAAGGCCGGGCTCAGGAACATCTCCGGGGAGAAGGGATGCTCGCCCGGCTCCGGGCTGATCACCGCACGGCAGAGCTGCCCGGTGGTCAGGCCGTTGGCAAGGCAGGCGGCGACGAACGCGCCGGCGCTGACGCCGACATAGACCGGCAGCCTCGAGAAGTCGACGCCCTCGATCGCCTCGTCGAGGGCGCGCAGGGCGCCGATCTCGTAGACGGCGCCCTCCGGACCTCCGCCGGCCAGGGCGAGGCCGAGGCGCGCCGGCGCGCGATCGGCGCGGCCGGCGTCGCGTTCGTTCCCGGCATTCACCGGTTCACCGGCAGGCGTCAATGGGCCGTGTCCCTGGCCGTCTTCTTCGCCGTCGAGGACGAGGTCCGCGCCTTCGGCTTCGCCGCCTCCGGGCGCAGCGCCTCGATGCTGCGGGCCAGTTCCTCGATCCGGCGGTTGAGCGTGTCGATCTCCTCCCGCGACGGCACGCCGAGCTGCTTGAGCGCGCGCATCACGGCTTCCTCGACGCCGGAACCGAGCTTGCCCAGACGCTCCTCGGCGGTCTTGCGCACGGTGCCGACCTGCCCGCCGACCGTGTCGAGCACGCGCCCGACGCGCTCGCGTCCGCGGGACTCGAACTCCTCGCCGCGCTCGACGAGCGTGCGGAACAGGCGGCTGCCTTCCTCTTCGGCGGTAGCCAGGGCCCCGAGCCCGGCGAGCCAGATCTTGTGAGCCGACTCGCGGACCTCCTCGGGGACGATCTTGCGGTCTTCGTTCTTCTTCGTTGCCATGATCGTTCCTCCCATTCGCGGCGGTCCGGGATCGCCGGCCCCCGGCGGGCATCCCGCCCGGGAGCCGGCGGCCGGCCGACTCACTTGCTGGACAGTTCCTCGACCTTGCGGGTCAGCGCCTCGACGCGGTCGATCAGCGCGTGGATCTCGTCGCGCGTCGGCACGCCCAGGCGATGGAGCGTGCTGGCGACCGTCGACTGGACCACCTGCTCGACCTTCTGTCCGAGGCCGCCGACCGTCTCGCGCGCCTCGGTGACCTTGTCGCCGACGTGCACGCGGGTGCCTTCGAACTTCTTGCCCTTCTCGACGAGGGTGTCGAACACCCCGCGCACCTCGTCCTCGACCACGGCCACCGTGCCCAGTCCGGCGAGCCACACCTTGCGGCCCGTCTCGAGCATCTCGCCCGTGACCTTCATCGTCGTGTCCTGCACGTTCCGCAGCGTCTCCGCACCGATCATCGTTCCGCTCCTCGCCGGCGCCCGCGGCGCCGGACCGATCTCGCCACCACCGCCCGTGACCGGCGGACGCGCCGCCGGGGGGCAGGGAGGTTCACGCCTCCGTGGCCGGGGCCTCGGGTTCGTTCCCGGCCGCCTCGGCCGCCTCGATCTGCGGCTCCTCACCCGCGGTGGTCCGGACGCGCTCGATCTCGGCGAGCGTCGTCTCCAGTTCGGCGAGCCGCTGCTGCAGGCGGGTCATCTCCTCGCGCACCCGTCGCACGGGGGCGAGCCGGTTGACCGAGGCCTTGAGCAGCGAATCCACCCGGGTCTGGAGCTGTTCGACGCCGCTGCTGACAGCCTGCTCGCCGGCCCGGATCAGGTCGTGAAGCAGGTCCGTGGACAGGAGACTGCGCCCCTGGCGGCCCTCTTCCGAGATGATCTGGGTCAGCGTCTGCACCGTGACGTCCGCCGACGTCTTGTTGTCGACGACCTTGATCTCCTGGCCCTCGCGGATCCAGGAGGCGATCTCGTCGAGCGAGACGTAGCGGCTCTCCTCGGTGTCGTAGAGCTTGCGGCTGCCGTAGCGCTTGATCAGTCGGGTCATCGTCTCGTGTCCCCTTCGTTCCGCCCCGGCTCCGGCCGGGGCCGCGCTTCATGCCGCGTCACGGCGTCGATCCGGCGAGAATATAACGCGCTGCGGCATAGCTGTCCAGAGATTTTTCCGCGCTGCGGCAAGAATTCTCAAGCCCCTTTTCTGGAAAGACTTGGTGACTACGACGGCGGCCTCTTACGCCCCTTCCAGCGTGCGTTTCGCCACATTGCGGCATTCCCGCGTCGCCGTCCTTGCCGCAGCGAGCCAACTTTGTACCACGGGAATTGACCGGCGTGCAGCCGGACCGCGCGCGGCTCAGGGGCCCGGCCCGGGCGGGGGCGACGGGCCCCACGGGGGGACGAGGTGGTCTGCCAGTCCGGCCAGCCCGGGGATGTCCGTCGGCTCCGCATCGAGCAGGGGGACGGCGTGGACCGGTCGGCTCGCTCCGACCAGATCGCGCAGCTGCCGCAGCGCCTCGCCGTCGCGACGGGCCAGCCAGCCGATCAGCGCCTCGCCGTCGTCCGGGTCGGCGGGTGCGGTGTCGCCCGCCAGTTCCGGCGGGTGAAGGCGGTTGACGATGATCGGGCCGAGCCGGTAGCCGCGCTCGACGAGCTGCCGCGCGAAGAACATCGTGTCGGCGATCCGCTCCTCGCCGGGCCCCGAGACGAGGACGAACAGCGTGCGCTCCGAGCGGAGCAGCGCCTCGACCTCGGTCGCGCGGCGCCGGAACCCCTCGTAGAGCGGCTCGAAGGCCTGGAAGAACTCGGCCATGTCCCGGAGCAGATCGAGGCCGACGAGGCGGTCGAGCCAGCCCTCGAGGCTCCGGCCGAGGGGGCCGAGGGCGCTGGCCGGGCGCAGGTGTCCGCGCTCGTCGAACCAGGGCCGCAGCGCGATCCGCAGCGCGCCGCTGTCGAGAAACCCGACGATGCGCGAGGGGGCCTCGAGGAAGTCGAGCGCCTGGCGGGTCGGCGGCGTGTCGAGCACGATCCGCCCGTGAGTGCCCTCGAGAGCGACCTCGTACAGGCGCTCGACAGCCATGTACTCGAGAACGCCGGCCAGGCTCCCGGCCAGATTGCGGTAGAAGCGGTTGTGCAGGATGCGGTCGCGCGCGGCCGCGTCGGGAGCGTAGCGCGCGACGAGCCGGTCGAACGTGCCCCGCGGATCGAGCAGGCTTGCCGACAGCCGGCCGGGAAGACCCGCCGGGACCTCGATCTCGCGGTCGAGTGCCTCGCCACCGACGCCCAGCGCATCCTTGAGGCGGAGCGACGGATCGAAGGTCATCACGAGCGTGTCCGTGCCCTCGCCGGCAGAGAGCAGGCCGAGGGACGCCGCCACGGTCGTCTTGCCGACGCCGCCGGATCCGACCACGACGACGAGCGGCGCGTCGCGGACGAGGGCCCCCGCACTCACGACGCGGCCTCCCGAGCGTCGAGCGACGCGGCGAGCCGTGCGGCCAGCGGCCCGAGCAGGCCGGCACCCGCCTCCGCGGGAACCAGCGGCAGCTCGACCCGCGGCCCGTCCCACGCCGCCGCCAGCCGGCGGAGTTCCCGTTCGTTGGCCTCCCGGCGCAGCCGCCAAAGGCGGGCCCGCGGCGACTCGACGGCGCCGGGGCGCGGGGAGGGCAGGGGCGGGTAGAGCGCGTTGGCGACGACGAGATCCGGGGCCCTGCCGAGCCGCCGGCGGGTCCCCTCGACCAGCTCGAGCGTCTCCTGCACCGGCATCTCCTCGGCGAGCGTGGCGACGACGAGGCCGGTCTCCTCCGGAGCGCGGACGAACTCCGCGAGCTGGCGGGCCATCGCGCCGAACGGCCCGCCCTCGACCACCTCGGAGACCAGGGCGGGCGCCGCGAGCAGGCTCAGGCCGTGGCCCGTGGCCGGCGCGTCGAGGACGACCACGTCGGGACGCGGGGCCTCCGCCGTCGAGCCCTCGAGCAGCCGCCAGGCGTGGCCGAGGACCGCCAGCTCCTTGAGGCCCGGCGCCCCCTCGGTGAAGTGGTGGTACACGGGGCTGTCGAGCACCCGGCGGGCGAGGAACCCGATGCGCAGCCGCTCGCGGGTCAGCTGATCGAGCACGTCGCGCGGGCGGAGATTCTGCAGGTACAGCCGGTCGTCGATCGCGACGACCCGGCCCGACGAGGGCGGCGCGTCGAACAGCCGGTGGAGGCTCTCCCGCGGATCGATCTCGATGACCACGACCGTCCGGCCGCGGTCGGCGAGCCAGCGCCCGAGCAGCCCGGCGACGGTCGTCTTGCCGACGCCCCCCTTGCCCGTGACCACCAGCAGGCGGCGTCTGAGCAGTGCCCGTCCGAGCGTCATCGCGAGATCGTCCCCCGTCTCCGTCCGTCAGGCCCTCCGGTCCGCCGGGGCCCGGGGGGAAAGACTGCAACCAAAGGCCGCGATTTGCTAGCATTCGGCAGTCGATTCGCCACTGCGGCGCGCCCTGGCGCCCGAACGAGGAGTCCGTGATGACCGCACCGTGGTATCGCCACTACGAGGAGGGCGTCCCCCACTCGATCGACTACCCCGACGTCTCGCTGGCCGATCTGCTCGACCAGGCGGCGGAGCGGACGCCGGACAAGATCGCGCTGCGGTTCTACGTCAATCCGTCGCTGCCCCCGGCGACGATGACCTACGCCGCCCTGCGCGAGGCGACGCGCCGGTTCGCGACGGCCCTCGACGGGCTCGGCGTCAAGCAGAACGACCGGGTGGCGATCATGCTCCCCAACAGCATCCAGTACGTGGTCGCCTTCTACGGCGCCCTTCGGCTCGGCGCGATCGTGGTCAATACAAATCCGCTCTACGTGCCGCGGGAGATGAAGCATCAGTTCAGCGACTCCGGCGCCGAGACGGTCGTGCTGCTCAACGCGTTCTGGCCGCGGCTCGAGGAGATCTGGGACGACACGCCGGTCAAGCGTGCGATCGTCGTGGACATCGCCTCGC
>RFIB01000290.1 GCA_003695625.1 Acidobacteriota bacterium | reverse complement strand
GATCACCGATTGGTGAGCCGCCAGGGACTCGAACCCCGAACCCGCAGATTAAGAGTCTGCTGCTCTACCAGTTGAGCTAGCGGCCCACCGTGTCGCCGGCGCCGCGGGGGCCCGCGCGCCGCGCAACCCCCGCCCGGCGAAGGCGCGATTATACGCACCGCCCCGGGGCGGGCAAATGCGGACGGCGGCCGGCCCTGCCCCGGGCCGCGAGGCGCTATATTGCAGCGGATGGACTCCCGCGCACCCGACGGCGGCTGGATCCCCGAGAGCCGATTCGTCGGCGCCCTCGACGTGCCGGTCGACCTGCCGCTGGCGGCGGTCGGCACGCGCGGTCTCGCGGTGCTGCTCGACAGCATCATCATCCTGCTGGTCGACGCGTTCCTGCTCGCGGCGGTGACGCTCTCCGCCGGCGCGCTGCAGGAACTCGCCCGCTGGACCCTGCTTGCGGTCGTGCTGGGGCTCTTCGTCGTCCACTACGGCTACTTCGCGCTCTGCGAGTGGCTGATGGACGGGCAGACCCCCGGCAAGCGCGTGCTCGGCATCCGGGTCGTCGAGTCCGACGGAACGCGGATCGGGCCGCTCTCGGCGCTGATCCGCAACCTGATCCGCATGATCGACTTCCTGCCGTTCGGCTTCGGCGTCGGCGTGGCGACGATCTTCCTGAGCGAACGCTGCCAGCGGCTCGGCGACATGGCCGCCGGCACGCTCGTCGTCCGCGAGGACGAGCCGCCGCGCGCGGAGCTCGGCCTGCCGGGCCTCGACGAGCTGACCCCGCAGGAGATCTCCCTGCTCGAGCAGTACCTCGCCGTCCGCGACGGCATGCTCGCCGAGCGCCGCGAGCACGTCGCGCGCGCGCTGATCGAATGGCTGATCCGGCGTCATCCGGGGATCGCGTCACGGCTCCCCGACCTCAGCTCGCCGGCGCTGGCCCTCGACGTGCTGCTCGGGGCGGCCCCGCCTGACCGGGTGGAGCGGGACTGAGCGATGGACTACCGGACGTTCCAGCTCCAGCGGCGCGAGGACTGGGAGGCGTTCGCTGCCGGGCTCGCCGCCGCCGGCCGCGCGCGCCGGGAGGCCCTCGCGTTCGAGGACCTCGAGCGCCTGGCCGCGCTCCACCGGCGCGTGATCTCCGATTACGCCTACGCGCGGGCCCGGTTTCCCGGGACCGCGGCGACGCGCCGGCTGCGCCAGCTCGCGTTCGCCGGCCACCGCCTGCTCGCCACCCGGCACCGCCCGCTCGGCCCGCGCGTGGTCCGCTTCCTGCTCCGCGGCTTTCCCGAGACGTTCCGGGCCTGCGGCGCGTCGATCGCCGTCGCCGCGGGAGCCTTCCTGCTGATGACGGCGACCGGGTTCGTGCTGACGGCGCTGCACGAGGAGTTCGCCTACCTGTTCCTCGGCCCGTCGGCGATCGAGGGGCTGCGGCGCGGGACGCTGTGGACCGATTCGCTGACGTCGGTCATGCCGCCGGAGCTGCTCTCCGGCCGGATCCTGACCAACAACATCTCCGTGGCGATCGCCGCGTGGGCCGGCGGCGCGCTGTGGGGCACCTTCAGCGCGTGGATCCTGTGCGTCAACGGGCTGCTGCTCGGCTCGGTGCTCGCGATCACCCTGCGCTACGGCCTGCTCGGCAACCTGCTCACGTTCATCGCGGCGCACGGACCGCTCGAGCTGACGCTGATCGTCGTCTCTGCCGGCGCCGGCCTCGAGCTGGCGCGGGGGCTGATCGTCGCCGACGTGCGCCCGCGGCGCGCCGTCCTGCGCGAGCATGCGCGCCGCTCGGTCCGGCTCGTGCTCGGCGTCGCGCCGTGGCTCGCCGTGCTCGGGTTCGTCGAAGGGTTCGTCTCGCCGCGTGACGACATCGACACCGGCGCCAAGGCGGCTCTCGGTGCGGTGCTGCTCGCCGCGTTCCTGGCGTGGGCGCTGTCCGCGGCGGCGCGCGACGCCGGCACGGAAGCAGAGGGGGAGATGCCGTGATCGTGCCCGTCGCCACGATGCGGTTCGCCGACCTGATCGACCTGCCGGCCTTCCTGCTCCGCCGCCCGGTGCGGGCGCTGTATCCGATCGCGATCACCGGCATCGCGGTCGCCTCGGCACCGAGCCTGTGGTTCGCGGTGCGCGCCGGACTCGACGGGGCGGTGGTCTCGCCGCTGACCATGGCGGGGATGTATGCCGCCGGTCTGTTCGCCTGGATCGCGTCGGCGATCGCGAACCTGGCCGTGTTCGCGGGCGTCGCCGCGTGCCTTGCCGGACAGCGCCCGACGTTCCTCGGGGCCTATCGCGAGGCGCTGCGCCCGCGGCGCCTGCTCGCCGTGCTCGCCACGGGGATGGTGACGCTGTTCGGGCTGTGCCTGTGCCTGCTGCCCGGGCTGCTTTTCGCGGTGATGCTCGCCCTGGTGCTGCCCGTGCTGATTCTCGAGCCCGAGCACGGCGTGTCCGCGCTCGGCCGGTCGTGGCAGCTCGTCGCGTATCGCCCGGCGACCGGCCGTCCGGTGTGGGTCGAGGTCGTCGGCGTGCTGCTCGTCGGGTTCCTGATCACCTGGGCGCTGCAGTCGATCGCGCAGGTGCCGGTGCTGTTCTTCCAGGGCTTCGACGCGTTCCAGCGCGCGGCGCAGGGAAGCGTCCCGGTCGGCACGTCCCCCCAGGTGGTCGTCGCGCAGGTCCTCGGCGCCCTGGTCGCCTGGGCGTTCGGCGCACTCGGCTCGATCTACGTCGCCGGGATGCACCTGCTGATGATGCTCAAGGCGCGCGAGGTCCGCGAAGGCGTCGAGATCGAGCGCCGCGCCGCGGAGCTGATCGACCTCGGCGCGAGCGGCCCCGCGTCCCGATGAGCCGGCGGCGCGTCCACGCCGGAGCGGGCCTGCTCGTCCTGCTCGCGCTGGCGGCCCGGCCCGCGCCCGCCCCGGATGCCGACGGCGCCCCGCGACAGCCGCAGCCCGCGCGGCGCGCGCTGCTCGAGCGGATCGTCGCCGAGGAGGGGATCGAGACCGCCATCCCCGCCCCGGTCTCGGCGTGGGCCGGCGACGTGATGCGGCGCGTGCTGCACCGGATGTTCGCCCCCGCGACGCGCGCGCTGGGCCTGCTCGGGCCGGCAGCGAAGGTGATTCTGTGGGGGCTGGTGATCGTCGGCATCGCGGCGGTGCTCGCGCTGATCGGCTACGCGGTGGAACGGCGCCTGGCCAGACCGCGCGCGCCCGCGCCGGAGGTCGAGCTGGTCGACGAGCCGGAGCCGGAGGACCCGCGCGCCGAGATCGAGCGCGCGCTCGCCGAGGGCCGCGCCACCGACGCCCTGCGCTGGCTCTGGCGGCTCGTCGCGCGTCGGCTGGCCGAACGCGGCCTGCCCGGGAGCGACACGTCGCGCACCAATCGCGAACTCGTCCGGCTCGCCCGGGCACGATGGCCCGACTGGTCCGCCGTCGAGGCGCTCGACGAACTGGCCCGGCGCTCGGACCGCCTGCTCTATGCGGGCGAAGGCGCCGATCCGGCCGAGGTCCGGCGCCTGGTCGCGCGCGCGGAGGCGCTCGCGGGATGAGACGCGGACTCGTGATCGCGATCGTCGTCGCGCTGCTCGCCGTGCTCGGCGCCGCGCTGATCGGCGGGAGCCGCGGTGGTCTGGTCTCGACCTACAGCCCGCGCAGCCAGGGCCTGCTCGCCGCCTACCGCTACCTCGAGGAGCGAGGCGTTCCCGTCGAGCGCTGGCAGCGCCCGGCCCGCGAGCTGCCGCTGCGCGAGGAGCTGACGCTGGTGCTCGCCGCGCCATGGACGACGCCGATGACCGCCGAGGACGTCGACCACCTCGAGAACCTGGTCCGGCTCGGCGGCCGCATCGTCTATCTCACGGCGCCCGATTCGGTGAACGGACCGGGGCTTCTGTTCGACCTGCGCTTCGGCACGCTCCCCGTCCCCGGTGTCGACGAGCCGCCGTGGAGCTACCGCGCCTGGCGCGACTGGGTCCGCACGCCGGTGGTCGCCCGCGCCACGCCCCGCGCCAAGGAACTCGGCCTCCCGCCGCGGATCGCCGCGCGCCGGGGTCGGGTCTCCCCGACGATCGTCGCCGGCGTCGAGCGACTGTACCGCGACGAGCGCGGACTCACGCGCGTCATGCGCAAGCCGATCGGGCGCGGCGACGTGCTGGTGATCGACAATGCCGGCGTGCTGTCGAACGCGCTGCTCGCCGAGCCGGGAAACCTCGAGCTGCTCGAGTGGCTTGCCGCCGCGCGCGGCACCGGTCGGCTCGTGTTCGACGAGTTCGTGCACGGGCATCACGATCCGGGCGCGCGCACGCGGCAGGGCGTCGGCTCGATCGTCGCGCTTGCGCTCCACCTCGGGCTCGTCTACCTGGGGATCGTCTGGGCCCTCTCGCGGCGCTTCGGCCGGCCGATCGTCGACGAGGGGCCGCCGCGCAGCTCGGTCGCCCGGGACCTCGTCGCGCTCGCCGAGCTGCACCGGCGCGCCGGGCACGCCGGGCAGGCGGCCCGCGCGATGGCGGAGGCGTATCGCGTCGTGACCGGGGACGACCCGCCGGACGGCGATCCGGTGCTCGACGAACGGGACCTGCTCGACCGGGCGCGACGCCTCGGCGAGCTGCAGCAGGGCGAGCGATCTGCGGACGCGGCTCGCCCGGGAGATGCCGATGAACGAACAGCCCCGTGATCCGGGCATGGAACTCTCACGGCTGCGGGAGGTCGCCGGCGCGATCCGGCAGGCGGTCCGCGGCGTGGTCGTCGGCCAGGACACGGCCGTCGAGGAGATCCTCGCCGCGCTGCTCGCCGGCGGCCACGTGCTGCTCGAGGGTGTGCCCGGCGTCGCCAAGACGCTGACCGCGCGCGCGCTCGCCGCGGCGCTCGGGCTGAGCTTCCGGCGGATCCAGTTCACGCCCGACCTGATGCCCGCCGACGTGGTCGGCACGAACGTGTTCGACCTCGAGCAGCGCCGGTTCCACCTCCAGCGCGGCCCGGTGTTCACCGACGTGCTGCTCGCCGACGAGATCAACCGCACGCCGCCGAAGACGCAGGCGGCGCTGCTCGAGGCGATGGCCGAGCGCCAGGTCACGATCGACGGCACGTCCCATCCGCTCGGCGACCGGTTCTTCGTCATCGCGACGCAGAATCCGCTCGAGCACGAGGGGACGTATCCGCTGCCGGAGGCGCAGCTCGACCGGTTCCTGGTCAAGGTCGAGATCGGCTACCCCGACGAGCCCGCCGAGATCGACATCATGCGGCGGTTCCTCGACGGGCGCGTCCGGCTCGGCTCCGAGCCGCCGCTGCCCGATCCGGTGGTCGCCCCCGAGGACCTGGCCGCGGCGCGCGGGGCGCTCGCGCGGGTGCACGTCGAGGACAAGCTGCTCGGCTACCTGCGCGCGATCGTCGACGCGACACGCAGCTCGCCGCGGCTCGCGTTCGGCGCGAGTCCCCGCGCGGGACTGGCGCTGCTCGCGCTGGCCCGGGCCGTCGCGGCGATGGACGGCCGCGCGTTCGTGGTGCCCGACGACATCAAGCGCATGGCGGCGCCTGTGCTGCGCCACCGGCTGCTGGTCACGCCCGAGGCGGAGCTCGAGGGCCGGACGACCGAGTCCGTGCTCTCGTCGATCCTCGAGGCGATCGAGGTTCCGCGGTGATCCCGTCCCGGTTCGCCCTGACCCTGCTCGGGGCGCTCGGGCTGCTCGCGGTGGTCGGCTTCGGCTCCCCGCCGTTCGTCTACGCGCTCGCCGCGGCCGACGGGCTCTGGCTTGCGCTGGTCCTCGTCGACGGGCTCGCCGCGCGGCGCACGCCGCTCGCGGCACGGCGCACGCTGCCGGCCGGCGCGCACCAGGACGAGCCGCTGGTCGGCGAGCTGGTGATCGAGAACCGTGGCCGGCGCCCGGTGCGCGTCCGGGTGCGCGACGTGCTGGCGCCGGAGCTGGCCGACCGGCCGCACGACGCCGAGCTGGTCGTCCCGGCGGGACGGACCGCCGTGCACCGCATCCGGATCCGGCCGCGACGCCGCGGCGACGCGCGGCTCGCGCCGCTCGCGCTGCGCGTGCGCGGCCCGCTCGGGCTGGCCTGGGCCACGCGGGAGGCGGACGCCGACCGCAGGGTGCGCGTGCTGCCCAAGGCCCATCTCGAGGGCGAGGCAGGACTGCTCGTGCGTCAGGCGCTCGAGCGGCGGCTCGGGCGCAACCCCCGCGTCGCGCGCGGGATCAGCCAGGAGCTGTACGCGCTGCGTGAGTACCTGCCCGGCGACGAGTACCGGATGATCCACTGGAAGCAGACGGCCCGGCTGCTGCGCCCGGTGACCCGCGAGACGAGCTGGGAGCAGCACCAGCACATCGTGCTGCTCGTCGACTGCGGCCGGCCGATGGCTTCGCTCGCCGGGGGGATGAGCAAGCTCGACCACGCCCTCGCCGCCGTGCTCGCGCTGCTGCGGGTCGTCGTCGCCCAGCAGGACTCGGCGACGCTCGTGCTGTTCGCCCAGGAGATCGAGCGCGTCGTGCGGGTCGATCGGCGGACGCGGTCGTTCCGGGCGGTGTTCGAGCGGGTCTACGATCGGCGCGCCGATCTCGAGGAGCCGGACTACCGCGCCGCCGCGGCGTGGAGCGCGACGCAGGTGCCGCGCAGCTCGCTGGCGATCCTGGTCACCTCGGTGATCGACCTGGTCGGCGCGGAGGAGCTCGGCCGCGCGCTGGCCGGGCTCTCGCGACGCCACCGCGCGCTGCTGGTCAACCTCGAGGACCCGGGGCTGATCGACCTCGCGCGTGCCGTGCCGGGCGACGCCACCGAGGCGTTCGCCAAGGTCTCCGCCCTGCGCCTGCTCGCCGCCAACCGCGAACTCGCGGCGCGCCTGCGGGCGCGCGGGATCGACAGCGTGTCGCTGCCGGCGAGCCGGCTCGCGGTCGGCGTGATCCAGCGCTACCTCGACTTCAAGGCGCGGCGCCGCTTCTGACCGCGGGCCCGGCTAGCGCCCGGCCTGGACGAACGCCTCGGCCCAGCGCAGCACGCCGACCAGCACGAGGATCAGGCCCTCGCGGCGGGAGATGCGGCTGCCGGTGCGCAGGAACACCGCCACCAGCAGGCAGGTGACCACCAGCGAGACGAATGCGAACGCGTAGTCGCCGCCCTCGGTCAGGGTGATCGGGCGCGCCATCGCGGCGACGCCGAGCACGCCGAGCATGTTGAAGATGTCGCTGCCGACCAGGTTGCCGACCACGATCGCGTGGCGCCCGCGGCGCGAGGCGACGATCGACGTCGCCAGCTCGGAGGCCGACGTCCCGGCGGCGACGATCGTCAGTCCGATCAGCCACTGCGGGACCCCGGCCATCGCCGCCAGGTCGCTCGCCGAGACGACGAGCAGCTTGCCGCCGGCGACGACCCCGGCGAGCCCGGCCACGAGTCGGACGCCGCTGAGCCACGTCGCCGGTCCGGTCGGGATCTCCTCCTCGAGCGGGGAGCGGTCCTGGCCGAGCAGCAGCAGGTAGGCGAGCAGCCCGGCGAACAGCAGGCCGCCCTCGAGCCGGGTGAGCCGTCCGTCGAGCAGCGCGAGGGCCACCGCGAGCGACACGGCGACGAGCAGCGGGCCGTCGCGGCGGACCGCCGCGCGTCCGGCCTCGAGCGCCGAGAACAGCGCGCACCCGCCGAGAATGATCCCGAGGTTGAAGATGTTCGACCCGACGACGTTGGCGACCGCGATCTCGCTGCTTCCGCCGATCGCCGCGGCGACCGTGACCGCGAACTCGGGCGCCGACGTGCCGAAGGCGACGATCGTCAGGCCGATGACCAGCTCGGACATCCCCGCCGCCCGGCCGATGCGCGCCGCCGAGTCGACGAACCACTCGGCCCCCTTCCAGAGCAGGAGGAACGAGGCGAGCAGCATCGCGACGTCGAGCAGGGCGGCCATCGCTCCCCCGCCCGCCCCGGCCGCCGGCCGGCGCGGGGTGTCGATCGTTCGGACGGGCCGAGTCTGGGGTGGGCGATCGGATTTGAACCGACGACCACCTGATCCACAGTCAGGGGCTCTACCGCTGAGCTACGCCCACCACACTCGCTGCCCGGCCCGGTCCCGGCGACCGGTCCCGCGTTCCGGCGATCGTGGCGCGCCAGGCAGGACTCGAACCTGCGACCGCCGGTTTAGAAGACCGATGCTCTATCCAGCTGAGCTACTGGCGCATCGCCGGTCACCCGGACCCGCGGGTCCGGGCGGCCGCCCTCGCCGGATCCGGAGAGGCTGGCGCGAGTGGGAGGATTCGAACCTCCGACACCCAGCTCCGGAGGCTGGTGCTCTATCCACTGAGCTACACCCGCGCACG
>RFIB01000042.1 GCA_003695625.1 Acidobacteriota bacterium | reverse complement strand
CGGCTGGGGGATCGGCCTGTTCGAGGTCGCCCGCGGCTACGAGCGCCGCGCGTTCCGGCTCGCCCGGCACGTCGAGCGCCTGACGCGCTCGGCACGCGCGCTGGGCATCCGTGTCCGGCTTCCGCCGCTCGACCCGATCGTCGAGCGGCTGTTCGAACTCAACCGGCGCCGCAACGGGGCCGTGCGGCTGACCTGCACGGGCGGCGGGCGCTGCTTCCTGACGCTCGGTGCGATCCGCCGCCTGCCCCCGGGGGCGCGCACGCGCGGCGCGGTGCTGCGCGTCGCCGACTGGCGCCGGGACCCCCGCGCACCGCTTGCCGGACACAAGACGCTCAACTACTACGCCAACATGATCGACCGGCAGCGCGCCTGGGCCGAGGGGGCGGTCGACTCGCTGATCCTCGGGCTGCGCGGCGAGGTGCTCGAGGGCACGCGCTCGAACGTGTTCGCCGTCTTCGACGGGCGGATCGTCACGCCGTCGCTGGCGCTCGGGATCCTGCCCGGAATCACCCGCGCCACCGTGATCGAGCTGTGCCGCGCCGCCGGTCTCGACGTCCGCGAGCAGCGGCTGCCGCTCAGGCGGCTGCTCGCGGCCGACGAGGTATTCGTCACCAGCTCGCTGATGGAGGTCGTACCGGTGCGTCGCATCGCCGAGCAGCGGCTGCGCGCGCCGGGGCCGGTCACGCGCACCGTCGCCGGCCTGTACCGCACGGCCGTCGAGCAGGAGTGCCGGCGCGCGTGACGTGACGCGCGCGCCCGCGGCGCCTGCCCGCGCCGGCCGCCGGTGTTGCCGTGCACCGCACCGGGGCTCGCTTCCGGGCACACTCGCCGACAGCCGTTCGTCTCGCGCCCTGCGGTCCGCTGCGTCGTGCGGCCCGTCCTGCTAACATGCCGCCCCCGCGGGCGGGGACTGTCCGCCGCCCCGCGAGCCCCCGCGACGCACGACGGAGCCGATCCCACGATGCGACGCCGTCTCCTCGAGACGCTGCTTCCCGGAACACGCGCCCGCCGCTTCGGCCGGCTGCTGCTGTATGCGGGCATCGTCGGCGTGATCGCGGGCCTCGGTGCGATCCTGTTCCAGCTGCTGCTCGGCGCGGCCAACTGGTTCTTCCTCGACTGGCTCGCCGGGTACCGTCCCGGCGAGGCGGCAGGCGAGACGAGCTTCTTCGCGCCGACGGACACGCCGTTCCGGCGCTGGATGTTCTTCTTCGTGCCGGCGCTCGGCGGGCTGATCTCGGGTGTGCTCGTGTTCCGCTTCGCGCCGGAGGCCGAGGGGCACGGGACGGACGCCGTGATCGATGCGTTCCATCGCCGCGGCGGCGAGATCCGGGCACGCGTGCCGCTGATCAAGACGATCGCCTCCGCGGTGACGATCGGCTCCGGCGGGGCGGGCGGCCGCGAGGGACCGATCGCGCAGATCGGCGCCGGGTTCGGTTCGGTGTTCGCCCGGCTGGTCAGGCTGTCGCCGCGCGACCGCTGCCTGCTGGTCGCCGCCGGGATGGGCGCCGGCATCGGCGCGATCTTCCACGCTCCGCTCGCGGGGGCGCTGTTCGCCGCCGAGGTGCTCTACCGGGAGATCGACTTCGAGTTCGAGGTGATCGTCCCCGCGACCGTCGCCTCGATCATCGGCTACGCCGTCTCGGCCGCCGCGTTCGGCTGGCAGCCGCTGTTCCGCACGCCGCAGATGATGTTCCGCAACCCGGCCGAGCTGATCGGCTACCTGGTGCTCGCCGTCGTTCTGGCGCTGTCGGCCGGCCTGTTCGTGCGGGTGTTCTACGGCACGCGGGACCTGTTCCGGGCACTGCGCCTGCCGGACTGGAGCAAGCCGATGATCGGCGGGCTCGGGACGGGGGCGATCGGCTACTTCTTTCCGGACGCGCTGTCGACCGGGTACGGGATCGTCCAGCGCGCGCTCGACGGCCAGGTCGTGGTCGGCTTTCTCGTCGCGGCCGTCCTGCTGCGGATGCTGACGACCTCGCTGAGCATCGGCTCCGGCGGGTCCGGCGGCGTGTTCGGCCCGTCGGTCGTGATCGGCGGCAGCCTCGGCGGGTGCGTCGGCCTGGCGCTGCACGAGTTCGCTCCCTGGCTGGCACCCCATCCCGAAGCCTACGTGATGGTCGGCATGGCGGCGTTCTTCGCCGCCGCGGCCAACACGCCGCTGTCGTCGGTGATCATCGTCTCGGAGATGACGGGAAACTACAACCTGCTCGTGCCGACGCTGTGGACCTCCGCGTTCGCCTTCGTCCTCGCGTCGCGCACCAGTCTGTACGAGAACCAGGTCGACTCGCGGGCGGACGCACCGCTGCACAGCGGCACGATGGCGCTCGAGGTGCTGCGCCGGCTGCGTGCCCGCGACGCGATGCTCCCGCTCGACCAGGCGCGCGCGCGCCTCGTCGAGCCGTCGACTCCGTTCGACCAGCTCGTCCGGCTGTTCGCCGAGACCGGCGGGGCGTCGTTCCCCGTGCTGCGCGACGGCCGACTGGTCGGCGTGGTCACCGATGCGCAGATCCGGGCCGCGCTGGCCGACCGCGACAGCATCGGCCGTCTGCTTGTCGCCCAGGACATGATGGTCGCGGCGATCACGATCTCGGAGAACGAGACGCTCGACGCCGCGGTCCGACGGATGATCCGGCACCAGCTCGGCGAGCTGGTCGTGGTCGCCGAGTCCGATCCGGAGCGCGTCGTCGGCCTGCTCAGCCGGGCCCAGATCGTCGCCGCCTACGATCGCGAGATCCTCCGCGCCGAGGACATGCTCTAGCCCGGCGGAGCCGGGGGGCTGTCCGCCGGGGGCGGGGCCGTCCGCACCTCGATCGCTCCATCGGGCCAGCCGGCGATCTTCGCGAGCCGCTCGAGCGCGCGCGGCGCGTCGTCCGGTCCGCGCACGAGGATCCACAGGGCGGCGGCCCCCGACGCCCGCCGTCCGGGAACGATCCGCGCCCCCGGCACGTTTCGCGCGACGAACACCGGGACGCCCGGCTCGACGGCCCGCAGCCGGCGGGCGGCCGCCTCGTCGAGCAGGGCGACGAGCGGCATGCACGGAAACCGCGCCAGGAACGCCGTGCCATCGCCGGGACCGAGCCGGACGAGCACCGCGTCGCGAACCGCGCTGTCGCGGGCGAGCCGGCCAAGCATGCCGTCCATCGACGGGGGCGCGGCGAACACGCCGTCGAGGAAGAACGACATCAGCGGCGTGCCGGCGACCAGCCGCGCGTCGAGGACCTCGACCAGCTCGGACGCGAGGCGCGGGCCCATCGTCTCGCCGCGTTCGATCGCCCGTGCGACGATCGGGTAGATCGCGTGGGCGTAGCGGTCGATCTCCTGCAGGTGATACCAGGTGTTCCGCTGTCGCCAGCGCGCGCGGGCGAGCCGGCGCTCGGCGACGCCCTGGCCGAGCGCGGTGGGCAGCGCCTCGTGGCTCAGGCTCCACGCCAGCGCGCCGCGGGGGCCCCGCTCGAAGAACCAGGCGGACCACGCCGCACGCCGCTCTGCCGGAAGCCTGAGGAACAGGTCGTGAGCCAGTTCGTGGAACACGACCTGCACCTGGTCCTTCGGATCGTCGTGCGGGCGGACCTCGATCAGCAGGTCGCTCCCGAACGCCTCGGCATGGGTTCCCGCCTGTTCGCCGAGCAGGCCGACCAGGTGCAGCCGGGCCGGGATGTCCTCGTGCGGGACGCCGAAGAAGCGGACGAACGCCCGGCCGGTCTCGCGCGCCGCGCGGCGATCGAGGAACCGTCGCAGGCGTTCGGCGAACGGTTCGAGGTACGCCATCCGCTCCCACAGCACGCGGAACCGGGGCTCGAAGCGCTCGAGCGTCGCCCGGAGCGAGGCGAGTTCGTCCTCCGAGACGAGCGCGGCAGCCCGTTCGAGAAACTGCGCCGGGCTGTCGGCATGAAGGGCGGCCACGGCGAGCCGCCGGCGCCTCGAGACGGTCCGCGCGGGCGGGGGGACGCAGGCGCCCGGCGGGGCCTCGGCCGGCACCCGCCGCGCCCGGTCCGGCGCGAGCATCACCCGCCGCCAGCCGGCGAGCAGGGCGCGTTCCTGCCGGGTGAATCCGCCGAAGCGGCGCAGCCAGCTCCGGCGATACAGATCGACGGTCTTGCCGGGCGACGCCCCCGACAGGCTGTCGATCACGTGGACGAGGCTCGCGGTGTAGGCGACGCGGATCTCGAACCGGGGTCCGGGCGGCGTCCGGTCGGGCGGGGTGTCCGTCCCCGGGAACGCGAGCCCCGCGGCCAGCAGCACCGGGACCGCGATCCGGAGGCGGCCCGGGTTCATCGGAGTGTCCTTTCCGCGATCAGCCGGCGGCGCGACCGTCCGCGGCGCGGGACGTCGGGGTCCCGTCGAGCCACGGCGGGCGTCCCGAGCGCTCGATGCGGCGCATTCCCGGCTCCCAGAAGAACTGCGGCTCTCCGAACGCCGGCTCGAGCTCGTCGAGCCAGACGGCTTCGGGATCGAACCGCGCGAAGAACGGGCGGCCGACCCACGACGGATCGCGCGCCTGCAGGAACGAGAGCACGAACACCCGCTCGCCGCCGATCTCGGCGATTCCCTGGACGGCGACCTTGCCCGGGGTGGCGGACATCGACGGACCGCGGGCCGTGCGCTCGAGCCCCGAGCACTGCCGGATGGCGTCGTTGTAGATCGCGTGCGCCTCGGCCAGCGGGACGGCGAAGTACTCCCGCGCGCCGGTGTCGCGCTCGACGAACATGTAGTACGGCACGGCGCCGAGGCGGACCTGCGTGCGCCACATCCCGGCCCACGTGTCGGCGTCGTCGTTGACGTGGCGGATCAGCGGCGCCTGCGTCCGGACGACCGCGCCGGTCTCGACGATGCGCTGCAGCGCTCCCACGGCGATCGGCGTGGAAAGCTCGATCGGATGCGAGTAGTGCGCCATCAGTGCCAGGTTCTTGCCGGCCCGGCGCACGCGCTCGAACAGGGCGAGCAGCTCGTCGGCGTCGGGGTCGGTGACGAAGCGGTACGGCCAGTAGGCCGGCGCCTTGGACCCGATGCGGATCGCGTCGACGTGGTCGATCTCGAGCAGCGGCTCGATGTACGCGGCGAGCGCCGACGCGCGCATGATCAGGGGATCGCCACCCGTGAACAGGACGCTCTCCACCTCGGGGTGCCGGCGGACGTACGCCGCCAGCCGCTCGGCCTCGCGGGCCGCGAACTTGAAGTCCTCGAGGCCGACGAACTGGGCCCAGCGGAAGCAGTACGTGCAGTAGGCGTGGCACGTCTGGCCCTGGCTGGGAAAGAACAGCACGGTCTCGCGGTACTTGTGCTGGGTGCCGGACAGGGGGCCCGAGTCGTCCCGCGGCACGTTGAGTTCCCGCTGGCCCGCGGGATGGGGGTTCATCCGGAGCTGGATCTCGCGCGCCGCGAGCCGGATCTCCGATGGCGAGGCGCCGCGCCGGACCAGCGTCCGCATCAGCTCGAGGTCGGGCGCGGCGAGCATCCCGGGCTGGGGGAAGGTGAGCTGGAACATCGGATCGTCCGGGACGCGGGACCAGTCGATCAGCTCGTCGAGCACGTAGCCGTTGACCCGGAACGGCAGCACCGCCGAGACCGCCTTCATGTCGGTCCGGATCTCCTCGGGCAGCCGCCCGATCTGCGGGATCCGGTCCAGGTCCTTCCGGGTGTAGGCGCGGTACGTTCTCGGTCTGATCAGCATGCGGTCTCCTGCGCTCGTGTCCTCTGCCGTCGCTCCCCGGCCCGGCTCGCCGCCGGACCTCGTCAGGCGCGCCGGCCGGCGACGACGCCCCCTCCCGCCGCACGTGGCGGCCGGCCAGGGACGTCGGGCGGCCGGAAGCGGGCGCGCGACGACCGCGCCCGCGTCGTGATGGCGCTCCGGGGGGAGGCGTTGCCCGAACCTCCCGCGCCCGGTCGAGCTACCTTAACGACGACTTCGGCGAGGAGTCAAGGGAGAGTACGGAGCCCTTGTCCAACTTAGCCCGAAGAAAACCTAAGAGATCCAGCTTCATTCGGAATTGCCCGCATTGCTCCCGGCGGCGAGAACATCCCGGAGAACGTACTTGAGCTCGGCCGAGAGCACCGTGATCTCCATGCCCGGGACCGGGACGAACCGGCAGGCGCGGGCCTTGCGTTCCTCCGGCTCGCCGGGGAGCCGGTACCAGAACTTGCTGTTGCCGCACTCGTGATTCCGGCAGAAGCGACCGG
>RFIB01000289.1 GCA_003695625.1 Acidobacteriota bacterium | reverse complement strand
GGTCGGGGCAGCCCCTCCGGCCACGCGTGGCCCGGCGCGGCGACGGTCTGCTGCCCGCCGGCGGCAGGACGTGCGGCGGCCGGGGCGGGCCGGTCGGCCTGCGCCCCCGCACCGTCGAGCGCCCCGCCGCCGCGCACGCCACCGTGGACACGGGTCCTGTGCCCGGCGAGCGCGGCCTCGACCCGCTCGGCCGGGACCGCGCGGGGCCGCGGGGCGAGCCGCCCGGCGAGCAGCTCGCACAGCGCCGCGGCTCCGGCCTTGTCGAGCGGGTGGTTTCCCGATCCGCAGCGCGGCGAGATCACGCAGGCGGGGCAGCCGTCCTCGCAGTCGCAGTCGGCGAGCAGGCGGGCGGTGCGCTCGAGCAGCTCCTCGGCCCGGGCGTAGCCGGTGCGCGCCAGCCCGACCCCGCCGGGAACGCCGTCGTAGACGAAGACCAGCGCCCTGTCCTGCTGGGCGTGACGCGCGTACGAGATCCCGCCGAGGTCCCAGCGGTCGCAGATCGCAAGCAGCGGGAACAGGGCGATCGCCGCATGCTCGAGCGCGTGCAGCGCGCCGACCGGGTGGAACTCCTCGGCGACCAGCGTCTCGACGGTGCCGTCGGGAAACGCGATCCAGAAGCCGACCGTCTCGAGCTGCTGCGGCGGGACGTCCTCGAGCGGATGGCGCGAGATCTCCTCCTGTCCGAACAGGCGACGCCGGCCGTAGGCCTCGATCCACGTCGTCACGCGCAGGCGCCCGAAGGCCAGCTCCGCCGGCCCGAGCCGGCGGCGTTCGAGCGTGTCGAGGATCTCGGTCTCCTTCCGCGCGTAGACCTGCGTGTAGTAGTCGACCTCCGCGGGCTCGGCGAGGACGACGCGCTCGTCGGGCACGTGATCGACGATCCGCCACGTCCGCCCGGCATGCAGGTAGATCGCGCCGGGATGCGCCTCGAACCACAGCCGCGACGCGTCCAGGCTGGCGAGCTGGCGGCCGCTTCCCAGGCTGCGGAGCTGCCACGGCTGGCCGGCACTGCGCAGCGGGATCTCGCGCTGGGGCCGGCGCCGGGGCGAGAACCAGCGCCCGCCCTCGCCCGTCTCGACCAGACGCCCCTCGCCGACGAGCCGGACCACGCGCGCCATGCCGCCGGCGCCCTGCAAGGCGTGCACGTCGTCGGGTCCGAGCGACTGCTCGGCCCCTGCGGCGACGAGGTGGGCGTCGGCGATGGCGTCGTTGGCCGGATCGAGCACGACGCGCTCGAACGCACCGGAGAAGAAGTGCTCGGGATGCCGTACGACGTACTGGTCGAGTGCGTCCGGCATCGCGACGAGCACCGCGAGCGATTCGCGGTCGGCGCGTCCGGCCCGGCCGATGCGCTGCCACGCGTTGGCCAGCGAACCCGGATAGCCGACCAGGATCGCGACGTCGAGACCACCGACGTCGATCCCCGACTCGAGCGCCGACGTGCTGACGACGCCGGCCAGTTCGCCGGAAAACAGCCGCCGCTCGATCTCGCGCCGCTCCTCGGGCAGGTACCCCGAACGGTAGCTCGCCACGCGCGGAGCCAGCTCCGGATGCTGTTCGCGCAGCCACTGGTAGATCAGCTCGGTGATCCGCCGTGCCTTGGTGAACGCGATCGTCCGATGCCCGGCGCGGACCGCGGTCGCCAGCACGTGCGTCGCGACGGTGTACGGCGAGACGAGATCGGGCCGCACGAACAGCACGTGACGCCTGGCCGCCGGCGCGCCCGAGCGATCGACGAGCGCGAACGGCTCGCCGCACAGCGTCTCGGCGAACTCCCGCGGCGCGCCGATCGTCGCCGACCCGGCCACCAGCGCCGGGGTGCCCCCGTGTGCCCGCGCCAGCCGCAGCAGGCGGCGCAGCACGTGATGCACGTGGGCCCCGAAGATCCCGCGGTACACGTGGGCCTCGTCGAGCGCGACCAGCCCGAGGTGCGCGAGCAGCGGAGACCACGCGTCGTGCGACGGCAGGATCCCGAGGTGGAGCATGTCCGGATTGGTGACCAGCACGACCGGGGGGCGGCGGCGGATCCGCCGGCGGGCCGCGTCGGGCGTGTCGCCGTCGTAGACCTCCGCCGCTTCGGCCGCGTCGAGTCCGAGCGGGGCCAGCGCGCGGCGGATCGTCGCCAGCTGGTCGCGCGCGAGGGCCTTGAGCGGGTAGACGAACACCGCCCGCGCCTGCGGGTCGACCGCGCGGCGCGCGACCAGCGCCAGCAGGTAGGCGAGCGTCTTGCCGGACGCGGTCGGCGTGGCGAGCAGGACGTTCTCGCCCCGCGCGGCGCGCTCGAACGCCTCGGCCTGATGCGTCCACGGGCGCTCGATGCCGAGGGCCTCGAGCACCGCGTGCGCCGCGGCGGGCCAGCCGGCCCCGGGCTCCGCGAACCGGGCCGGCCGCGCCTCGGCGACGCCCCGGAAGACGACGTGCGGACCGATCCGGGGATGGGAGGTCAGCGTGTCGATCAGGTCCCGCATGCCGCCTCGCAGTCTGGACCACCCCGCCGGCCGGCGCGAGGCCGGCGCTTGGCTTTCGTCAGCGGGAGACCCATCATCGCGCACCGGAGCGCCGAGGAGTCGCCGGTGAGCCAGCTTCCGTACCTCGAGGGGGACGTCCGCGCGATGTTCGACGCGTGGGCCGAGCGGATGCGCGCGCGCCACGCCGCGGCGCTGACGTTCGCCGAGCTGCGCAAGGGGGCGCAGGCGCTCGGCGTGCTCGACGAGCCGGCCGACTTCGGCGGCGAGACCTCGCGGCGCCTGCTCGAGGGACGCGGCAAGCGCGCCGCGCTGGCGACGTTCCGCGCACAGCTCTCGTTCCTGACCGTGCACCACGCCGCGCTGATGCTCGACCTCGGACGGTGGGCGCCGGTCCGCCGCGTGATCGACCTCGGTGCCGGCACGGGCGGCGCCGGCGCGGCGCTGTCCCTTGCGCTCGGCGGGGCCCGGGTCGAGCCGGTCGACCGCTCCGGCTGGGCGCTCGAGCGCGCGGTGGAGACGGCGCGCGCATTCGGCCTCGCGGCCCGGCCGCGGCGCGGCGAGCTGCCCGAGGCCGTCGGCCGGCCGGGTCGCGGCGACGTGCTGCTCGCCGCATGGATCTTCCGCGAGCTCGATCCGCCCGTGCGTGCCGGGCTGCGCGCCGCGCTGGTCGCCGCGCTGAGGCGGGGCGCGCGGGTCGCCGTGCTGGAGATGCCCGGCGTGCCGCAGGGATGGTGGCGCCGTCTCGCCGCGGCGTTCGAGCCGTTCGGCGTCCGCGAGGAGCTGATCCGCGTCGCGATCGACCGGCCGCCGCTGATCCGCGAGATCGACCGCGCGGCCCGGCTCGACCACCAGGTGCTCGGTGCGCGCGTACTCTATGGGCCGGAGGACTCGTCCCGATGACGCGCCGGAGCTGGAGAATCGCCGCCTCGCTGGCCGTCCTGGCGCTCTCGCTCGGCGCGCTGGCCCGCGCGCTGGCCGTCTCGGACCGACGGGCCGAGGGGTTCGCCGCGCTCGGCGTCCTGCTGCTCGCGATTCTTGCGCTCGGCCTGGCGCTGCGTGCGCAGGAGGAGCGCCTGCGCCGCACGCGCCGCGACCTGGTCCGCACGCGCCTGCGCGCCGAGGCCTGCGTCGAGGCCAGTCCGGACGGAGTCGTGCTGCTCGACGGGGTCCGGATCGTCGGCGCCAATCCGGCCTTCCGCCGGCTGCTCGCGATTCCGCCGGACGAGCCGATCGAGGGGCTCGACCTGCTCTCGTTCGTCGAGCCCGACGATCGACCGCGCGTGCGGCAGTGGCTCGAGCAGCGACTCGCCGGGATCCCCGAACCGGACCACCTCGAGATCACCGCCGTGCGCCGGACCGGGATGAAGGTCGGGCTCGAGGCGGCGTGCGCGCGGATCCCCGGAGACGAGCGCAGGACGCAGCTCGTGCTGTTCCTGCGCGACACGACCGGACGCAGGACCGTCGACGTCCGCTCGCGCCAGCTCGAGCGTGTCGAGGCGCTGGTCGACATCGCCGAGACGATCGTCGCCGAGTTCGAGTCCGTGCTCTCCCGGATCCAGCGGGAGGCGCGCGCGGGGCGGACGGCAGGCGACGGGGCGGCCGAGCGATTCGAGGCGATCGACCGGGCGGCGAGCCGCGGTCTCGCGCTGGTCCGGCGCGTGCGGATGTTCGCCCCCGGGTCCGGCGACGAGCAGAACCGCCGGCCGATCGACCTCGTCCGCCTCGTTCGCGAGACCGCGGCCGACTTCCTGCGGGGACTGCCCGCCGGATTCGGTCTCGAGGTGCGTACCGAAGGCCCGAAGCGCATCGTCGTCCGGGCCGACCCCGTGTCGTTGCGACAGGCGATCTGGCAGGCACTGCAGAACGCCCGCGACGCGATGGACGAGGGCGAGATCGTCGTCCGCACGCGGGTGATCGACCTCGACGAGACGCGCGCGGCGAGCCACCCGGGAGCCCACCGGGGACCGTGGGCGATCGTCGAGGTGCGCGACACCGGTCACGGCATGACCGAGGAGGTCCGGCTGCGCGCGTTCGAGCCGTTCTTCACGACCCGCGGGCCGAGAGCCGCGGGGCTCGGCCTGACGTCGGCCTACGCGACGGCCCGGGCCCTGGGCGGCTACATCGAGCTCGACTCCGAGCCGGGACGCGGGACGATCTTCCGGCTGGCGATCCCGCTGGCCGAGGACGCCGAGCTTCCGGAGGACGTCACCGCCGAGGAGCCGGATCCGCGCGCGCGCTGGCGCGGGCGCGAGAGCATCCTGGTGGTCGACGACGATGCCGGGGCGCGCGAGAGCATCCGTGAACTCCTCGAGCGCTACGGCTATCACGTCGAGGAAGCGGCCAATCCGCGCGACGCGCTCGAGCGCCTGCGCAAGCGGCCGGGCGTCGACCTCGTGCTGCTCGACATGGTGCTGCCCGGGCGCAGCGGCCTCGACGTGCTGCGGCGCATCGTGCGGCGCTGGCCGGGCCAGCGTGTGATCATGCTCAGTCCCTATCCGCTGCCCGACCAGGAGGCCCAGGCGCTGGCGATCGGCGCGGCCGACACGTTCCGCAAGCCGGCCACCGACCCCGACCTGCCGCGCGCGGTGCGCGAGGCGCTGGACCGGCCGCCGCCGGCACCCGAGGACGTCGACGCGTAGCGGCCCGCGCGGGATGGCCGAGGAGGACCCGACGATGACCCGAGACGACCGAGACAGGCCGCGCCCACCGGACCTGGGGAACCGCGAGCAGGTGCGCCGGCTGCGCCAGGCGATGGACCGCAGCGCCGAGCAGGTCCTGCGCTGCCAGCAGTGCGGCCACCAGCAGCATGCCGAGGCGGCGATGATCGGTCCGCTGTCCACATGCGACAAATGCGGTGCCGCGCTCCATTCCTGCCGGCACTGCGTGCACTTCGACACGAGCCGCGCATCGCGCTGCCGCAAGGACATCCGCCTGTCCGTCGGTGCGGCGGCCGCCAACGAGTGCGACGCCTTCGCCCCGCGCCTGGTGCTCGACGCGACCGGCAAGCGTCTCGGCGGAAAGACGTCGCGGGACGCCCGCAACGCGTTCGACTCGCTGTTCCGCGACTGATCGCCGTCGCCTCGAGGCGGCCTAGTCGCTCCCGGATGCGGCGGGCTGCGCGCTCGCCCAGCGGTAGTAGCGCGACGACGGCTCGATGCCGCAGTCGCGCTCGAGGAAGGCGCTCGTCTCGACGAGTCGCGCGAGATCCACGCCGCTGGAGATCTCCAGGCGCTCGAGCAGATGCACGAGGTCCTCGGTCGCCAGGTTGCCCGCGGCGCCCGGAGCGTAGGGACAGCCGCCGATCCCGCCCACCGACGAGTCGACGATCCGCGCCCCGGCATCGAGACCCGCGATCACGTTGGCCAGCCCCAGTCCGCGCGTGTCGTGCAGATGCAGCGCGACCCGCTCCGCGCCGAACGCCGCGATCGCGCGGCGCGTCGCCCGTGCGACGTCGGCCGGTCCGGCGAAACCGACGGTGTCGCCGAGCGAGATCTCGTCGACGCCGTTCTCGAGAAACCGCTCGCCGATCGCCAGCACGCGGTCGAACGGCACGTCCCCCTCGAACGGACAGCCGAACGCGACCGAGACGTACCCGCGGATCGCGAGGCCCTCGTCACGCGCGGCACGGGCGACCTCCGCGTTGATCCGCTCCCGTTCGGCCATCGGCCGGTTCAGGTTGCGCACGGAGTGGCTGTCGGTCGCCGACGCGAGCAGGCAGACGTGGTCGATCCCCGCTGCGCGTGCGCGCTCGAGTCCGCGCAGGTTCGGCACGAGAGCCCAGTAGCGCACGCCGTGCTCGCGCGGGAGCCGCCGCGCCAGCTCGTCGGTGCCCGCCATCTGCGGCACCCAGCGGGGATGGACGAACGCGCCGATCTCGATGTCGCGCAGGCCGGCGCGGACGAGGCGCGCGACGAGTTCGAGGCGGGCGTCGACATCGAGGATCCGCGACTCGTTCTGGAGACCGTCCCGGGGACCGACCTCGAACACGCGCACGCGGGACGGAAGGCGCCGCTCCGGCATCGGAACCTCTCCGTGGAGGAAAAACGGCCTTCAGGGTGCTCCCGAAGGCCGCTGCCGAGCCTATCAGACGGCCGGGAGCCGCGCTCAGCGTCCCGCAGGGTTGAGCACGTTCTCCTTGCGCGCCGGCTTGCGCGGCGCGAACGGATCCGGGCTCCCCTCCGGTGCCCAGCCCAGCGCGGCGATCCGCCGCTCGAGCACCTCGAGCACGACCGGGTCGACCGGCGCCTCGCCCGCGCCGGCCTCGAGCGGTCGCGCGGCGATGATCGCGCCGCGGTCGTCCCCCGATTCGGGAGCCCACGCGCGGTGCGGCCGGTAGGTGTTGGTGACGGGAACGGTCCTGTAGACGAACCTCCCGTCGCGATCCCGGGCGACCAGCGTCACCGGGCCGGAATCGCGGATCTTCAGCCGGCCCTGGCCGGCGAGCAGCCCGTCCGCCGGATGGCCGCCGAGCAGCCGCGCCGGCTCGCCCTCGGCGAGAATCCACACCAGGTGGCCGTGCTCGACGGTGTAGCGGAAGGTGACCTCGCCCATTCCGCGCAGCACGCGCGGGAGCACCTCGAACTCGGCGATGCGCACCGCTCCGGCGCGCCCGGGATCGGGCGCGGCCGCGATCCGCTGGTCGTTGCGCCGCCGGCGGTCCCAGCGGTCGAGGCGGAATGCGCGCCGGTCGAGGCGCGCGGCGAACCGGTCCCCGACCTTCGTCAGCGGCACGTCGAGAAAGACATCGCACCGCACGCTCTCGCCGGGAGCGAGACCGTCCGCACGGCAGCGCCCGTAGACCCGGTCCAGCTTCTCGCCGGCGACGACCACCACGTCGAACGGGTCCTCGCGCGGGGTGGCGGAGACGTTCTTCACGTCGAGACGCAGGAACGCCCGGGCCGGACCGGACGGTCCGGCGACCTCGTGGACGACCAGACGCACGACAGCCAGGTCGCCGCGTTGCCGGCGCGACGAGCTGCCGGCCTGCGCGGGAACGAGCACCGCCGCGACGAGGGCGAACGCCAGCAGGGTGACCGCCACGCGCCCGCGCGGCGCGGCGGGGGACAGGACCGGAAAGTGCACGATCTGCTCCCTCCCCGGTGCCGGAACCGGGATTCGTCCCTAACATAGGGCCGCCCCGCGGCGCGGCCCATCCCGGCCCGGCGGCATCGAGGACCGACGTGCGGCCGACGTTCGCGACCTCTCTCCTGCACCGGCCCGCGGCGCTCGTCGCCCTCGCCGCCCTGGCGGCGGTCGGCTGCGGCGGTCCGGCCGACGAGACGCCGCCGGCCAGCGCACCCGGAGCGACCGAGGCGGTCGGGGGCGTGCGCGGCACGGCACCGCGCGTCTCGCCGCGACCGGCCCTGCGCCCGGATGCACTCCTCGCGCCGGACTGGCCCGACGGCTGGGTCGTCGCCGAGGCCAGCGCCGCCGGTCCCGAGGCGCTGCCGGTGATCTCGTGGCGGATCGAGGCGCGCGGCGAGACTCCCGAGGACGCCGCGGCGGCCGCCCTCGATGCACTGCGGCCGCTGGCCGGCGAGATCGTCCTCGACGACGTCCGGGCCGAGCCCGCCACGGCGGACGCGCCGGCGCGCGCCGTCGGTCAGCTTCGCGGCTCGCGGTTGCGCGCAGGCGTGCTGGCGACGGAGATGCGCGGGACGTGCGAACTCTCGGTCACGGTCGAGCTTCTTCCCGGAGCAACCGACCGGGACTGACAGCACCGTCCGCCCGAAGCCGGTCGCCGGATCACGGCCGTCCCGCGCGGGAGGCCGAGCGGATGCGGCAGCCGCCCGTCAGGTGCAGGCAGCGTTCGAAAGGAGAAGCACGAACGGTGTGCCGGGTACGTCGAGGAGAAACTCCCCTGGTTCAAGTTCGAGACCAAGCGCCGGCCGGTCCCCGTATCCGGCCTCCCGCGGACGCCGGCACCGCTCCCGGTCGACCTGCTCGAACAGCTCGTCGGGCGCGAGGCGAAGACAGCGGCCGCCCTTGAAGAAGTAGAGCCGACCCTCCGCGTCGTACGTCAGATAGTCTTCGTCGCCCGACACGAGGCGGAGATCCCACGAGGGGGTACGTCCCACGGAGACGACGTCCATGGTCTTCCTGTCGAGAAGCCTCGCGCAGGTCGCGCATCCGACTTCAATGGCGCCGCCATGCACTTCGAGGGGGCCCTCGTCCGTCAGCAGGATCGGGTTCCCGGCGCCCGAGAATCCCAGCACCGCCACGGTGGCCTGGCCGAAATCGCAGCACTCGAGACCGTCGACCCAGCCGCGGAGCACGAGCATCCGCGGCGCAGGATGCCCTCCCGGCGAACCGGCCTCGACGTTGAGCTCGAACTCCGCGTAGCCGCCGCCCGTGTCCATGCGACGGAACAGGACACCGTCGCTCCCCCGGGAACCGTAGTTCGGGAGCATCTCGATGCACGCCGTCCTGCCGCCGCAGTCGTCCAGCAGCCGGATCGCGCCATCCGCCTTCTCGTCCTGCGCCACGCAGGACAGCACCGTGGCAAGACTCATGAGCAGGATCGCGAAGCAGCGGGGCGCCATCACGCCGTCCCGTGCCGTTTGCCACTGTTCCAGCGCGGTCATGCGTGCCTCTCCCCGCCGGACCGGTCAGCTCTCCGGATACCAGCTCCGGACGACGTCGTGCGCGCGACGCAGCCGCGCGAGCGTCTCGTTCCACGCCGCCGCCTGCCCGCTCGTCTCGAGCAGCGACTGGGCGCGCCGCAGATGCTCGAGCACGCGATCGTAGCGCCGGGAGTCGCCGTCGCGCAGGATCCGCTCGGCGAGGTCGGTCTCGATCCGCGCCGAGGCTTCGGGGTAGCGGCGCGCGAGCAGGCGGGCCGCCTGGCCGAGGCTCCTCGACGAGGCGGACAGCACGAACTCCGGCGCCGTCTCGAGCCGATGGGCGAGGCGCTCGGCCTCCTCGGCGGCGACGAACACGTCGACCAGCGCCGTCGCGTCGGCGCCGGCCTCGACCGCCTCGAGCGCCCGCTTGCGCCAGTCGGCGCGGGTCGTCTCGCCGACCGACTCGACGAGCCGCCGGAACGACGCTCCTCCCGGCTCGCGCAGGAACGCCTGCCACGCCGCCTCGGCAGCCTCGCGCCGCCGGTCGAGGTGGACCAGCAGCTTGATCCGCAGGTCCTCGAGCGCGGCGCGGTCACTTCCCGCCGACGCGGGCAGCCCGCGCGTGACCCACTCGAGCGCCGCCTCGAGGCGCCCCTCGTGGACCAGCCGGTTCGCGGCGAGCAGCACGGCGTGCCCGTCCCCGCCGTCCGGACGGCACAGGGCGAGGAATCCGTCGAGATCGCCGAGCGCCTCCGCGACCTCGCGCAGCGCGGAGGCGAGCCGTGAGGCGACCGGGTCGTCGTGCGCGAACGCGTCGGCGCCGCCCTCGCCCGTCGCCCGGCGCGCCTTCCGCTCCTCGAGCGCCGGCTCGAGCAGCCGCCTGAGCTCGGTCAGCCCGGCCGGACCGAGCGCCTGGCGCGCCTCGACGACGAGTCGCGAGGTGGCCGCGCCCGCGTCCTCGACGAGCCATGCGAACAGCTGGCGCGCGATCTGGGTCCGGTCCCGGCCCTCGATCTCGGACCAGCCCTTGACCCACTCGAGCAGGATCTCGTGCACCAGCGAGCCGAGCACGCCGTCGCGGTCGTCGGCATCCTCCATGCGCCGCCACGTCTCCCACGCGATCTCCTGGATCAGCTCGAGACCCCGCTCGGGGTGACCGCTGGCGAGCATGCGCCCGACCGAGCGGACCACCTCGCGCACGTCGGCGGCCACGCGCGGCACGTCGAACCGGCCGAGATGGCGCCCGGGCCGCAGCGCCGCGGACGCCGCCTGGCGGAACAGCCGCAGGTCGAGGTCGACCGGGTCCGGGGCGAGCGTGGCGATGCGGCTCGAGACGACCGGGTCGGTGACGGCGAGGTCGGCGAGCACGCGCGCCAGGTGGTGCTTGGGGATCGCCAGCAGCCGCTCCTCGAGCTTCTCGCGCTCCTGCTCGGGAACGCTCGTACCGCCTGTCGGCACCCTTGCGCCCTGCCCCTCCGGCTCCTCGTCGTCCCCGGCCCCGGCGGCCGGAACGACCACCGGGCCCGGACCGCTGCCGCGCACCTCCCGGTCCGCCTGCCGCTCGAGCCGCTCGACGAGCTGCGGGTCCGAGGCGAGCGTCATCAGCATCGCACCGACGTGCCAGCAGGTGCCGCGGGCGTACGGACACGAGCACTCGGCCTCGAGTTCGCCTTCGTGCAGACGGATGACGGCGTGGTACGGCGTCGCCGACGAGCCCGAGACGTGGGCGCGGACGGCGTCGCCGTCGACCCACACCTCCTCGACGCGCCCCTCCTCGACGTAGACCTCCGCGCGGCGGATCACGTGCTCGCGGACGAGCAGCTCCTCGATGTCGCTCGGCTTGAGCCGTCCGACGTACCGCAGCAGCGAGTGGGCGGTCATGCGCTCCCCGGACCGGTCCCCCCGGTGGGCGTCGAGTCTACTCCGCGCGGGCCCCGCGCGGGATCGGCCGTCCGGCGCGGTGTCCGTGGACCGCGGGCGCGCCCGGAGCCTATGTTCCGGTGCGGAGAGTCGCGTGCCCGGAAGCTGGATCGGCAAGGCCCGTTGGGCGTCGCTGCGAGGCGACTACGCCGCCGCAGGGGATCTGTATCGGCTCGGCGGGCAGCCGCGCAAGGCGCTCCGCATGTATCTCAAGGGGCGCCACCACCGGGAGGCCGCCGAGCTGGCCGCGGAGACGGGCGACTTCGCGCTGGCCTCCGCGGAGTACGAGCGGGGCGGGATGATCCGCGAGGCCGCCGAGGCGGCGCTGCGCGGCGGCGACCGGCAGCGCGCCGCGCGGCTGTTCCTCAAGGCCGGCCAGACGCTCAAGGCGGCCCAGGTCCACGAGCAGGCCGGACAGCTCGACCATGCCGCCGCGCTCTACGAGCATGCGGGCGACCTCGAGCGTGCGATCCGGCTCTACCTCGAGGCTCGCAAGCCCGACAAGGCGGCGCGCGTGCTCGACGCCCTGCTCAAGGACGATCCCCGCACGCTCGAGCGCCGCGAGGTGATCGGCTTCGCGGCGCGCTGCGGGCAGCTCCTGCTCGCCGCCGGACAGCCCGAGCAGGCCGGTCGCTGGCTCGAGCGCGCGGGGCGGTCGCTCGAGGCGGCCCGCGCCTGGGAGCGCGCCGGGCGGCCCGAGCGGGCGATCCGCGCCTACCTCGACGTCGGCGAGGCCGAGCAGGCCGCGACGATCGCCGAGGCGGTGCCGCCGGGCACCGTCGACCCCCTGCTCGCCGCCGAGGCGTTCCGCGCCGCGGGGCGCTGGGCCGAGGCGGGCGCGCTGTACCTCGAGGCGGGGCGGCCCGACGAGGCCGCGCTGTGTCTCGAGCGGCTCGGGTGCGCCGCCGAGGCGGCCTGGGCCTACGAGGAAGCCGGCGACCTGATCAGCGCGGCGGGCCTGCTCGAGCAGATCGGCGAGCATCGCGAGGCGGCGCGCCTGTACGCCGGTGGCGGCGCGGTCCGCGAGGCGGCCCGGTGCTACGAGGCGTGCGGGGACCTCGAGGCCGCCGTGCCGGCGTACCTCGACGCCGGGATGCGCATCGAGGCGGCCGAGCTGTGCGAGCGGCTCGGCCAGGTCGACCGCGCGGTCGAGATCCTCCAGACGGCGCCGCCGGACCCCGAGACCGAGGCCCTGGTCGCGGTGATGCTCGGCCGCCTGTTCGAGCGCAAGGGCATGGACAGCGTCGCCGCCGAGCACTACCGGCGGGCGCTGGCCGACGACCAGGACGTCGGCTCCAACCTCGAGACGTGGTACCGGCTCGCCGCGGTCTACGAGCGACTCGGGCGCGTGCGCGACGCGATCCGCGTCTTCCGGCGCGTGGTCGGGGCCGACGTCGGCTTCCGCGACGCGGCCCGCCGGCTCGGGGCGCTCGAGCAGCGCGCGAAGGTCGGCCAGCCGGGCAGCCGCTCCGGCATCCCCGAGCGGTACCGCACGATCGAGCCGCTCGAGGGCTGGGACGTGGGCCGGGCCGATCTTGCCGAGGACACCGTGATGAAGCGGCGCGTCGTGCTGCGCCGCTTCGACGCCGAACTGGTTCCCGGACCGCGGGCCGCCGAGCGGATCCTGTCCGACGTCCGCCGCGTCGCGCAGCTCCACCATCCGGTGATCGCCGCGATCCACGATGCCGGACGGGAGGGCAACGGGATCTATCTGGTCACCGAGCACGTCGCGGGGCCGAGCCTGCGCGAGGTGCTCGCCCGCGAGACCCGCCTCGACGTCCCGCGGGTCGTCGGCCTGCTCACGCGGATGGCCGAGGCGCTCGACTACGCCCACGGCCTCGGACTGCTGTGCCGGACGCTGCGTCCCGAGACCGTCCGGCTGACGGCGTTCGAGGAGCCGCGGATCGTCGACTTCGGCCTCGCGCTGCGGCACACCGACGAGTCGGCCACGCCGTCGGTGTACCGGCCGCCCGAGGCGCGCGCCGGCGAGCGGATGGACCCGTCCTCGGACATCTACCTGCTCGGCGTGCTCGGCTGGGAGATGCTCTACGGGGCCCCCCCACCCTGCCCCGAGGCGGGCCAGACCGATCCGCCCGAGCCGCCGATGGTCGCCGACGACACCCCGGTGCCCGAGGTCCTGCGCCGCGTGATCCGCGACAGCCTCGTCCCGGATCGCGCGCGGCGCCTGCCGTCGGCCCAGAAGCTGCTCGAGGAGCTGCACGGGACGCACCTGCTGCCCGGCACGCTGCTCGCGAACCGTTACGAGATCGTCCGCGAGATCGGACGCGGCGGAATGGGCACGGTGTTCCAGGCCCGCGACCTGGTGCTCGACGAGCCGGTGGCGCTCAAGGTGCTCGCGGGGGTGCTCGACGAGAACACGGAGAAGCGCTTCATCCAGGAGATCCGGCTCACGCGGCAGATCAACCACCCGAACATCGTGCGGGTGCACACCTTCGAGCACTGGCGCGACCTGCGGTTCATCGTGCTCGAGTACATCGACGGCGTCGACCTGCGGCGCTGGGTCGAGCGGCGCCATCCGATCCCGCTCAGCCGGGCGCTCGAGATCGTCGCCGGCATCGCGGCGGGCCTGTCGGCGGCCCACCGCCTCGGGATCGTCCATCGCGACGTCAAGCCCGAGAACGTGCTGCTCGACGGCGAGGGGCGGCCGCGGCTGGTCGACTTCGGGATCGCGCGCAAGGGCGACGTCCATCTGACGCAGGAGGGGCTGGTGATGGGCTCGCCGGCCTACATGGCGCCCGAGCAGATCCGCGGCCAGGCCGCCGACCAGCGCGCCGACCTCTACGCGCTCGGGATCGTCGCGTTCTTCCTGATCGCCGGACGCGAGCCGTTCCAGTCGGACAACGTCGCCGAGATCCTCAAGATGCAGGTCGAGGTCGTCCCGGAGCGGCTGTCGTCGATCCGCTCCGACGTCCCGGAACCGGTCGCGGACCTGATCGCGCAGACGCTCGAGAAGGACCCCAGCCGCCGCCCGGCGAGCGTGTTCGCGTTTCTCGAGCAGCTCACCGCCGTGCGGGCGCGCCTGCCCGTGGTCACCGCCTGATCAGCAGCAGCCGTCGGTCGCGCCGTCCGGGGCGCCCGACGCCGCCGGCGCGCAGTCGAACAGCCCGAAATGCCGGCTGCGGTCCCCCCGGACCTCGAAGAACCGCGCCAGGCGCGTGCCGGCGAGCATCGACGCCGTGTTCCCGCAGACCGGTTCCGGCTTCTCCGCGACGAACTCGTGGTGGTGGTCGAGCACGAAGCGGTGCTCCTGTCCGCGGATGCCGCCGCGGTACGTCGCGATCTGGCCGTAGTCCTCGCACCGGTCCTCGAGATCGTCGAGCCGGAACGCCCGCACGGTCACGGCGGAAAAGCGCGCCGGGCCGATCTTCCGCACGAGGTCCGGATCCTCGACGCGGAGCGGACGCGAGGACACGACGCGCACGTCGGGCACGCCGAGTCCGGCGAGCGTGCGGCGGAGATCCTCGAAGTACATCGCCCCGGCGAGGCACTCGCCGAGCAGCGTCTCGTCCTCGCGCAGCCCGGCCGGCAGCCGGCGGTCGGCGAACACGTCCGAGAACAGCAGCTCGCCTCCCGGCCGGAGCACGCGGAACACCTCGGAGAACAGCCGCTCCCTGGCCGGCGAAAGGTTGACCACGCAGTTGGAGATCACGACGTCGACCGACGCGTCCTCGATCCCGGCGGCGGCCAGATCCTCGATGTAGCCCTCCCGGAAGGAGACGTTGCATCGGGGCAGGCCCAGCCGGCGCGTCTGCTCGTCGGCATGCCGCCGCGCGATCGCGAGCTGCTCGGCGGTCATGTCGACACCGATCACCCGGCCGCGGGGACCGGCGAGCGCGGCACACAGAAAGGCATCGCGCCCCGTCCCGCAGCCGAGATCGAGCACGGTGCAACCCTCGATCGCCGGCGGGATCGGCGCACCGCAGCCGTAGAACCGCTCGGAGACCTCGGGGACGATCCGGCCGGCCAGGCCCCGCAGCCACGCCGGCGGTCCTGCCGCATCGCAGCAGGCGTCGGTCTTCAGGTCCCGCGTCCCGGAGAGCACCCGCCCGTAGTAGCGGGCGATCGCCTCGTGATCGGACGAGATGGTCATGTCCCGTAACTCCTTGTCCCGTGCGGGATGGCGGCGCTGCGCCGCGGCCCGCCCCGATCCGTGCATTTGCCATCCGCCGGGGAACGGTAAGATGTTTGTCCGTGGATCCGCGGCGGACGCCCCGACCGCCGGCTGCCGGAGACAGGCATGACCCACCCGTGCCCCGACGGGCCGCTCGTCAGCGTCGTCATCCCGACCTTCAACCGCGCCGACATGGTCGGCGACGCGATCGACAGCGTGCTGGCCCAGACCTGGCCGCGCGTCGAGTGCATCGTCGTCGACGACGGCTCGACCGACGGCACGGCGGCGGTGCTCGAGCGCTACCGCGGACGCATCGTCGCGATCCGGCAGGAGAACCGCGGCCTGGCCGCGGCGCGCAATGCGGGCCTGCGGCTCGCCCGGGGCGAGCTGGTCGGCTTTCTCGATTCGGACGACGCGTGGCTGCCCACGCTGGTCGAGCGCGTGGTCGACGCGTTCCGCCGGGAGCCAGCGCTCGGCGCGGTGTTCGTGGCGGAGCAGGAGATCGACGAACGGGGCCGGCCGCTCGGCATCGTGCACCGCAAGCGCACGCCGGGCCCCCGGTTCACGCCGGAGGGCATGATCGGCCGCGACACCGGCGTCGGCTGCGGCCGTCCGCCGGTCGTGCGGCGCGAGCTGTTCGCGCGCCTCGGCGCGTTCGACGAGTCGCTCGGCAACGCCGCCGTCGACTGCGCGCTCTGGATCCCGTGGTCGTTCGAGGTCCCGATGTGCGCGATCGACGAGCCGCTCGTGCTGCGCCGGGTCCACGGCGAGCACGTCAGCGGCGACCAGGCGAAGGACGCCCGCGCGTGGCTGCGGATCCTCGATCGCGTCGAGCGCGACCGGCCGAGCTTCGCCCGCCGGCATCGCCGCCTGCTGCGCCGCGTGCGGGCCAAGCATCACCTGCGGATCGGCCGCGAGACGCTGGCGCGCTGCCGGGCGAATCCGGGCGGCCTGTCCGAGGCGCGGCGCCATCTGCTGCGCGCGCTCGCCCTGCGTCCGACGTGCGCGCGGGCGTGGACATATCTGGCCTGGTCGGTCGTCTCTCCCGGTACCTACGGCACGTTCCGGGCCGCCGAGAACCGCCGGCGCGAGCGTCGCGGCGCCCCGCTGAGCCCCGTGCCGGTCGTCGGCACCGGCCGATCTCCGCTGTCGTGACGGGGCGCGGCCGGTGAGCAGCCTGTCCGGCCGCCGCGCCCTGGTCTGCGGCGCGAGCCGCGGGATCGGCCTGGCCACCGCGCGCGCGCTGGCCGCAGCCGGCGCCTCCGTGTGCCTGCTCGCGCGGGATGCCCGCGCGCTCGAGCGGGCCGCCGCCGGGATCGGCGGGGGCGCGGCGGCGCTCGTCGCCGACCTCGACGACCCGGCCGACGCCGCGCGGCGCGTCGCTGGCGAGATCGAGCGGGGCGGCGCGTTCACGATCCTGGTCAACAACGCCGGCGGGCCGGCGGGCGGCCCGCTGCTCGACGCGGAGGACGCGGCATTCGAGACCGCATTCCGCCGCCACGTCCTGGCCGCCCAGGCGCTGGTCCGCACGCTGCTGCCCGGCATGCTCGAGGCGGGCTGGGGGCGGATCGTCAACATCGTCTCGACCTCGGTGCGCCAGCCGATTCCGGGCCTCGGCGTGTCCAACACGATCCGCGGTGCGGTCGCCAGCTGGGCCAAGACGCTCGCCGGGGAACTCGCGCCCCGCGGCATCACCGTCAACAACGTGCTCCCGGGGGCCACGCGGACGGAGCGGCTCGAGGCGCTGATCGAGGCGCGCGCGCGGCGCGAGGGACGCCCCGGAAGCGACGTCGCCGACGCGATGCGGGCCGAGATCCCGATGGGCCGCTTCGCCGAGCCGGAGGAGATCGCCGCCGCGGTGGCGTTTCTCGCCTCCCCCGCGGCGGCCTACGTCACCGGCGTGAGCCTGCCGGTCGACGGCGGACGCACACGGTGCCTGTGACGGAGATTCTCAACCTGGTCGACGGCCGGCTCGTCGGCAGCCGCACGGGCCGACGCCTCGACGTGCTCGATCCCGCCCGCGCCACGGTCCACGCCACCGCTCCGGCGAGCGGCGCGGAGGATGTCGCCGCGGCCGTCGCGGCGGCGGAGCGCGCGTTTCCGGACTGGTCGCGCACCACGGCCGACGAGCGCAGCGGCGTGCTGCTGCGGATCGCCGAGCTGATCGAGCGCGATGCGGACGCACTGGCGGAGGCGGAGTCGCTCGACACCGGCAAGCCGCTGGCGCTGGCGCGCCGGATCGACATCCCGCGTGCCGCGGCCAATTTCCGCTTCTTCGCCACGGCGATCCTGCACTGGCACAGCGACGCGCACGTCACCTGGCCGCGGGCGCTGAACTACACGCTGCGCCGGCCGCGGGGCGTGGCGGGCCTGATCTCGCCGTGGAACCTGCCGCTCTACCTGCTGAGCTGGAAGATCGCGCCCGCGCTGGCGACCGGAAACACCGCGGTGGCCAAGCCGTCGGAGCTCACGCCGCTGACGGCGTTCCTGCTCTCGGGACTGGTCCTCGAGGCAGGCCTGCCGGCGGGCGTGCTCCACGTGGTCCACGGAACCGGGACGGAGGCCGGCGTGCCGCTGGTCGAGCATCCGGCGGTCCGCGCGATCTCGTTCACCGGCGGCACACGCACGGGAGCGGAGATCGCCCGGCGCGCCGCACCGCGCTTCGCACGCCTCTCGCTCGAGCTGGGCGGCAAGAACGCGACGATCGTGTTCGCCGACGCCGACCTCGAGCGCGCCGCAGATGAGGCGGTGCGCGCGGCGTTCACCAACCAGGGCCAGGTCTGCCTGTGCGGCTCGCGGATCCTGGTCGAGCGAACCGTCGCCGACGAGATCACCGGCGCGATCGTCGAGCGGACCCGCGCGCTGCGCGTCGGCGATCCGCGCGATCCCGCGACGGACCTCGGCTCGCTGGTCTCGGCGGCACACCGGGACAAGGTCCTCGGCTGGATCGAGCGCGCGCGTCAGGACGGAGCGCGCGTGCTGACCGGCGGCGGTGTCCCGGACGGCCTTCCCCGCGAGTTCACCGGGGGCGCGTTCGTCGAGCCGACCGTGCTCGCCGACGTGCCCGAGGCCTGCCCGATCCTGCGCGAGGAGGTCTTCGGGCCGGTGGTCACGGTCGAGCCGTTCGACGACGAACGCGAGGCCGTCGCGCGCGCCAACGCCACCGACTACGGCCTGGCCGCATCGCTGTGGACGCGGGACGTCTCGCGCGCGCACCGCGTGGCCGCCCGGCTCGATGCCGGCACGGTCTGGATCAACTGCTGGATGCTGCGCGACCTGCGCGTGCCGTTCGGCGGGATGAAATCCAGCGGCGTCGGCCGCGAGGGCGGCGAGGAGGCGCTGCGGTTCTTCACCGAGCCGGTCAACGTCTGCCTCGACGGCATCGGGCCGCCGCCGTAGCGGCGGCCCTTGGGCCGCCGCTCCCCCAACCGCAACCCCTCCATCTTCCGACGCCGCCCGCCGTGGACGCAGTGCGCGCGGGTTCGGAT
>RFIB01000288.1 GCA_003695625.1 Acidobacteriota bacterium | reverse complement strand
TGGGACCTGCGCGGAGAGCTCGACCTGACGTCCCGCTGGTTGCGGACCGTCAAGCTCTCGGCGGGCCTGACCGACTACGAACACCGCGAACTTGCCGGCGACGTCGTCGGCACGCGCTTCCTGTCCGACGCCTGGGAGACGCGGCTCGAGCTGGTCCAGCGCGCGATCGGCGACTGGAGCGGCTCGTTCGGTGTCCAGCTCGGCGCCACCGACCTCGAGGCCGAGGGCGACGAGGCGTTCCTGGCGCCGAGCGCGACCGACGTGGCCGCGGCGTTCGTCTTCGAGGAGCTGCGCCGCGGCGACTGGCGCTGGCTTGCGGGCGCGCGCTGGGAGCGGCAGACGATCGACACGACGTTCCGCGACCGGCCCCTCGCCCGCGACTTCGACGCGGTCTCGGCGTCCTTCGGCGTGTCGCGGAGTCTTCCCCGCGACTGGATCGTCGTCGCCACGCTCTCCCGGGCGACGCGGATTCCGACGGTCGAGGAACTGGCCAGCTTCGGCGAGCACGAGGCGACGCGCTCGTTCGAGATCGGCGACCCGGAGCTCGATAAGGAGACCACGTGGGGGCTCGATCTCGCGCTGCGCCGCGTCGAGGGCGTCGTCTCGGGCGAGCTGGACCTGTTCTGGAACCGGATCGACGGGTTCATCTACGAGCGGCCGGTGCCGGTGCCCGCCGGCGTGACGACCGACCTGCCGGCCTTCATGTTCACCGCCGACGACGCGGACTTCCGCGGCGGAGAGGCCCGTGTCGAATGGCGCCTTCATGACCGGGCCGGCCGTCAGCTCGCGCTCGAGCTGTCCAGCCAATACGTCCGGGCCGAGCGGCGTCGCGACGGCACGCCGCTGCCGTTCATCCCGCCGTGGCGCACGAGCCTCGGGCTGCACCTGCACGGCCCGCGCGTGTTCGGCCTGATCGAGGTCACGCACGCGGCCGACCAGGACCGCGTGTTCTGCGAGCCGGGCCTGCCCGCGTCGGTCTGCGAGACGCCCACGGACGGCTACACCACGCTGGGGGGCTATGTCGGCCTGCGCGTGGTCAGGAAGGGCCTCGTCCACGAGCTGATCCTGCGCGGCGACAACCTGACCGACGAGATCGCCCGCAACCACGTCTCCCGGCTCAAGGACTTCGCGCCGATGCCGGGCCGCAACGTCTCGCTGACCTGGCGGGTGGACTTCTGACGGGCGCGGGCACGGCGGGCCGCCGTCAGCGGCTCGCCGGCCTGCGGATCGACGCCGGCTCGGTGCGCATCACGAGCAGGTCGCCGAACCGCGTGACATCGCCCGTGACCTCCACCGGCTCGGCGATCATCGAGAGCAGCTCGCGGCCGATCGCGCGGCCGTCCGTGCCGACCAGCAGGAAGTACGCGAGCCGCCCGTGGCGATCCTCGACCCGGAGCACCGGTGGCACGCCGCCGCTGATGCAGCGGATCGCGCACGCCTTGTGCGTCTTGTCCCGCCCGGGCTTCATCACGCCGAGATGACACTTGGAGTCGACGATCTCGCCAGCGAGGATCAGCCGACCCAGGGACTCGCCTCCCGCGTCCACGGCCGGCAGTCGGGCGTCCGCGGACAGATCGCGCACCGCGTGCACCTCGATCATCTCGCGCCGGCCGTTGTCGATCAGCGAACCGGTGACCTCGACCGGTCGTCCGACGAGGTCGGCGACCAGTGCGTCCGCCCCGTGCTTGCCGGGAGCCGACAGAAGAATCGTCCGTGGGCCCGCGCCGTCGGCGTCGGCGACGAGCAGCACCGGATACGGTTCGGCGAGCAGCACGCCGTCGAACGTCCTCTCGACGCCGAATTCGAACACCCCTTCGTCGAAGCGGGCCTGGAGCATCGTCAGCGCAACGCCGAGAGCGAGCCCGCAGGCGACGAGAGCGGCGGCGACGCGCCGGACACGCCTGCGCGTGCTCTCTGGCATCCGCGGAGCGTGCCCGACGAAGAACTCGTCGCCATGGCTCATGACGTCCTCTCCGCGTCGGGAGCGATCCAGACCGTGCCGTCCCGGACGGCGAGCGGGATCGTGGTCGCGCGATCCTCATAGGGCGGCGGGGCGGCTCCGGTCTCGGGGTCGAACTGGTGTCCGTGCCACGGACAGGTCACGCAGCCGTCGACGATACGTCCTTCGCCGAGCGGACCGCCCTGGTGCGGGCAGACGTTCGACAGCGCGAACAGCCGCTCGCCCCGGCGGAAGACCGCGACGCGCTCGTCCCCGACGGACGCCACGTGCGCCCGCCCGTCGGCGATCGCGTCGGCGGAGCAGACCTCGACCCACGCGCCTTCGCGCGCCGCCGGCCGCTCGCGATCGCCGCGACGTTCTCGCAGACCCGCGGCGGCGTGGATCCCGCCCACCCACAGCACACCGGCGCCGACCAGCACGGGAAAGGCGGGATGGCGCTCGGCCTGGAGCACGCCGAGAGCCACATGGACGACGACGAGACCCCAGGCGGCGTAGACGAGCATGTGCAGCGACTTCCAGGTTGTCGGACCGAGCGTCGCGAGCCAGAAGTCGTGGCTGGTCAGCGCCATCAGCGCCAGGACCAGCAGCGCCAGCAGGCCGAGCGGCTGGAATGGAAACTGGGACACGCTCGCGAACTCGGTGTTCGCGGTCAGCACGCTGACCAGCGGATGCGTGTCGCCGAGAGCGTGGAACTGCACGATCGAGAACACGCCGTGGGTCGCAGCGACGAGAAACGTGACGACGCCGAGATGGCGCCGGTTGTACAGCAGCGGCAGCAGACGGGGATCGAGCCGGCACAGCGGCCCGATCGAGAGCACGACGGTCAGCAGCAGGAACGCCAGCGTCGCGGTGGCCCGGATCACCAGCGTCTCGATCGTCGCGCGGGGATGCGTCGCCGCACCGATCCCGACGAACAGCACGTGATACGCCACGCAGCCGCCGGCGAGCACCGCGTCGTACAGTCGCTTGTAGCGGTTCCACTGCACCGCACGGTAGGCGTGTGCCATCAGCGCGCCTCCAGCACGCCGGCCGGGAGGGCGTCGCTGCGCGGAGGCTCGGGTCGCGCCGCGACCGCGACGACGAGTGCAACCAGCGCGAGCAGCGCGATGCCGGCGGAGAGCACGAGGTGACGACGCCGCTGCCGGACGTTCACCGCAGGCCCCCGTCCTGCCGCGGTGTCCTGCCCGCGCGCAGCCAGCGGACGAGCAGCAGCGGCCACAGTGCGACGACGCTCGGCGCGATCATCAGGCGAAAGCCGGCGCCGCTCGCCGCGGCCGCCCGGTCGATCCGGCCCAGTCCGCGCAGCAGCAGAGGCAGGGCGAGAATCGCACCCGCGGCGACGTAGGCTTCGAAGACAAGCACGATCAGCCGGGCCAGGGTCATGCGGAGCTCCCGGACGCGCCGGCCGAGCCGGGCGGCATCCTCGTGTGACCTTGTCCGCATCGCGCGACAAGTCACAGCGGAAGGCGCCCACTATACTGAGCGATCTTCTCTTGTTAGTCGCCGGATCGTCTCGCCAGCGGGGCCCGGCTCGAAGGGACCCCGATGCGCCGCACCTCTGTCGCCCGACTCAGCGAACTCGAACCCGGACGCCCGGCGTACGCGCTGGTCGAGAACGTCGACCTCGTGCTGGTGCGCTGGCCCGACGCGGACGAGGTCTCGGTGCTCTATGGCCGCTGCCTGCACCGCGGCGCGCTGCTCTCGGACGGACACGTCGACGGCGAGAACCTGATCTGCGGCGTCCACGGCTGGGACTACCGCTTCCGGACCGGCGTCAGCGAGTACGACAACGACGAACGGCTGCCGCGCTTCCGGGCGTTCATCGAGGACGGCGTCGTTTTCGTCGATGCCGACGAGATCGCGGCCTGGGAGCGCGAGCACCCGCAGAACTACGACCGGGAGGCCTACCTCGGGCTGTTCGCCGACCACTCCGGAACGGCCGACGAGCCGCACGTCGGAACGATCGCCGAGCTGGCGGAGCACGGACTCGAACGGACGGGAGCCCACGGGCCGGTGGCGGCGATGGGTGTTCCCGCGCGCACGCTCCCGCGCTGGGACGATCTGCAGCTCGTCACGGCGCAGCTCGCGCGGTTTCCGCTGCTCGACGACGAACCGGTCGACACGACGACGGTGATCGGTCCGCGCGCCGCGCGCCCGCTCGAGCTGGCGATCCCGCTGTTCGTCTCGGACATGAGCTTCGGCGCGCTTTCCGCGGAGGCCAAGATCGCCCTCGCGCGCGGCGCCGAGATGGCCGGCACCGGAATCTGTTCCGGCGAGGGCGGCATGCTCCCCGAAGAGCAGGCCGAAAACAGCCGCTATCTGTATGAACTCGCCTCGGCGCGCTTCGGCTACCGGCCCGAGCTGCTCGATCGCGTGCAGGCGTTCCACTTCAAGTTCGGTCAGGGTGCCAAGACCGGAACCGGCGGCCACCTGCCCGGTCACAAGGTCAGGGGCAGGATCGCCGAGGTGCGCGGACTGCAGGAAGGCCAGCACGCGATCTCTCCGCCGCGGTTTCCCGACTGGAACAGTCTCGACGACTTCCGCCGCTTCGCAGACGAGGTGCGCGAGCGCACCGGAGGCATTCCGATCGGCGCCAAGCTGTCGGCGCAGCACGTCGAGGACGATCTCGACGCAGCGCTGGCCATCGGCGTCGACTACGTGATTCTCGACGGACGGGGCGGCGGCACCGGCGCGGCGCCGCTGATCTTCCGCGATCACATCTCCGTGCCGACGATCCCCGCGCTGGCCCGTGCGCGGCGTCATCTCGATGCCCGGGGCCGGAACGACGTCACGCTGGTGATCACCGGCGGACTGCGCACGCCGGCGGACTTCGCCAAGGCGCTGGCGCTCGGTGCCGACGCGATCGCGCTGTCCAACGCCGCGCTGCAGGCGATCGGCTGCCTGGGGATGCGCGCGTGCCATACCAACAACTGTCCGGTCGGAATCGCCACCCAGCGCGAGGACCTCCGCCAACGCCTCAAGGTGGATCTGTCGGCGGCGCGGCTGGCGCGCTTCTTCGAGGCCTCGGCGCACCTGATGCAGACCCTCGCGCGCGCCTGCGGTCACGCGCGTCTGGCCGACTTCGAGCGGTCGGACCTCGTCACCTGGAGCCGCGAGATGGCGGCGCTGTCCGGCGTGCGCTTCGGGGGCGTCGACCCGGCGGCCGGATTCGGCCCCGGCGGAGACTCGCGATGAGCACCTCGCTGGCATGGCATCGCGTCGCCTCGACGGGCGACCTTCCCGAAGGACGGGTGATGACGGTCGTCGCCGGACATCGCACCCTCGCGTTGACGCACCACGAGGGTCGCTTCGCGGCGCTCGACAACGCGTGCCCGCACCAGGGCGGCCCACTCGGAGAGGGGTCGATCGAGGGAGGCTGGCTCCGCTGTCCGTGGCACGGCTGGGACTTCCACCCGTGCACCGGCAAGCCCCCCGGCGGCTACGACGACGGCGTCGAGACCTGTCCGGTCGAGGTTCGCGGCGACGAGATCTGGGTCGGCGTCCCCGTCGAGCAGGCTCACCGGCGGACAGTGACCGACGTGATGGCCGAGACGCTCGTCAACTGGGGCGTGCGACACGTCTTCGGCATGGTCGGCCACTCGAACCTCGGTCTGGCGGACGCACTGCGCCGTCAGGAGGAGGCGGGCCGGCTGTCCGTGATCGGCGTCCGTCACGAAGGGGCGGCCGCGTTCGCGGCGTCGGCCTACGGGAAGCTGACCGGACGCCCCGCGGCCTGCCTGACGATCGCCGGCCCCGGTGCGACGAACCTGCTGACAGGCTTGTGGGACGCCAAGGTCGACCGCGCTCCGGTACTCGCACTGACCGGCCAGGTCGACACGCAGGTCCTCGGACCGGGAGCGTTCCAGGAAATCGACCTGGCGGCCGCGTTCGCGCCGGTGGCCGGCTGGAGCCAGACGGTGCTGCCCGACAGCCGGCACGCGGAGCTGATGAGCCTCGCGCTCAAGCACGCGATCGTCCGGCGCAACGTGGCTCACCTGATCTTCCCCGACGAGGTCCAGACGCTGCCCGCCGGAGACGACGTCGAGGCGTCGGGGCCATCCGGCCGCGTCGCGGCGCACGCGATCGCCCCACCCGATGAAGCGCTCGACGCGGCGCTGGAACGGATCCGCGCCGCGCGCCGGCCGGTCGTCATCGTCGGCCACGGAGCCCGCTTCGTGATGGAGCCGGTGCTCGAGCTGGCCGAGCGGCTGAACGCTCCGGTCCTGACCACATTCAAGGCCAAGGGACAGGTCTCCGACCTTCATCCGCTCGGGTGCGGCGTGCTCGGCCGCAGCGGCACGCCGATCGCGAGCTGGTTCATGAACGAATGCGACCTGCTGATCGTCTTCGGCGCGTCGTTCTCGAACCACACCGGCATCGCCCGGGCCAAGCCGACGATCCAGGTCGACTTCGAGGCGATGGCGCTCGGCAAGTTCCACGCCGTCGACGTGCCGGTCTGGGGCGAGATCGGTGTGACCGCACACCGGCTGCTCGAGGCGCTTGAAACCCGGACCGACACCGTCGACCAGCGCGAGGAGGTCGCCGAACGCTGGCGGATCTGGCGCGAGGAGAAGCGACGACGAGAAAGCGATGACCGCGGGCGCGGCGTCGGCTCCGCGGCGATCTTCGCCGCACTGACGCGGCAGACCCCCGAGGATGCCGTGATCGCGGTCGACGTCGGCAACAACACGTACTCGTTCGGCCGCTACTTCGAGTGCGCACGGCAGTCGGTGCTGATGTCGGGCTACCTCGGCTCGATCGGATTCGGATTCCCGGCGGCGATGGGCGCCTGGGCGGCGGCCCCGGAGCGCAAGACGATCTCCATCAGCGGGGACGGCGGCTTCGCCCAGTACATGGGCGAGCTGACCACCGCCGTCCAGTACGGGATGGACATCACCCACGTGCTGCTGAACAACGGCGAGCTGGGCAAGATCAGCAAGGAGCAGCGCGCCGGTCACTGGGACGTCTTCAAGACCTCATTGCACAATCCGGACTTCTCGCGCTACGCCGAGAACTGCGGCGCGCGCGGCATCCGGATCACGCGGAGGGACGAACTGGACGACGCCCTGGCCGCGGCCCTGGCCACGGACGGACCGGCGCTGGTCGAGGTCGTCAGCGACGCCGAGCTGGTGTGATTCGCTCGTCGGTCTGCGCGCGGTATGCTTTCGAGATGCCTTCTCCCGCCTGGCTGCCGCTCGTCCGCGGCGAACTCGTCGATGCCCGCGCGGCGCTGCTCGATCTGGTCGAGCGGCTCGACGTGGCGGATCTCGAGACGTCGGCTGCGGGCTTCCTGAGCCCGATCGCGTGGGATCTGGCCCACGTGGCGCTCTACGAGGAACTGTGGCTCCACCAGCGGGTCGCCGGCGCCGCTCCCGCTCACCGGGAACTGTGGCCGCTGTACGACCCGCAGGAACAGCCGCGGGAAGGACGCGACGCGCTGCCGCTGCTCGACGGCCGGGCCGCCCTCGACCTGCTCGCCGCGGTGCGCGAGCGGACCCTCGCGCTCGTCGACCGGCTCGAGGACGGGCGCACGAACCCGCTGCTCGCCGGCGGTTTCGTGTTCCGCATGGTGGCCCGGCACGAGGACCAGCATCGCGAGACGATCCTCCAGTCGCTCGCGCTCCGCGGAGAGAACCGCCCGCTGGCGGGGTTCTCGCCGGACGATCCCGACGCGGGACCGTCGCGGACCGCCTCCGCAGGCGGATTCGTGACGGTCGAGGCGGGACTGTTCGAACTGGGCGACGACGGCACGGGATTCTCGTGGGACAACGAGCGTCCGCGCCACGTCGTCGACATCCCGGCGTTCATGATCGAGCGCACGCCGGCCAGCGCCGGCCGCTACGCCGAGTTCGTCGAGGACGGCGGCTACGCGCGCCGCGAGCTGTGGTCGCGCGAGGGCTGGGCGTGGCGTGCGCGGGAGAACGTCGCGCTGCCGCTGGGCTGGCGCCGGACGGCGCAGGGCTTTGCGGTCACGCGTTTCGGGCACACCGCGCCGCTCGACGAGGCGCGTCCCGTCGAGCGGATCTCGTGTCACGAGGCGGAGGCGTTCGCCCGCTGGTGCGGCGGGCGGCTGCCGAGCGAGGCCGAGTGGGAGAAGGCGGCGCGGCTCGGCGTGCTCGAGCAGGCCGGCGTCTACGAGTGGACCGCCTCGCCGTTCGCCGGCTATCCCGGCTTCGAGGCGTTTCCCTACCGGGAGTACAGCGAGGTCCACTTTGGTCGCGGCTACCGCGTGCTGCGCGGCGCGTCGTGGTGCATCGGTCCCCGCGTCGCCGGCACGAGCTACCGCAACTGGGACTGGCCGCACCGCCGGCAACTGTTCGCCGGCGTGCGGGTCGCCCGGGATGCCGCCTGATGTGCCGCTTCGCCGCGTGGGCCGGCGAACCGCTTCCGGTGGCCGCCCTGTTCGAGGCGCCGCACGGCCTCGAGGCGCAGGCGTACCGGCCGCGGCTGCTGCGCTCGGGACACGTCAACGTCGACGGCAGCGCGTTCGCGTGCTGGCTCGATGACGGCGACGGGACGCCGCTGCGCTACGCGACGACGCGGCCGCCGTGGTCCGACGCGAACCTGCTGCCGCTGGCCCGCCGGCTGCGCGGCCGGATGATCGTCGCCGCGGTGCGCTCGGCGACCCCCGGGCAGCCGGGCGGAGAGGACGCCGCGGCGCCGTTCGTCGCGGGGCGTCTGGCCATGGCCCACAACGGCTGGATCGAGGATCTTGCCGGCGAGACCGGCAAGCGACTGAGCGACGCATTGCCGGCGGCCGCGCAGACGGCCGTGACGGTACGGACCGACTCGCGCCTGCTGTTCGCGCACCTGCTGGCGCTCGATGCCGAGGATCCCGGTCTGCCTGCCGACGTGCTCGTCGAGCGGCTCGCCGCACGCATCGCGCGGATGCTGCGCGAGGCGGGCGTCCGCGCCCAGCTCAATCTTGCCGTCGCCGACGGCGGGACCGCGGCCGCCGTGCGCTGCAGCCTAGGGGAGCCTCCGAATTCGCTGTTCGTGGCCGAAGGCACCGGCGCACTCCCGGGAGGCGCGCTGATCGCTTCCGAGCCGCTCGACGACGATCCCGCCTGGCAGGAAGTTCCCGACGGCGGCGTCGTCGTGATCGCACCCGGCCGTCGTCCCGTGCTGCGAGCGGCGGACCTCGAGGTGGACTGACGATGAGTGGACGGAACACCGGTTGCCCGCGGGTGAGCCTGACCACGCTGCGGGGCGGGAGCGACGCCGCGGAGCGCATGGCGCGGGAACTGTGCGAAAGCCTGGCCGGCGAGCCGCGCGAGATTCCCTCGAAGTACTTCTACGACGAGCGGGGAGCGCTGCTGTTCGAGCAGATCACGACGCTGCCGGAGTACTACCCGACGCGGGCCGAGACCGGGATTCTCGAGCGCCACGCTTCGGACCTCGTCGCGGCCGTCGACCCGGAAGAGGTCGTCGAACTCGGCGCGGGCTACTCGCGCAAGACGCGCCTGCTGCTCGAGGCGGCCATGCGGCGGAGGCCGGCGCTGCGGTTCGCCGCCCTCGACGTGACACCGGAGGCGCTCGAAGACGCGGGGCGGGCGCTGACGAGCGCGTTTCCCGGCCTGCGCTACGACGGCTACGTGGGCGACTTCGAACGGGACGTGGACCGGATCCCGCGCACCGGACGCCGGCTGCTGGTGTTCCTCGGCTCGACGATCGGCAATCTCGACCCCGCGGCACGGGCCGCGTTTCTCGGGCACGTCCACCAGGCGCTGGCCGCCGGCGACGGGTTTCTTCTCGGCGTCGACCTGGTCAAGGATCGCCGGGTGCTCGAGGATGCGTACAACGACAGCCGCGGCGTGACCGCGGCGTTCAATCTCAACGCGCTGGCGGTGCTCAACGAACGGCTCGGCGGCGACTTCGATCTCGACGGCTTCGAGCACGTCGCGTTCTGGAACGAGCGCGAGTCAAGGATCGAGATGTGGGTCCGCGCGAAGCGACCGATGACGGTCCGCCTCGCCGCAGCGGAGTTCGCGTTCGATCTCGAAGCGGGCGAGCAGATCCGGACCGAGATCTCCTGCAAGTTCACCCGCGCCGGCATCGCCGGGGAACTCGAACGCGCGGGACTCGCGCTCGACACGTGGCACACCGATCCCGGCGACCGTTTCGCCCTGCTGCTGGCCCGTCGCACGGACGCATAACGGCCGTAGGGGAGGCCGATTTGCGCAGCGAATCGCCCTCCCGGCCGTACGGGAGGCCGATTCGCGCAGCGAATCGCCCTCCCGGCCTTCAACCGCGACGCCTCCATTCCGGAAGGTGGAATCGTTGCGGATGGAGGATCGGCGCCCCAAGGGGCGCCGCTACGCCGCCGATGGTGCGCGGCACGCGATCCCGTGCGCACGACGTTGCGAAGATGGAGGGGTTGCGGTTGAAAGA
>RFIB01000287.1 GCA_003695625.1 Acidobacteriota bacterium | reverse complement strand
GTCCCGCCGCGCCTGCAGCTCGGCGCGCTGCGCGGCGAAGTATTCCTCTCCGCACTCCTCGAGCGCGACGGCGATGCCCGCCTGCAGCGGCGTGGCCGACGAGAACGTCAGGAACTGGTGCGCCGCCTGGGTCGCCTCGATCAGCCGCGACGGCCCGAACGCCCAGCCGATCTTCCAGCCGGTCAGCGAGAACAGCTTGCCAGCGCTGGAGACGGTCACCGTCCGCTCGAACATCCCGTCGAGCGTCGCGATCGAGACGTGCTCGCGCCCGTCCCACGTCATCTGCTCGTACACCTCGTCGGACAGCACGAGCAGGTCGTGCCGCCGGCAGAGCCGCGCAAGCCGGTCGAGTTCGTCTCGCGTGAACACCTTGCCGGTCGGGTTGTGCGGCGTGTTGAGCACCAGCGCACGGGTCTTCGGGCCGACGAGGCGCTCGAGCCGCTCGAAGTCGATCGCGAACTCCGGAAACCGCAGCGTGCAGTACCGCGGCACGGCGCCGGCGAGGCTCACCACCGCCGGGTAGCTGTCGTAGAACGGCTCGAAGACGATCACCTCGTCGCCCGGCTCGAGCACGCCGAGCAGGAACGACGCGATCGCCTCGGTCGCTCCCGAGTGCACCGTCACCTCGGTGAGCGGATCGACGGAAAGCCCGCGCGTGCGCCGCACGTGGGCCGCGATCGCCCGCACGAGATCGGGCTCGCCGCGGGAACGCGCATACTGGTTGCGACCGGTGCGGATCGCCTCGATCGCCGCCTGCGTCGCCGCCTTCGGCCCGTCCTCGTCGGGAAATCCCTGCGAGAGATTGACCGCGTCGTGCTCGATCGCGAGCTTCGTCATCTCGGCGAAGATCGTCGCTCCGAACGCGGAGAGGCGGGCGTTGATCACGATAGCTCCTCCCGCTAGGCTCTTGCTCTCCAAGCGCCGCGGCGAGCCCGGCCGGCGGTTTCCGAAGGAGCGGCAGCGTGCGCCTGGCCTCGCCACCGCCTGACGTCAGGCTGGTCAACGCCTTCGAGCGACCCTACGATAACGCGGTCGCGGCGGCCCGCACCTGCTACGCCGCCAAGGGGATCGTCCTTCCCGAACAGGTCGCCGGCGAGGACGTCTCCGATCCCGCCGAGCGCGCGCAGGTCCGCGCGCGCCGCGACGAGATCGCCGAGAGCATCTACCGGGCCGGACATCACACGGTCTTCCAGCACGCCCACTTCCAGTTCGCGATCGACCGCATCTCGCGCCATGCGCTGTGGGCGTTCTTCCACGCGCACCCGTTCTACAACTCGGAGCAGGTCAGCCAGCGCTACGTGCGCGTGCGTCCGGGCAGCGTGCTCGTGCCCCGGCTCGACGGGGCGGCGCAGTCGCTCTACGAGCAGACCGTCGAACGCCAGCAGCGGGCCTACCGGGAGCTGACCGAGCTGCTGGTTCCGGTCGCCGGCGAGATCTTCTTCCGCATCTTTCCGGCACGGGCGCGGCAGCCGGAGCGCTGGAAGCGGGAGATCCGCCGCAAGGCCCAGGAGGCCGCACGCTACGTGCTGCCGGTCGCGACCTGGGCACGGCTCTACCACACGATCTCCGGGATCACCCTGCTGCGCTATCACCGGGCCTGTCGCCAGCCCGATGTTCCGTGGGAGGTCGCCGAGATCGTGTCGCGGATGGCCGCTGCGGTCCGCGACCTCGATCCGGACTTCGGCCGCCTGCTCGAGGAGCCGCTGCCGCTCGAGGATTCGCCGGACGCCCGGGCGCTCGCCGGGGTCGGAGGCGCGTGGAACGCGGCGCGCGCGCGCGCGTTCCGCGAGGAGTTCGACGCGGGCCTCGCGGGGCGGGTCTCGCGCCTGGTAGGCTGGGCGCCGGACGCCGAGGCGCTGACCGCGCAGGCGGTGCGCGAGGTGCTCGGTGCACCGCGGCACGTGCTGTCCGACGACGAGGCAATCGCGATGCTCGCCGATCCGGCGCGCAACACGCTGCTCGGCGAGGCGCTCAACCTGACGACGCTCAGTCCGCTGTCGCGCGCGATGCATCATGCGCACTACACGTTCCGCAAGAAGCTCTCGCACACCGCCGACTCGCAGGACCAGCGGCACCGCATGACGCCCGGGTCGCGCCCGATCCTCGTCGGCCACCTCGGCGACGAGCCGGACGTCATCGCGCCCGAACTGATCGTGCGCCACGAACCCGCCTCCCGGCTGTTCGACGAGACGATGGCCCGCACGTGGGAGGCGCTCGACGGGCTGCGCCGCCTGGGCGTCGACGCGCAGACGGCTGCCTACCTGCTGCCCAACGCGGTCGCGGTGCGGTTCACCGAGTCCGGCGACTTCTCGGCGATCCGGCACAAGCATGCGATGCGACTGTGCTACAACGCGCAGGAGGAGATCTGGCGCGCCAGCCTCGACGAGGCGCTGCAGATCGCCGACGTTCATCCCCGGCTGGGCCGCTGGCTGCTCCCGCCGTGCGCGATTCGCGAGCGGCGGGGCGTCCGTCCGTTCTGCCCGGAAGGCCCGCGCTACTGCGGCGTGCCGGTCTGGAAGATGCCCGCCCGCGAGTACGTGCGCGAGCTGTAGCCGGCGCGCGTCACGTCGCCACCCGCACCTCGGCGAGCGGCAGCCGCAGCTCGACACTCACGCGCTCGGCATCGAGGTCCTCGTCGACGGTGATCGTCGCCCCGTAGCCCGCCAGCGCACGCAACGGCGCGACGATCCGTTCCGGATCGAGCCGAAGCCGGTCGTCGGTGCGCCAGCCGATGCGCAGGTGGGCGTCGGTGCCGCGGTGATGGATCTCCAGCTCGACCGGCCCGACCACGTGGCTGCTCGCCAGCAGGCGCGCGAGCAGGGCGTCGACCGCCTGCTCGAGGTCGCTCCCCCTGACAGCGACCGGAATGCGCCGGGCATTCTCCGCGAGGTGCAGGCGCAGCTCGCGCCGAAACGCCCTCCGCGCCTCGCCGACCAGCCGCTCGGCGAGCCCGACAACGTCGACGACGATCTCGGACCGCACGGCCTCGCGCAGTTCGTCGGCCAGCGCGGCGGTCGAATCGACGACGCGGACGACGGCCTCCGGATCGAACGGCGGCGGCTCGCCCTCGGCCGCGCGCGCCTCCTCGAGTTCGCCGGCGAGCAGTTCGCCGGCGGTGCGGAACGCCTCGAGCCGGTCCTCCGGCGCGCCGATCCGGCGACCGGCGACGACGAGGTCGGTCATCCGGTCGAGCACCCGCGCAAGCACGGCCGAGGTCGCCTCGCGCACCCGGCGCGCCATCCGGTCGCCGAGCGGCTCGCCGGGACGCAGGTTGCGGGCCACCAGGCGCAGGGCCTCGAGATCGCGGCGCGCCCAGCCGTCGGGAGCGAGATCGGCCGCGGCCTGCCAGTACACCCGCCAGGACGCCTCGCGCCGGCGCTGCCGCTCCGCCTCGCGGGCCTGCGCCCGGAGCGCCCGCCGCCGGCGCTCACGGGCCCAGAGCAGGACCAGTGCGAGAGCCAGTCCGAGACCGACGCCCAGCAGGAGAGCCGCCGCGGGGGCCAGGTGCGCGGACAGCGCCGCGAACGACGCGCCGGCGACGACGGCCAGGCCGGCCGCGGCCGACGCGATCCCGCGCAACAGTCGGGGCGTGCCACGCCAAGGAGCCACGAGTCGCCTCGTCCGGCGTCCGGCTCCGCCGGCGCCCGGTGCGGCACCTCCCCGAGCATCCCCGCAGGACATCGACTTACGACGAAAGCGCGACCGCGGCAATTCCGCCGCGACGTCCGGGGCGTCCGGTTATCCGGTGAACGTCCAGTCCGGCATGTCGTCACGGGGCGGGGTGCCGCCGGCCCCCCCGGCATCACGGGGCGCCTCGGCGACGAGGCCCGCCGCCCGGGCGAGGTCCGGATCGAGGCTCGCGACGGCCTCGAATCCCGACAGCAGCCGGGACTCGAGCGCGACCGCCGGAACGGCCGCCACGCCCCGCTTGCGGGCCCGTGCCGTCTCCCGCGCGACCCGCTCGTCCAGGCCCGCGTCGCCGAGGGCCGCGCGGAGCGTCGCCTCGGGAATCGCCACGTCGCCCGCCGCGCGCAGCAGTGTCTCGTCGTCGGCCGGATCGGATCCCAGCTCCCAGATCTCGTGCCACAGGGCGTCGGCGACAGCCGCCATCGCCTCCTGGCCCGAACGTTCGCGGACGAACAGGCACAGGCCGAGCAGCCGGACAGCATCGAACGGGAACGTCGCCGGAGGCCGGAACGGCAGGCCGAGCCTCGTCGCGATGCGCGCCACGTCGTCGAGCACGTAGCCGCGCACGCCCGCGGTCAGGCCCTGCGCTCCGGACCCCTCGCGGGCCCCGAGCCGGCCGCCGTCGACCGGCGCGAGGCTCAGCGTCATCCCCCGCGACTCGAGCAGGCGCGGCACCCGGCGGGCCGCGAGGAACGCGTACGGATCGCCGAAATCGAAGAAGAACGTCGCGTGCTCGGGTGCGGTCGCGCGGCGGGGAAGGGTCACGGGGCCTCCCACGGGGTGCCGCGCCGGCAGGGCGCGGTGTCCCGTCCTGTTTACCCCGAACGGAGACATTCGTCACCGGCGCGATCGTGTTGCCGGGTCCCCGGCAGCGCCGTAAATCCACGGGCGGACGCAGTTCGCGACCAGGGGCATCGGGCAGGGGGCGCACGAGACTCGCACTGCGGCGACTCCACGGGGTCGCAGCGGGACGAAGACCTGGCGAACGACAGCGGCGAACCGCGTAGTTCGTGAGGAGCGCGTGACGACCCCGATTCGAAGCACGCACCGTGCCGACACGAAGTTCGTCTCCCTTCGCGCCGGGAGCGCGTCGCGGGGTCTGTCGCGCCCGTTCCTGCGAACGCTCGCGCTGATCGCCTGCGCGGCGACGATCCCGTTCGCAACGGCCGCCGAGCCGGGCGCCGCGCTCCCCCCGCGCGCCGCGATCCTCCCCGCGCCACTCCCGGCAGGCGACACCGCGCCCGCGATCCTCGAGCTGCCCCTGGCGCCCGGACCCGACGTGCGCGCCGCGGCCGCGGGCGACGGCGTGTTCGTCGTGGTCGCACCGGCCGGTGCGCCGGGCGAGCCGCCGGCGCTCGAGCTGGCGCGCGTCACGCAGCGCGGTGTCGCGCAGGGACCGGCGCTGCGGGTTCGCCTCGCCGAGACGGGGACCCTCGCCTCGCCGCCCGCGCTCGCCGGTGACGGG
>RFIB01000286.1 GCA_003695625.1 Acidobacteriota bacterium | reverse complement strand
GTCGTCGAGCGGTCCTGCCCGGCGGACCGACCGCTGACGATCCGCGGCAGCGGCCGCGCGTCCACGTTCTGGATGGCCGGGCTGGCCGAGATCGACGCGTCGGCCTGCCGGGCCGTCGCGAGCGGCGGGTGGCGCTGCCCGCTTCCCCCGGGCGCCCGCGAGCAGGCCGGCGGGTTCGACTGCCTCGTCCAGCGGCGCGCGGCGCGCGTGCGGTTCCGCGACGCGAACGGCGTGCACGGCGACATGGCGGGACCGGTCTGCCTGACCTGGACCGCTCCCGGCGGCGGACTTGCCGCCGAGGGACTGGCCGCGCTCGACGGCGACGGCGTGCTGGTGCGCACCTGGAACGACATCGCGCCGGAGCCTGCGGGCCTGTGGTTTCCGCGCACGGGGCGCTACCAGTCCGGGGCGGACGGACCGGTGCACGTCGCCGGGGACGGAATCGAGATCCGCAACCTGACCATCGTCAGCGGCGCCGGCAACGCCGTGGCGCTGCGCGGAGCACGGAACCGGCTCGACACCGTCGACGTCTACACCGGGAGCGTCTGGGTCGACCGCACCGCGCGGGACGCGGTGCTGGCCCACGTGGCGATCCGCAACAACTACCGCCGGCCGGCCGGCGACGCGGCCGAGGACGCATGGGGTCGGATGCGGAGCCACAGCCTGTCCGTGCTCGCGACCGGATTCATGCTGCTCGACGTCGAGACGTACGCGTCACGCGAGGGCATCGGCATCGCCGGTGCCTCCGCGGGCCGGATCGACGGGCTGTTCGCCCACGGCCATCACAACCATGCGCTGAAGTTCATCGACGGCGCCCACGACGTGACAGTACGCAACACGCTCGTCCACAACGCCCAGGAACCGCTGTTCATCGAGTGCGCCCACCGGCTGGCATTCGAGCACTGCACGTTTCCGTTCGGCGCGGTGGTCGTCCAGGAGAACCCGAAGATCGACTGTCAGCCGCGGGTCTCCGACCTCGATTTCCGGGACAGCATCCTGTGCGGGATCTCGTTCTTCGATCGCTACGGCGACACGTGGGCCGGAGGCGGCCACGATCTCGAGCGCAACGTGTACCTGACCGACGGCGACCTGTGCCGGCGGGGCGGCAACTTCATCAAGGCGGCGGGGCGGAAGTTCCGCTCGCTGGCCGCCTGGCAGGAGTTCGCCGACGATCCGTGCCGCGACTGCACGCGGGACCGCGGCTCGCGGACCGAGCGTGGAGACCGCACGTTCGTCGCCTTCGCGTGGCGTGACGACACGTTCGGGAACGCGTTCGACTTCGACCTGCGACCGGAGAGCGCGGCGATCGACCTCGGTGCATCGGCGCGGCCCGGATCGTACGACATCGAACATGTGCGGCGCACGGGCGCCGAGGATGCCGGGGCCTACGAGGGCGGGCAACCGGCCTGGGCGGGGCGGGACGACTCGCTCCGACTGCTCGCAGAACCCATCTTCGACGAGGAGAGGCGCGAGGAGGACGCGACACGTCGTCCCCCGCGTGAGAGGTGAGCACGATGCGTGGGGTGCTTTTCGCTCTGATCATCGCGACGCTGTCGGCGCCGGCCGGGGCTGCGACGTGGTACGTCCGGACCGACGGCAGCGATTCGTGCAACGGGACGGCGAACGCGCCCGACAGTGCGGGAAACCGGCCGAACTGCGCGTTCCGCACGATCGACTTCGCGCTGGGCAAAGCCTCGTGCGGCGACACGATCAACGTCGGCGCCGGGGACTACTACGGCGAGGATCTCAAGGCGTTCCCGAACTGCACGGGGGCCCCGCTGACCCTGCGCGGAGCCGGCCGGTCGCCGGCCACCGGCACCCGCGTGTATCTCGAACTGCTCGACATCGACGAGAGCGCCTGCACCCAGGTGGCGACGAACGTCTGGGAGTGCCCGGCGCCGTCCGGAGCGATGACCAGCCCGACGGCGACGAGCGAGAAGCAGGCGGCCTACCAGTGGATCGATCCGGCCAGCAACCAGTACGTGGCATGGAGCTGCCAGCGGACCGACGGCGAGATGCAGGGCTGGGTCCAGCTCGCCTGGATGAGTTCCGTCGCCGCGGTGAACACGAACCCCGGCTCGCTGGCCTACAACGCGAGCAACAACACGTTCCGCTTCCGGCTGTGGAACGACGCCACGCCCGCCTCGACCAGTCTCGCCGTACCCAAGCCGTACGACAACGGCGTAGGTGTGGACCTGCGCTCGAAGAGCGGGATCACGCTCGAGGGCCTGCTGATCGTGGCCGGGACCGCGGAATGCATCAGTCCCAAGATGGGCGACAACTACACGTTCCGCGATCTGACCTGCTACGGCGGCGGCATCATCGCGCAGGGCGTCTCGAGCGACTGGGTCACCAACCTGACGATCGAACGCGTCTCGACCCTCAACCAGATCGGCCGCCCGATCGACGAGACCGAGTCATCGTGCCTTGACGGCTGCTGGGAGTACGGCAGCTTCAGCTCGGACACGCAGTGCCTGCAGCTCTCCGGCGTCGTCTCGTCGACGATCACCGACTTCACGTGCGGCCATGCCCGCAACGGTGTCAGCTTCGCCAACGGGACCAAGGACATCACCGTCACGCGCATGCGCGAATACGGCGCGTTCAATCACGGGGTGCAGTTCCTGACCGGCGACGGCGCGAACAGCGCCGACGATCCGTCGGTGGTGCGCAACATCCTCGTCCAGGACAGCGAATTCGGCGCCAGCCAGGAGGGGATCTTCCTCGTCTGTGTGCGGGACGTCGAGTTCCGGCACATCACGATCTCGGAACCGTCGGGATTCCAGATCAAGGGCTACCTGACGTCGGGCAAGGGGTGTCCGTTCGGCCTGCCGCGCAACATCGACGTGTTCAACAGCGTGCTCAACGGACGGAACGTCTGGTACCAGGAGATCATCGACGCGCGCTGCAACGCCGGGGGCAACGAGGACTTCGACTGGGACTACAACGTCTATCCGTCGGACCTGCCGAGCGGAACGGTCCATCGCCACTCGGCCTCCAACTCGACGATGAACCTCGCCGCATGGCAGTCGTGGAGCGGGGACTGCGCCGGCGGTTCGACCCGTGACCCGAACAGCCGCCAGAGCGCGCCGCGTGCGTCGATCTTCAAGAATCCGGGCGGTCTCGACGACGCCAACGACGTCACCAATCCGCCACTGGCCGACCTCGTCGACAGCGCGTCCAACCCGGCGGTCAACTTCTCGAGTTCGGCGTGGGCCGGCTCAGGGGTCGACCTCGACGGGAATCCGCGCGTCGGCCCCCCCGACGCCGGTGCCTACGAGTCGACGGTCGGCGGTTCGCCCCAGTGCAGCGACGGGATCGACAACGACGGGGACGGCAAGACGGACCATCCGGCCGACAGCGGCTGCCAGGACGCCAACGACAACTCGGAGGCGATGTGCGGCGACGGGTTCATCGATGCCGGCGAGCAGTGCGACGGCGCGAACCTCGGCGGGATGACCTGTTCGGGGCTCGGCCATGACCAGGGAACGCTGGCCTGCACCGCGAGCTGCACCTTCGACGAGTCGGGCTGCAAGGATGCTCCGCCGCCGGTGGACAACCTGCACCGCACCGACACGAAGTAGCGGTCAGTCGCGTCCGTCGAGCCGCGCGCGCCAGCGTGTCAGGGCCGCGCGCAGCTCGTCGAACGCGTCGCGGCCGAGCAGGAAGCGGGCGACCAGCGCCGGCGACTGGCTGAGCTGGCTCCGCACGTGGGCCCATGACGAGCGCCAGTCGCCGCGCAGCAGGCGCAGCGTGACCGTGCGGCGCGTGCGGTCGGTCCAGCGGAACTTCCACGCATCGGTGCCCCGCAGCAGGTTCATCTCGCGCACGCCGCGCTCGATCAGCATCTCCATCACGCGGCCGGTCATGTAGTGGCCCGGCGACCAGCGCTGGTAGCGCGGCTCGAAGCCCATCTGATAGCCGTAGTACACGCGTCCGTGGACAAAGCCGTAGTGGGTCGCCGCCGGCGCCCCGTCGATGAAGACGATCCACGAGAACAGCTGCCCGCTGCGGTGAAGCCGGTGCGCCAGCGTCCTCTGGAACGCGAAGTAGTCTCCCTTGCGGAAGTTGCCGCCGCGATCGGTCGACTCCATCCGCGCCTGGTGCAGTCGGGCCATGACCTCGATGCCGGCCGAGATGTCGATGTCCTCGCCGAGCCGCTTCCAGACGACCTGGAAATCGCGCTCGATCTTGCGCCGGTAGCGCCGGAGCTGCTGGCGGAAATGGGGATTCCGTCCTGCCAGGTACTCGTCGAACGTCCCAGGCAGCTCGATGTAGGGGCAGGTCGCGCGCGGCTCGCGACGAACCTCGAGCCCGTCCTCGCCGGCCCACACGGAGGCCATGCGCACCAGCGACCCGTCGGGATCGAGTTCGGAGAACTCCGCGAAGTCCCAGCCGTTGCCGCCGAGGATCTCCGGGGCCAGGGCGCGCGCCACCGGCTCCTCCCAGCCCGGCACGCACAGCGCGTCGAGGAAGTCGGGGTTGACCACATCGCGGTAGCCGACGTTGCGCAGCACGCGCACCGGACCGAACCGGGTGGCGACCTGCTCCTCGTAGAGCGGGACGATCGCCACCGGCGTGCCGTCGGCCGCCCGGGCAAGCCAGGTGCGGCCCTGCCGCTCGCGCCGGAAATG
>RFIB01000285.1 GCA_003695625.1 Acidobacteriota bacterium | reverse complement strand
GCGGATACCGCCTCAAGCGTCTCCGGACACCGATTTGACAGCCCGGCGGCCGGCCTCGACATTGCCTTGGGGCGCCTGCCGCCGGGGTCCGGAAGCGGGGATAATATCCCGCGCGCCGCCGGGCCGCCGGATCGCTGCGCCTGCGGTGGCTTCGAGAGGGGATCAGCGAGTGGGCGAGAGAACGCCGGAACCGAACGGGCCCGAGCCGGATGGGAAGGAGATCCCGCTGGCCGGAGGCGGTGTCCTGCGGAAGGCCGGTGACGCGGCCGCCGCGGCCGACGAGCCGCCGCTGCCGGTCGGATTCGCCGACCTCGTCCGGCCCTTCTGGCTGATGGGGCTCGCCTCGCTGGGAGTCGTTCCGGATCCGGAGTCGGGCGAGGCGGTCGTCGATCTGCCGCGGGCACGTGCGGCGATCGAGACGCTCGAGCTGCTGCGCGAGAAGACGCGAGGTCATCTCGACGAGCAGGAGAGCCGGATGCTCGAGCAGTCCCTCTACGAGCTCAAGATGCAGTTCGTCGGCGCGCGGGATCGGGCACGCGGGGAGTGAACGTCCGGTCGATCGGTCGTCGCGCGGCGGCCGTGGCTCTCGCCGCCGGAATGCTCGGCGGTGCGGCGGCCGCGTCGGGGCAGACGGGGGCCGTCGAGCAGCGCGGCGCCCCGCGCGGCCCCGCGGCGGACATCCTCGCGGAGGTGCTTGCCGGCCCCGAGGCGCGCATCACCGATGCAGCGCTCGTCGGCGCCGAGACGCGCTGGTTCCGGCGCAAGGCCCTCGTCGCCTCGGGGGACGCCGGCGGTGCCGCGCTCGCGGCGCGCGAGCTGCTCGACTACGCGGCGCAGCGGGGCATCGGGCGCCTGCCGGCGATCGCGCGTGCCGCCCTGCTCGAGGGGCGACGGCACGCCGCCCGGGGCCGCCCCACGTTCGCGGTCGAATCGTTCCGCCTCGCCCGCGGGCTCGATCCGTTCCTGGCGCAGTCGTGGTTCGAGGAGGCGGCGATCGCGTGGGATCGCGGCGAGAAGACCCGCGCCGCGCGCCTCTGGTGGGACGGCCTCGAGGCGGCGGCGAGTCGCCCGCTGGCGGCCGTCGGTGCCGGCGCCCGCGCCCTGCGCCTGGCGCTGCTCGCCGCGGTGCTGACCGGAGCCGGGATCGTCATCGCGCTCCTGTTCCTCCACGGACCACGCCTCGCAGGCGCGATCGGGGGGCGCCTGCCGGCCCGCTGGCACCCGGCGTGGCGGGCGACCGTCGGCTGGCTCGTGATCCTCGCGCCGTTGTGCTCGTTCGTGCTCGGTCCCTGGGCCCTGGTCGCCTGGGCGGTGATGCTCGTCCCCGCGCTCGGCCCGCGCGAGCGCCTTGTCGTCTGGGCCTGGCTCGCGCTGCTCGTCGCGGTTCCTCCCGTCGGACGGGCGGTGTCGGCGATCGATGTCGGGCTTCACGACGATCCGGTCGAGATCGCGCTGGCGGCGGCGGAACGTCGCGCGGAGCCGGGGCTGGTCGCGGACCTGGCGCTGATCGCCGGCGAGCGCCGCGAGCAGGCGCTCTGGCCGCTGCTGATCGCACGGCTGTGCGCCCGCGAATACCCGGACCGGGCGGTCCAGCTGCTGCGCGAGGCGGCCGCGATCGCGCCCGCGGACGCGCGGATCCGGATCATGCTCGGGAACATCTTCTACCGGATGGGCAAGCACGAGGCGGCAGGTGTTCTCTATCGGGAAGCCGCCGGGCTCGACCCGGGCAGCGCGCTCGCCCTGCTCAACCTGGCCCGGGTCCGGCTCGCCGCGTTCGAGTTCGACAAGGCCGACGCGCTGGCACGGCGGGCCCGCGAGGCCGACCCGGCCGAGTACGCCGATCTCGTCGCCGTGCTCGACGAGGACGAGGTCGGCGACCCCGTGCTTCTGCCGCGCGAGATCGTCGGGGTGGCGCTGGCGGACTTCGTGTGGCCACGGGCACGAGCGGAGCTGACCGGCCTGCACGCCTCGTCGCTCGCCGCGCTCGCCGCGCTGCTCGCCGCCTTTGCGCTGGCGCGACCGGGCTACCGGCTCGAGGTCCGTCGCTGCGCGACGTGCGGCAGCGTCGCCGGCGGGCCGGCGGCGGACGACGACCCGTGGGAGCGCTGCTCGGCATGCCGGCAGCTGTTCTCGGGGCTCGAGAGCCTCGCGCCTGCGGCCAGGGACGAGCAATCCCGCAAGGTCGCGCGGTTCCTGCGGCGGCGGACTCTCGGGCGCGCGCTCGCTCAGCTCGCGTGGCCGGGGCTGGCCCTCGTCCACGACGGCCGGCCGCTGCTCGGCGCGATGATGGCGTTCGTCGCCGCATCATGCGGGCTGGCCACCCTGTCCCGTCTGATCGACCCGGCCCCCGCGTGGTTCGCGCCGGGGGTGGCGGGCTGGATTCCGTTCGCGGCCGCGTGGTCGCTGGTCTGGCTGCTCGCGCAGCTGCCCGGTCTCCGGCCGCGCGCCGCGGGCACGGAATGGAGTCGCTGACCGATGGCGCTGAACGGAACTCTCGGCGACTTCGCGCTGACCGACATCCTGCAGCTGATCGGGCTGCAGCGTAAGTCGGGCCTGCTCGTGCTCGAGCGGGAAGGGGAGCGCGTGACGATCGGGTTCGACGCCGGGCGCGTCGTCTCCGCCGACTCGACCGCCCGGCCGTTCGACCTGCGCGTGGGCCAGCTGCTCGTGCGCTCCGGCAAGCTGACCGAGAAGCGGCTGCAGGAGGCGCTCTCGATCCAGAAGAAGACGCTGCAGCAGCTCGGTCACGTGCTGCTGCGCAACGGCTGGATCGACAAGGACACGCTGCGCGCGCAGCTCGTGCTGCAGGTCCGGGAGACGGTCTACGAGCTGTTCCGCTGGAAGGCCGGCCGCTACGACTTCCAGCCCGAGCGCAAGGTGGCCTGGGATCACGAGCTGATGACGCCGATCCCGAGCGAGACCCTCCTGATGGAGGGTGCGCAGATGGTCGACGAGTGGCCGATGATCGAGCGGGTGATCCCGTCGCCGTCGGTCGTGCTCGCGCCGACCGCCGCCGCGGCGCAGCTGCTCGCGACCAAGGACGCCAAGGAGGCCCGGGGCTCGATCTACGAGCAGGATCTCGACTTCGGCTTCATCCCGGAGAATCCGCTCGCGGACGCGGGCGGCCAGGGACCGGGGCGCGTGTCCGACCACGAACTGGCGGTGCTGCGCTGGGTGGATGGTCAGCGGACCGCCGGCGAGATCGCCGAGCTGACCGGGTTCGGCTCGTTCGAGACCTACAAGCTGCTCGCGCGGCTGATCGAGCAGCGCCTGATCGAGGTCTCCCGCGGCGCCCGCGACGGACGCCGGGCACGCCGCGGCCTCGCCGAGCGCCCGGGCGTGGCGCGGCTGGTCCTGTCGCTGACCGTCGCCGCCTCGGCGATCGGGGCCGCATCGATCGCGCTCGACGTGGCGCGCGCCCTCGTCCCGCGGCTCGCGATCCCTGTCCCCGACCGGCCGGGGCTGGCGACGCCGGAGGAGCTGGTCGAGGCCGCGGGGCTCGACCTGGCCCGGATCGCCGCGGACCGGCGGCGGATCGAGCGGCTCGAGCAGGCGGTCCGCGCGTTTCTGCTCGACCAGCAGCGCTGGCCGCAGGGATTCGGCGATCTCGAGCGCGCCGGCCTGGTCTCCGGGCCGGAACTGCGTGACCCGTGGGGCCGGGGCTACATGCTCGCGCTCGCCCCGGACGGCTTCGGCGTGGCCGGCGCCAGCCGACCGGCCACCATGCGCCGGGTGACGTCCGTCGAGGCCAGCCTGCCGCGCTGAGTCCCTGCACCTGCCCCGCTTGACGCCCCGCAACCCCGATCTTAAGCCTCGCCCGACGGCAGATTTGCCCGGAGGTGAGACAACCATGTCCAAGATCATCGGTATCGACCTCGGCACCACGAACTCGGTGGTGGCCGTGATGGAAGGCGGCAAGCCGACGGTCATCCCCAACGCGGAAGGCGGCCGGACGACCCCGTCCGTCGTGGCGTTCAACGACAAGGGGGAGCGGCTCGTCGGCCAGGTCGCCAAGCGGCAGGCGGTGACCAACCCGACGCGGACGATCTTCTCGGCCAAGCGCTTCATCGGACGCCGGTTCGAGGAGGTCAGGGAGGAAGCCCAGCGCGTCCCGTTCAAGGTCGTTGCCGCCGAGAACGGCGACGTCCGCTTCGAGGTGGACGGCCGCAAGTACTCGCCGCCCGAGATCTCCGCGATGGTGCTCCAGAAGCTGAAGAAGGACGCGGAGAACTATCTCGGCGAGCCGGTGGAGCGGGCCGTGATCACGGTCCCTGCCTACTTCAACGACGCGCAGCGGCAGGCGACCAAGGACGCCGGCCAGATTGCGGGGCTCAAGGTCGAGCGGCTCGTCAACGAGCCGACGGCCGCCGCGCTGGCCTACGGGCTGGACCGGAAGAAGGACGAGAAGATCGCCGTGTTCGACTTCGGCGGCGGCACGTTCGACATCTCGATTCTCGAGGTCGGTGACGGCGTGGTCGAGGTCAAGTCGACCAACGGCGACACGCATCTGGGCGGCGACGACCTCGATGCCCGCATCGTCGACTGGCTGATCGACGAGTTCAAGCGCGATCAGGGCATCGACCTCAAGCAGGACAAGATGGCCCTCCAGCGGCTCAAGGAAGCGGCGGAGAAGGCGAAGTGCGAGCTGTCGACCGTGATGGAGACGGAGATCAACCTGCCGTTCATCACGGCCGATGCCAGCGGTCCGAAGCACCTCGTCACCAAGCTGACGCGGGCGAAGTTCGAGCAGCTGATCGGTGACCTGGTCGAGCGTACGCTCGAGCCGTGCCGCAAGGCGCTCGAGGACGCCGGGCTCAAGGCGTCGGACATCGCCGAGGTGGTCCTCGTCGGCGGGTCGACGCGCATTCCGCTGGTCCAGAAGCTGGTGACCGACTTCTTCGGCAAGGAGCCCCACAAGGGCGTCAACCCGGACGAGGTGGTCGCGATCGGCGCCGCCGTCCAGGCCGGCGTTCTCTCCGGTGACGTCAAGGACGTGCTGCTGCTCGACGTCACGCCGCTGACCCTCGGGATCGAGACGCTCGGAGGCGTGGCGACGCCGCTCATTCCGCGCAACACGACGATCCCGACGCGCAAGTCGGAGATCTTCTCGACCGCGAGCGACAACCAGACCCAGGTCGAGATCCACGTCGTCCAGGGCGAGCGCCCGATGGCGGCGGACAACAAGACGCTCGGCAAGTTCATCCTCGACGGGATTCCGCCCGCTCCGCGCGGCGTGCCCCAGATCGAGGTGACGTTCGACATCGACGCCAACGGCATCCTGCACGTCTCGGCCAAGGACAAGGCCACCGGCCGCGAACAGAAGATCACGATCACCGCTTCCTCCGGTCTGACCCAGGAGGAGATCGACCGGATGGTCAAGGAGGCCGAGGCGCACGCGGAGGAGGACCGGCGGCGCCGCGAGCAGGTCGAGGCGCGGAACCAGCTCGACAACCTGGTGTTCCAGACGAAGAAGAGCCTCGAGGACGCCGGCGACAAGGTGCCCCAGGAGGTGCGGGCCGAGGTCGAGCAGGCGATCTCGCGCGCCGAGCAGACGCTCAAGGACGGGTCCGTCGAGGCGATCCGCGAGGCGACGCAGGCGCTGACCGCGGCGGCCCACAAGCTCGCCGAGGCGCTCTACCGCAGCGGACAGGGCGCGCAGGCGGGCGGCGGCGACGGCCAGCAGCAGACGTCGGCCGGCGGAAGCGACGAGGGAGTCGTGGACGCCGAGGTCGTCGACGAGTAGTCGCGGCCGCCGCGTGCCGCATCGGCGGTACCGGTG
>RFIB01000009.1 GCA_003695625.1 Acidobacteriota bacterium | reverse complement strand
GACCTGTCGCTACGGCTGCCAATGACGAATATCACCATCAAGTGTATCGATTGTCAACCAAGGTGGCCGGGTTTTATGGGCGAGTCAAGAAAACGTCATGTGGAGTTACACGCCGGAACGAACACCGGCGAACTTCAGTGAAACAGATTGTCGTTCCCGCGCCCCTCGAGCACGCGAAACCGCGGCCTCGACCGCCGCGAGCCGCCGCCCGGACCTCCCCGGACCGTCCACAGCAGGAACAGATAGCCGAACAGCATCCCGCCGAGGTGGGCGACGAACGCGATCCCCCCGCCGCGGTTCGCGCCGACGGCTCCGTAGAGATTGATCGCGGCGAACACGAGCGCCATCACCCATGCCCTGATCGGAACCGGGATCGGGAAGATGAACACCTGTCGCTGCGGGAACAGCGCCGCGAACGCGGCGACCACGCCGAGCACGCCCCCCGACGCGCCGAGCACCGGAACGTAGCCGCTGCCCGCGGCGAGCGCGACGACCGCATGGGCGAGCCCGCCGCCGACGACGCTGGTCGCGAACAGCCCGAGCAGCCGGCGTGACCCGACGACCCGCTCGACGTCTCCGCCGAACATGTACAGCCCGAGCAGGTTCATCAGCAGGTGCCACAGGCCGCCGTGCAGCAGCGCGTAGGTCGCGAGCTGCCAGACGGCCAGGCGTCCGACGACCAGCGCGGGGGTCAGCGCCAGCCACGTCACCACCCCGCCGAGCCGGGCGAGTTCGAGGAACACCTGGACCGCGAACGCGGCCGAGAGGACGACGATGATCCGCAGGACCATCGGCGTGACCGGAGGCAGGTAGAGGCTGACGCCTCCCGGAGGGGCCCCGCGCGAATACGACATGGCGGGATTATAGGAGCCGGCCGCGGCTCAGCGCTCCTCGACCTGCGCCTCGACCGTCCCTGCGTCGCGATCGACGTAGAGCCACACCTTTCCGCCCGGAAGACGACCGGTGTCCTGCGCGCCGTGCCCCGGCTTGACGCAGCTGGCGCGGCCGCGCCGACCACAGGCGAGCGAGATCCGGCGCTCGCCGAGATCGACGGTCCAGCTGTACGACCACGGCCCGTCCTCGTTGATCACGACCGCCTCGAGCAGGTGCGCCCCGTCGTCGAGCCGCGGGCCGATGTCGACGCGCCCGGCGCGAAGTTCCTCGTAGGGTGCCACCGGCCGGCCGTCGAGCAGCAGCTCGAGCCGGTCGTCCGCCTCGCGGACGCTCACCGTCACGCGGAGCGGTGCCGGAGGCTCGACGCCGAACTCGATCCTCGCGACCTCGCGCCGCGGAATCGTCGTCCTGCGCCCGCCGTCGCGCTCGAGCACGACGCGGTGGGAGTCGACCGAGATCACCGTGCCGGTCATCTCGCTGCCGTCACGCAGGACGACGAGATCCGCCGCGACGGCGAACGCCGCGACAATCGCGGCGGACAGCCAGAGCACCGCGAGTGCGCGGCCGATCCGCCGCGCGAACGCCTTCCGGAACCGGGATGCACGAGCCAACGGCTGCGCTCCGTTTCCGGTGCGCGCGGCTAGCATCGGCCGCGCGCGAACCGGGGGACCGATTATGGCAGCCCAGGACCGGCGGGCCGGCAAGCGACCGGAAGGGCGCGAGGGCGCCCTGCTCGTCGGCCGGCGCCAGCTCGGAGCCCTGCCCGCCGCCTGGGCGACGAGTCCCGGTCCGCTCCGGCGCGCGGGGGTCGTCTCGCTGCTCGAGCGCCGACCGGTCACGGTGCCGTCCGAGGGCGGCGAGGCGCTGGTCGTCGGCCTGCGTCGCCCGGTTCCGGCGATCGCGGTCTGCCGGCCGGATCGCGACCCGGACGAGGTCGCGGCCCGGGCCGCTGCCGAGCTCTCGCGGCTGATCGAGCGGGATCCGCTGCTCGCGCTCGAGGCGTCCCGGCCGCGGCTGGCGGAGACCTGCGCCCTGCTCGCCCGCGTGGCGGCGACGCCGCTGTCGGTCCTGCTCACAGGGGAGACCGGCGTCGGCAAGGAGATCGCCGCGCGGCTGCTGCACGTCGCTTCGGGTCGGCGCGGCCCGTTCGTGGCGGAGAACTGCGCCGCGCTGCCCGAGAGCCTGCTGGAGGCGGAGCTGTTCGGCGTCCGGCGCGGGGCGTTCACCGGAGCCGTCGAGAACCGTCCCGGCCGGATCGTGGCCGCCTCGGGGGGAACACTGTTCCTCGACGAGATCGGCGATGTCCCGCCCGCGATCCAGGCCAAGCTGCTGCGCGTCCTGCAGGAGCGTGAAGTCCGCGCACTCGGCGCCGGCCGGGCGCGTCCGGTCGACGTGCGGATCGTCTCGGCGACGCACCGGAACCTGGCGGCACGGGCCCGGGACGGCCGGTTCCGGGCCGACCTCTACTTCCGGCTCGCCGGGGTGACCGTCTGCCTGCCGCCGCTGCGCAAGACGCCCGAGGACCTGCCATACCTGCTCGCCAGCCTGCTCGCGCGGGCCGAGGACGACGGCATCGCGCCGAGGGCGGCACTGCGCCCGGCCGCCCTGACCGTGCTGTCGGTCGCCCAGCTGTCGGGCAACGTCCGCGAACTCGACAACATCGTGCGCCGCGCGCTCGCGCTGACGGGCGGGAGGCCGATCGACATCGGCGCGATCGAGGCGGCGATGCCCGACGTCGCCTCGCAGCCGGAGAACCTCGAGGCGCACGCGATCCTCGAGGCGCTCGAG
>RFIB01000284.1 GCA_003695625.1 Acidobacteriota bacterium | reverse complement strand
GTTCAAGGCCTCGTTCGACAAGGCCAACCGCACGTCCGTCGACGCGTTCCGGGGCCCCGGCCTCGAACGGGGACTCGAGATCCTCGCCGAGGTCGGCGAGGCCACCGGGCTGCCGCTGCTCTCGGACGTGCACCTTCCGGAGCAGTGCGCCCCGGCGGCGCGCGTGCTCGACGTGCTGCAGATCCCCGCCTTCCTGTGCCGCCAGACCGACCTGCTGCTTGCGGCGGCGCGGACCGGCCGCGCGGTCAACGTCAAGAAGGGGCAGTTCCTCGCCCCGTGGGACGTGCGCGGCATCGTCGGCAAGCTGCGCCACGGCGGCGCGCGGGCGATCCTGCTCACCGAGCGGGGCACCAGCTTCGGCTACAACAACCTGGTCGTCGACATGCGCGGCCTGCCGGTGATGCGCGGCGAGGGCGTTCCGGTGGTCTACGACGCGACGCACTCGGTCCAGCGCCCCGGCGGACTCGGCACGCGCTCCGGCGGCGATCCGCAGTTCATCGCGCCGCTGGCGCGGGCGGCGGTCGCCGCGGGCGCCGACGCGGTGTTCCTCGAGGTCCATGAGGACCCGTCGCGGGCGCTCTCGGACGGCCCCAACGCGCTGCGCCTCGACCGGCTCGAGCCCCTGCTGCGCGAGTTGAAGGCGCTGCACGAGCTGGTGGCCGCGGCGCGGGAGGGCGGGCGGTGAGCCTCGAGACGGCACGGCGCGTGCTGCGCGCCGAGGCGAACGCGATCCGCGCGCTCGAGCGCCGGCTCGGCGAGCCGTTCGAGCAGGCGGTCCGGCTGATTCTCGAGACCCCCGGGCGCGTGGTCACCTCCGGGATGGGCAAGAGCGGCCTCGTCGCCCGCAAGATCGCGGCGACGCTGGCCTCGACCGGCACGCCCGCGCTGTTCCTCCACCCGGCCGAGGCGCTGCATGGCGATCTGGGCATGGTGGTCCGCGGCGACGTCGTGCTGGCGCTCTCGCACAGCGGCGAGACCGAGGAACTGCTGCGTCTGCTCGAGACGATCCGCCGGCTCGGCGGCAGACTGATCGTGATGACGGGCAATGTGCGCTCGACACTGGCGCGCGAGGCGGACCTGCTGCTCGACACGAGCGTCGACGAGGAGGGCTGCCCGCTCGACCTGGCGCCGATGGCGAGCACGACGGCGGCGCTGGCCCTCGGCGATGCGCTCGCCGCGGCGCTGATGCGTGCGCGCGGATTCTCCGAGGAGGACTTCGCGCGCCTTCATCCGGGTGGCAAGCTCGGGCGCCGGCTGGCGCGGGTCGGCTCGCTGATGCACACCGGCGACACGCTTCCCCGCGTGCAGCCCGGCGCGCCGATGCGCGAGGTCGTGCTCGAGATGTCCCGCAAGCGGCTCGGCTGCACGACGGTCGTCGACGACGGCGACCGCCTGGTCGGGATCATCACCGACGGCGACCTGCGCCGGCTGCTCGAGCGCGACCCCGACCCGCTGTCGCGGACGGCCGCCGAGGTGATGACCCCCGATCCGGTCACCCTGCCCGAGACCGCCCTCGCATCGAAGGCGCTGGCCTTGATGGAGGAGCGGAAGATCACCATGATTCCGGTCGTCGACGACGGGCGGCGGCTCCTGGGGCTGATCCAGATCCACGACCTCTGGGGCACGCAGATGTTCTGAGGCGCCCCCGCGCCCGGGGACGGCGCCGGAGGTCGGGAATGGACGAGCTGCGCACGCTGGCCGCCGGCATCCGGCTCCTGGTGCTCGACGTCGACGGGGTGCTGACCGACGGCGGGCTGTACTATCTCGACAGCGGCGGGTACGCGGTCCGGTTCCACGTCCGCGACGGGATGGCGCTGGCGATGGCGCGCCGCGCGGGGCTCGCCCTGGGACTCGTCTCCGGCCGTCCGACTCCCCAGGTCAGGCGGCGCGCCGAGGAACTCCGGATCGACGAGGTCCATCTCGACGTCCGCGACAAGGGCGCGGTGCTCGACGAGATCATCGCGCGACGCGGCCTGCCGAAGAAGGCGGTCGCCTACGTCGGCGACGACCTGGTCGACCTGCCCGCCATGGAGCGGGTCGGCCTGCCGATCGCGGTGGCCGACGCGGTCGAGGAGGTGCGCGCCGCGGCCCGCTACGTCACGCGCGCCGCCGGCGGACACGGCGCGGTGCGCGAGGTGGTCGACCTGCTGCTGCGAGCGCGCGGCCCGGCCGCGCGGGAGTGACACGATGCGCAGAACACTCGTCGTGGCGATCCTGTTCGCCTTCCTGCTGATCGTCGTCTGGTTCGCGCTGGTCAACGTCCAGCAGGTCACGCTGCACCTGCTGTTCACGCGCGTCGACGCCACCGTCGCCCAGGTGATCGTCGCCACCGCGCTGATCACGATGCTGGTCACCGGCGTCGCGGCGGCGATCGAGATCCTCGCGCGGCGTCTCGAGCGGTCGCGCCTCCAGCGTCGCGTCGCGGACCTCGAGCGCCAGCTCGCCGAGACCCGCCGCCAGCTCGACGAGGAGACGCGGCGCCGCACGACGGCCGAACGCACCGCGTTCGGCGGCGGGACCGACGGGGGGCCCGAGGCGGGCTGACCGCCCCCGCGGCTGGACAAGCCCGCGTCCGCGCGCGAGGATCTGCCGCGTGACGTCGCGTTGTGGAAGCGATCGGGGGCTGGTGCCCCCCGCGGCCTTCAAAGCCGTCTGCTCCGCCGGTCGCGCCGGTGGAGGGTGGGTTCGATTCCCACACGCTTCCGCCAGTCCATGCGGGACGTGGTGAGCGAGCGCGGCCATCGGTGGCTGGTGGCGATCCCGCTGGCCGCGATCCCCCTGTTCGGCGTGCTGCGCACGTTCCACGAGCACACGCCGCACGTCCCGGGCCTCGGACCGACGGGGGGCAGCCTGCTGCTCTGGGCGGCCGTGGCGCTCGCCGCACTCCATCTTGTCCAGCGCCGGCGCGGACTCGACCTGATGCCGGACATCGAACGCGGCTCGGGGCTGACGGTCGGGATGATCGTCCCGCTGCTCGTCGTCGTCGTCGTCGAGAAGTGGATCTCCGCCGAGATCGTGCCGCTGCTGCTGGTCCGCGTCCCGCTGCCGGACGCGCCGCCGCGGCTGGCCGACGCCGCGTACCGGCTTGCCGGGGGACTCGCACTCGGCGCGGTGACGCTCATGCTGTGGCGTGTGCCGCGGCAGATCGCCCGCAAGCTCGAGCAGCGGACGCTGCCGGAGCGGATTCCCGTCGCGGCAGGACTGGTGCTCGGCGCGGCCGCGGTGACCGGGGTCGTGTTCGCCGGGCTGCCCGCCGTCGCCGGAGACCTGCGCCTGGCGGTCGCCGGACCGGATCCACGCACCTGGGCGACCGCGTTCGCGGCCCAGATCGTGCGGGGGGCGGCCGAGGAGTTCTACTTCCGCGGGCTGCTGCAGACGACGCTGCTGCGACTGCTGTGGCAGGCCGGCCTGCCCCAGGGGCGGCTGGCCCGCGTGCTGGCGATCGGCACGGTGTCGATCGGGTTCGCGGTCGAACATGTCGACCCGGCGAGCCCCCTGGCGGCGCAGGGCTAGGCGCTGCTGTGGGTGTTCGGCATGTCCTGCGTGTTCGGCGTCCTGCTCGAGAGCTCGCGCAACCTGTACCTCGTCGGCGGGGCCCACGCGACGGTCAACCTGATCCTCGCGGGACTGCTGCCGACGCCGGTCACCGCGGAGGGACTGGTCGCGGTGCCCCCGGGGGTCCCGGCGACGATCTTCGTCGCGCTGCTGTTCGTCGGCATCGTGGTGATGCACCGCCGGCGCGGCTTCGCGTGACGGCGCGGTCGGAGCGGAGGCTAGGGCAGAACGAGCCGCGTCGTCTCGCCCGCGGACTCGACGGCACCGCCACAGGCCTCGACGAGCATGCGGACCGGGGCCGTCGAGCGCGGTCCCGGAACGGAGGTCCCGCCCGGTCCGCCGGACGCGTCCGCGCGCACGCCGGGATGGGCGAAGGCGACGACGACGGCGCCGTCGGCGCGGCGCTCGGCGACGAGCGTCCACGGCTCCGCCGGGGCCGACTCGCAGCTCCGGGCGCGCTCCGACAGCAGCCGCCAGAGCGCCAGCGCCCATGGCGCAGGATCGTCGACCAGCGCGCCGCTGCGCTCGGAGATTGCCGGCTCCAGATCGAGCCGGGCCAGCGAGCGGGCCGCGAGCCGGCGGGCAAGCTCGAGCACCTCGGCCAGCGGCGCAGGATCGGGCGTTGCCGCCTCGACCCAGCCATGGACGCGCTGCAGGTCGGCGACCGCCCGGCGGGCGCGCTGACCGGCCTCGTAGCCGTGCTCGATCCCGCGTCGCCAGCGCGCCGGGTCGTCGACCATCAGCGCGATCTCGGCCTTGCCGAGGATCGTCGCCAGGTGGTTGTTCAGGTCGTGCGCGATGCGCGCCACGAGATCGAGGAACGCCTCGCGTACCGCCTCGCGGCCGCTCGTCCCGGCCTGGAGGACCGGCCCCATCGTCTCCCCCCGCTCAGTTCAGGCTGAGGTGGGCGGCGACGGCGCGATTGAACCGCGGCAGGTCGAGAGGCACCAGCAGCAGGCGGCGGCCGCGGAACGTCACCGCGACCGGCTCGGCCTCGCGGCATGCGGCCTCGTCCACCGCCATCCGGGTGATCGCGGCCTCGTAGGCCTCGAGATCGCTCCGGTCGATCGGCTCGAGAATGGCCAGCGGGTCGCTCCCGGCCGGCCGCGGTGCGGTTACGATGGTCTGACTCTCGATCGCGCTCACTTGTGGACCCCCTTGCCGTGCCGTGTTGCCGGCATCGTCAGCGATTGGACGCATCCCTTTCGTCGAGCATCTCGGACAGGAAGCGGTCCATCTCCCAGTCCACCGCACCGATCAGCACGGTGCCGTCCGGCGCCACGCCGGCGCAGGCGCAGGGAAACGGATCGCGCGAGGCGGACGTCTCGTCGTCCTCGATGAAGAAGTCGATCAGCCGCTCGCCCGGGCGCGAGAGCAGCAGCCACAGGTTCTGGCCCGAGTCCCACGCGGCGTCCCCGCCGACCACGAACCCGTCCACCGGCCGGAACCCGGCGCCGCAGGTCCCCGCCTGGCGCTTGCCCCGGACCGACTCCTGCGCGTGTTCTCTCATCCGATCCTCCCTCCGCGCGGCGACCTCGACCGTCATCGGCCGGACGTACAGCAACGGCCGTGCCAGAACAGCCGCGGGCGCCGCCGATTCCTCTCATCGGCCGCAGGGCCGGGGACTTTCGGGGTCTCGTTTCGTCCGGTCGGGGGCGGACTTCAGCCCCGGGGATGCCAAAAATGTCCCTTTTGAGACAAACCTGGGCCGGGATAGTGACACTCAGTGGCACCCGGGCCCGGGACACCTGGCGGCGAAGCCGGCGCCTCGGCGTCCGGATCGCGCCGCCGCGTCCCGGAACCGTCCGGATGCGGACAGCCCCCCCGGACAGGCGGACACCTCGCGTCAGGCGGGCTCGTCCGGACCCAGGCCTGCCGGGGCGGCGGGACGGGGCCGGTCGTCGGGCGGGACGTCCGGTGCGCGCGGAGCGGACGGCGCCGCAGGCTCGAGCCCCCAGCGCACGAGCTTGCGGTAGAGCGTCGCGCGCGGCACTCCGAGCAGCCGCGCCGCCCGCAGCTTGTTGCCCCCGCAGCGCTCGAGCACGTGGCGCACGTGTTCGCGCTCGACCTCCTCCAGGGTGCGGACAGCCGACCCGTCGTCCGCCGGCAGCGGGAGGTCGCGCGCGCGGATCACGCCGCCGCGGCACGCCAGCAGCGCCTGCTCGAGCACGTGCTCGAGTTCGCGCACGTTGCCCGGCCAGTCGTGATGCGCCAGCCTCTCGAGCGCCCGCGGGGCGAGGCGCACGACCCGGCCATGGCGCGCGGCAAGCCTGCCGAGGATCTCGGCGGCGAGGACGGGCAGGTCCTCGCGTCGCGCGGCGAGCGGCGGCAGCTCGATCACCAGCGCCGCGAGACGATAGTAGAGGTCCTGGCGGAACTCGCCGCGCTCGATCCGCGCGTCGAGATCGGCGTGCGTGGCCGCGATGACGCGCACGTCGACCGGAACGTCCTCGGTCGAGCCGATCGGGCGCACGGTCCGTTCCTGGAGCACCCGCAGCAGGCCGACCTGGACGCGCTCCGGCGCGGCGCCGATCTCGTCGAGCAGGACCGTTCCGCCACGGGCGCGGACGAACAGGCCGTCGCGCGAACGCTCGGCGCCGGTGAACGCCCCGCGCACGTGCCCGTAGAGTTCGCTCTCGAGCAGCTCCGGCGCCAGCGCCCCGCAGTGCACCGGCAGGAACGGCCCCGCCGAGCGGCGCGAGCGCTCGTGGATCGCGCGGGCGGCGAGCTCCTTGCCGCTGCCCGTCGGACCGACCAGCAGCACGTCGACGTCGCTGCGCGCCGCGCGGTCGAGCAGGCCGAACACGGCGCGCATCGGCGCGGAGACTCCGACCAGCTCGCCGAACCGGTCACGGGACGACGCCTCGAGCCGGCGCAGGTGATCCTCGAGGCGCCGCTTCTCGAGCGCCTTGAGCACCGCGAACTCGAGCCGGCGCAGGTCGACCGGCTTGGTCAGGAAGTCGTAGGCGCCGTCACGGATCGCCTGGACCGCCGTCTCGACGTTGCCGTGCCCGGTCATGATCACGACCTCGACCGGCAGGTCGCGCTCGCGGACCTCGCGCAGCAGGTCGAGCCCGGTCCCCCGCTCGAGGATCAGGTCGGTCAGCACGAGATCGTGACTGCGGGCGCGCAGCCGGCCGCGGGCCGCGTCGAGCGTGCCGACGGCGTCGACCTCGTGGCCCAGACTGGACAGGAACTCGGAGAGCATCTCCCGCAGCGGCCGGTCGTCCTCGACGAGCAGCACGCGGCCGGGGGCTCGGGCGCCTCGACGGGGATCGGTCACGCGGGTCTCCTTCTGGGGAGAACGCAGCATCGCCGCGCCCCGCGCACCGGTCAAGCCCACCGTGGTTCGAGGAATGTGGTGAGGGCGGTGTCCGCATGCGGACGGGTGTCCGGGCAGGTCGTCCGCATGCGGACAGGTCCGTGCAGGCGACG